>DAIDKO010000164.1 GCA_027450005.1 Rhodanobacter sp. | reverse complement strand
TGCGGGGGTGATCGGAGTGTATGGCATTGCGGTATTCTAGCGCGCGCGCAAGCCCTCGTCCCGGTCCGCATGGCCCCGGGATTGGCACCTGACGGTCGCGGCGCGCTTTGAGGAGAATCCATGTATCACGGAGAACGTTTCAACGCCTGGACGCATCTGGTCGGCGCGGTGCTGTCGGTCATCGGAACGATCGTTCTGGTTGTCATGGCCGCATTCACCGGCGATCCCTGGAAGATCGTCAGCGCCTCCATCTTCGGCGCCATGCTGGTCCTGCTCTACAGCGCCTCGACGATTTATCACAGCGTGCGCGGACAGACCAAACAGATCTTCAAGAAGCTGGATCACTTCTCGATCTACCTGCTGATCGCCGGCACCTACACGCCGTTCACCCTGATTGCCCTGCCGGGCGCGTGGGGCTGGAGCCTGTTTGCCGCGGTGTGGACGCTGGCGCTGGTCGGCAGCGTGCTGGAACTGGGCGGGTTCCGCCGCTGGCGCAAGCTTGCCGTGTTGCTGTACGTGGGCATGGGCTGGATCGGCATGCTCGCGTTCAAGCCGCTGGCCGCGCATCTGCAGGCGGGCGGCATGGATCTGCTGGTCGGCGGCGGCGTGGCCTATACCCTCGGCGTGCCGTTCTACCTGTGGCGCAGGCTGCCCTACCAGCACACCTTGTGGCACGCCTTCGTGCTCGCCGGCAGCGTACTGCACTATTTTGCGGTGTTGCTGTACGTGCTGCCCGCGGGCAGCCTGGGCACCTAACCGAACAGCATTGCCGTTCCGAACAGCCCGATCATCATCAGTGAGATCACCAGCTTCACCAGCGCACCGAACAGCAGGCCGAGCCAGGTGCCGATGCCGACATGGGCCGAGCGCAGCACGCTGGTGCCGGAGGCGAGTTCGCCGAGCAGCGCGCCGGCGAACGGGCCGAGCAGGATGCCGGGAATGCCGAAGAACATGCCCACGAAGGTGCCCAACGAGGCACCCCACAGCGCGCGCTTGCTCGCGCCCACGCGTTTCGCACCCAGGGTGCCGGCGATGAAGTCCACGATTACGCCCAGCGCGCCCAGCGCGCCGATCAGGAGCAGCCACCACAGGCCGAGGTGGCGGTAGTTGTCGACTGCCGCGACCAGCCAGATGCCACCGAAGATCATCGGCACGCCGGGCAGGCTGGGCAGGATCGCGCCGAGCAGTCCGCCGACGATCAGTATCGCCCCGAGCGTGTAGAACACGATGTCGAACAGCATGCGTCGGCCTTGGTTTTTGCGATCTTTCGCAGTCGCGATTTCACAGGGTGGGGCAAGCGCGGTCGCACTCGATCTTTATCCATGCAATCGTCCTTGATCGCGGAATCAAACGGGCGGCCATCTGTGGCCGCACTCTTCAATTTCGCAGGCGCTGGGTGAGGCCGCGCAGGAAGTGGCGCAGCAGCTGGTCGCCGCAGGGACGGTAGTTGGGATGCTCGGGCTTGCGGAACAATGCGCTGAGTTCCGACTTCGACAGGGGGAATCCCGCCGCGGCGAGGATGGCGTGCAGGTCCGCGTCGCGCAGTTCGAAGGCCACGCGCAGCTTCTTCAGCACCAGGTTGTTGGTGACGCGCTTCGCCACCGGCAACGGCGGCCGGCTCTCGTCGCGGCCGCGCAGGTGCACCACCAGGCCGTCGAGGAAATGCGCCATTACCTTGTCGGGGCAGTCGCGGTAGCCGGGCTCGTCTTCTTTCTTCAGGTAGGCGTCGAGATCCGCCGACGACACCTCCAGTCCAGCCAGCGCCACGATGGACGGAAGCCTGCCATCGGGCAGGTCGAGCATGTAGCGCACGCTGCGCAGAACGTCGTTGTTGATCATGGGGGGCATTCTATCGGGAGGCTGTGAGCACCGTTTGCATCAAGTGGTGGTCCTTGCTCTTCCACCCGCTGGCGCTAGAGGGGCTTTTGCTTCTTCGTGTTCGTAAGATTCAAAGCGGTTTCGTCCAGCTGTCGGTGGCGGAGTTACTTTTCTCTTGTGTGGCCAAGAGAAAAGTAACCCAAAGAGAAGGCCACCCCGGTTGGCGCTTGCCGGGCATCCTGTCCGGCAAGTCCGTGAGGCGTGGCCGGGCTTTTCGAGCGGGCTCCTGCCCGCGCGAAAAGGCGAGTCCATCCCTTGCCTCGCCCGTTGCGCGGCTTGATCGTCCCCGCCTCACCGCCGTCCAGGGGCCTCGGAAGAGCGGGTGCGCATCGTGCGCGCCAGAAGCAACAGCAACAGCAGAGCGCCGGGAGCTTGCAGCTCACCGGTCTCCCTCCCCTGCGTGCAGGGAAGGGGGGCCGGTGGGGGTTGTTGCCTCTGCGCGCTGGGAGCGCGCTGCTCTACCCGGGGCCCCTATGGCGTGGCGGGTGGGGGCGGAAAGTCCTCAGGATGGCGCGCAGGGATGCGAGCCAGCTTTTCGCCGGGACAGGAGTCCCGTCGAAAAACCCCGCCACCCACCCGCGCACCCGGAAGGCAGGAAGCCTGGAGGGCGCGCCATCGGGGAGCCCCTCTCTTTGGTTACTTTCTCTCGGGCACGCGAGAGAAAGTGACTCGGGCGCCGGTAGGCGGCCGAAACCGCTCTGTCGTTAGCGGCAGGCGACATGCGCTAGCGATTGCGCAAAAAAATGGGGCGCCCGCAGGCGCCCCATCATTCAAGCCGCGTCAGTTCGGCAGCGCCAAATCATCCAGCAGCGCCTTGAGGAAGCGCGCCGCCTCGCCACCGGTAGCCGCGCGATGGTCGAAGGTGAGCGAGATCGGCATGCGGCGATGCACTTCGATGCCGCCCATCACTGCCACCACGTCGTGGCACAGCTTGCCGGCGCCGATGATGGCGACAGTCGGCGGCACCACCACCGGAGTGGCGTAGCGGCCGGCGAACATGCCGAAGTTGGACAGGCTGATGGTGTAGCCGGACAGTTCCGAGGCCGGGATGCTGCGGTCCTCCACCTGCGCGCGCAGGCGCTTGATCGCTGCGCGTATGCCGGCGCCGTCGAGTACGTCGGCGTTGCGCAAGGCCGGCACGAACAGGCCGTCCTCGGTGTCCACGGCGATGCCGATGTCCACCTGTGGGTGCAGCGTGCGGGTAAGGCTCTTGCCGTCGAACCAGGCGTTGAGCGCCGGCACCGCCTTGCAGGCGGCAACGATGGCGCGGATCAGCCGCGCGGTGATGTCCTGCTTGCCGATCCAGGAGTGCAGGTCAGCGTCGTCCACCAGGGTGGTGGGCACCACGTTGGCGTGGGCCTCGGCCATCACGCGGGCCATGTTGCGGCGGACGCCCTTGAGCTGCTCGGGCTGGCCGCTGGCCTGCACGCTCGGCGGCGCGGTGCGGACCGGCTTGCCGGCCAGCGACACGGCGGTGCGGCTGGGGGCCGGGCCGGGTTCCGGTAGCTCGGGCGCGAGATGGCGGCCCGCCGAGGTGGACACGGCGCGCGCCGGTGCGGCGCCCAGCGGTGCGCTGCGGTTGGCGGCGGCACTCTTCACATCCTGCATGGTGACCACGCCGTCGGCACCGGTGGGGCGCACGCGGGCGAGGTCGACCTTGAGTTTCTTGGCCAGCGCGCGTACCGCCGGCACGGCCTTCACGCCGCCGATGCTGGCGGCCAGTTCGACGTGCACGGTGTTGCCGCTGACCGTCGCGCCAACCACGGTGCCTTCGTCCTCGCGATCCGCGGTGGCGGCCTGGGCCGGCGCTGGAGCGGGCGCCGGTGCCTCAGCCTTCTTCGGGCCGTGGTGGTGGCCGGTGGATTCGGCCTCGGCGCGCTGCTTTGCGTTGGCGTCGGGCTCGAAGTCGGCCAGCGCGGCACCGGTCTCGATGATGTCGCCGGGTGCGCCGTGCAGCTTCTTCACCGTGCCGGTGTAGGGCGAGGGCACGTCGACCACGGCCTTGGCGGTCTCCATCGAGCACAGCGGCGCGTCGAGCTTGATGTAGTCGCCTTCCTTCACGTGCCACTCGACGATGGTGGCGTCGGGCAGGCCTTCGCCGAGGTCGGGCAGGTGGAATGTCTTGATGTCGGCCATGAGTGAGCTTCCAAGGTTTGGTTTTCTCCCTCTCCCCGCCGGGGAGAGGGTCGGGGTGAGGGGCCGGGCCTGCGGTAGCGTGCATTGAAGCTGTGCTTCGTTGCATTTTGTCGCAAGTCGTGGCCCCTCATCCGCCCCTTTCGGGGCACCTTCTCTCCGGCGGGGAGAAGGGAGTCAGGATGCGGCCAGCGTGCGCTGTGCGGCTTCGACGATGCGTTCCACGCTGGGCAGGTACTTCATTTCGAGGCGGAACAGCGGGATGTGGGTATCGGGGCCAGTGACGCGCTCGACCGGCGCGAGCAGCTCGTACAGGCATTCCTCGGCCACGCGCGCGGCGATCTCGGCGCCGAAGCCGGCGGTCTTCGGGGCCTCGTGCACGATCACGCAGCGACCGGTCTTCTGCACCGACTCGCCGATGGTGTCGAAGTCCAGCGGGGTGAGCGTGGCGACGTCGATGACCTCGGCGCTGACGCCCTGCCTGGCCAGCTCGTCGGCGGCTTCCAGGCATTCCTTCACCTGGGCGCCCCAGGTCACCAGGGTGACGTCGGTGCCGTCGCGCAGCACGAAGCACACGTCCAGCGGCAGCGCTTCGCCGTCGTCCGGCACTTCTTCCTTGTACTGGCGGTAGATGCGCTTGGGTTCGAGGAAGATCACCGGATCGGGATCGCGGATCGCGGCAAGCAGCAGGCCGTAGGCGCGCGCGGGCGAGGAGGGCAGCACCACGCGCAGGCCGGGGATGTTGGTGAACAGGTGCTCGTTCGCCTCGGAGTGGTGCTCCGGCGCACGGATGCCGCCGCCCCACGGGGCGCGCCACACGGCCGGCACGGTGAGGCGGCCGCGGGTGCGGTTGCGCATGCGCGCGGCGTGGCAGGCGATCTGCTCCATCATCGGGTAGATGAAGCCCTCGAACTGCGCCTCGGCCACCGGCTTCATGCCCTGCACGGCCATGCCCACGGTGACGCCGGCGATGGTGGTTTCGTCCAGCGGCGTGTCGAGCACGCGCAGCTCGCCGAACTTTTCCTGCAGGCCCTGGGTGGCGCGGAACACGCCGCCGTTGACGCCCACGTCCTCGCCCAGCACCACGACGCTCTCGTCGTGCTTCATTTCGTAGGCGAGCGCCTGGGTGACGGCCTCGATGAGAGTGATCTGTGCCATGACTCAGTGACCCTTGTTTTCGTACGAGAGGACGAGATCGCGCTGCTTGGCGAGATCGGCGGGGACTTCGGCGAAGGTGTAGTCGAACATCGCCGTGACCGGCTGCGTCTTGGTCTCGAGGTAGGCGTTCACCTCGTTGTCCATCCACTCGTCGCACTCGGCCTTCCACGCCTCTTCCTTCTTGTCGTCCCACACGCCCTTGGCCACCAGCCAGGTGCGCAGGCGCTTCATCGGCTCCTTCGCCCAAGCGTCCTTCACTTCCTGCTCGCCGCGGTAGCGGCGGGCGTCGTCGGCGGTGGTGTGGTCGCCGAGGCGGTAGGTCACCGCTTCGATCACCGAGCCGCCCTGGCCGTTGCGGGCGCGCTCCAGCGCATCCTCCATCGCCTTGCGCACGGCGATGATGTCGTTGCCGTCCACCTGGATGCAGTGCAGGCCGGCGGCGATGCCCTTCTGTGCCAGCGTGGGCGCCCCAGACTGGATCTTGCGCGGCACCGAGATGGCCCACTGGTTGTTAACGATCACCGCCACCAGCGGCAGGTTCTGCGCGCCGGCGATGTTGATGGCGCCGTAGAAGTCGCCCTTGGACGAGCCGCCGTCGCCGATGGTGCACACGGCCACGCGCTTCTCGCCGCGGATCTTGAAGGCCAGCGCGGAGCCGGCGGCGTGCAGACACTGCGTGGCGATCGGCACGCTCCACGCGAAGTCGTGGCGCGCCGGTTCCTTCTGGTAATCGTTGCCGCGCTCGTCACCGCCCCAGTACATGTAGACCTCGCGCGGCTGCACACCGCGGTAAAGCTGGGCGCCGTATTCGCGGTAGCTGAGCGCCAGCACGTCTTCCGGCTTCATCGCGCTACCGATGCCGACGTGGGCGGCCTCGTGGCCGAGGCAGCTGGCGTAGGTGCCCAGCTTGCCGGTGCGCTGCAGCGCCACCGACTTGGCGTCGAACACGCGGGTGGACAGCATCAGCTTGTACAGCTCGACCATGTGGCCGAGATCCTTGGCGAACTCGGGCAGGTCATCCCGAACCTGCTTGCCCTCGGCGTCGAGGTATTGCAGGTACTCGATTTCGAACTTGGCGGCGATGGACACGACGCGCTCCCGTTTGCGGCGAATGGGTGGGGGCGGTGGCCCATCCAGTGGGGCCAGACACGCGACGATCCCTTGCCGCGAGAGCGCCTTGGCGGTCAAAACGGCTGGGAAAAACCATACATAGATAGCAGGCTGGCATCTCGTGTCGCAAGGCACAGCGCAGCATTCGGGCGGGTACGGCGACCGCCGGCAAGCCGGTGTCGCCAGCGGTTACCATGCATGTTTTGCACGGCCGCGACCGACCATGACGGACAACCAGCGCGAGCTCGAGGCAGGCATCGAGCGCGATCTTGCGGGAAGGATGACCTACGGCGGCTACCTGCGGCTGGACACCCTGCTGTCCGCGCAGCGGCCCGTCTCCGACCCGCCGTACCACGACGAGATGCTTTTCATCGTGCAGCACCAAGTGTCCGAGCTGTGGCTGAAGCTGTTGATTCACGAGCTGCGTGCGGCGATGGAGTTCATGCGCGGCGAGCGCATCGGCCCCGCGCTCAAGGTGCTGGCGCGGGTCAAGCAGATTCAGCGCCAGCTGTTCGAGCAGTGGGCGGTGCTGGAGACGATGACGCCGCACGAATACCTTACCTTTCGCGACGCGCTGGGGCCGTCGTCCGGCTTCCAGTCGGCGCAGTACCGTACGGTGGAGTTCATGCTCGGCAACAAGAACGCCGACATACTTGAGGTGTTCGCCCACGATTCGGCGCTGCAACAGGGCCTGCGCGATACGCTACAGGCGCCTGGGCTCTACGACGAGGTGCTGCGCTGGCTGGCGCGGCATGGCCATGCAGTGCCGCGCGAAATCCAGGAGCGCGACGTCGGCCAGCCATGGCAACGCCGTGACGACCTAGTGCCGGTGTTCAGGCGCATCTACGAGGCGCCTGAGAGTTTCTGGAGCGAGTTCCATCTGTGCGAGACGCTGGTCGACCTCGAGGAAAGTTTCCAGCTGTGGCGTTTCCGCCACATGAAGGCGGTGGAGCGCATCATCGGTCACCGCCGCGGCACCGGTGGCTCCTCCGGCGTGGGCTTCCTGAAGAAGGCGCTGGACCTCAGCTTTTTCCCGGAGCTGTTGGAAGTGCGCACCGTGCTGGGCACGCCGTGAACCTTTGCCGCCACGAGTGATCCCACCGGGGTCTTACTGCAACACTGGGATTCCGCATGAATGCGACACGGGCCGTTGCGCCCTCAAGCCGGCGCCACGATGGCAGCGTCTGGGGTCATCCGCGCCAGCTGTGGATGCTGCTGGGCGTCACGGTCGGGCTCAGCTTCGGCTTCTACGGGTTCCGTTCCTTCATCGCGCCGTACATAGCGCAGAACTTCTTCGCCCAACTGGGCGTGTCCGCCGCGCAGCGGCACGCCGACCTGCTGGGCAGCGGTCTCCTCGCGCTGATGTATGCCACCCCGATCATCGGCGGCTACGTGGCGGACAAGATCCTCGGCGAGACGCGTTCGCTAGCTATTTCGCTGTGGCTGTGTGCACTGGCGTTGTTGCTTATGGCGTTGCCGACGCTGGTCGGCTTCGAGATCGGCATGGCATTGTTCGCGCTGGCGTCGGGGCTGGGGATTCCGCTCACCGTGCTGATCGGACGCAATTATGCCAAGGAGGATCCGCGTCGCGATGGCGGCTATACGCTGTACTATCTGGCGATCAACGTCGGCTCATTCGTTGCGCCGATCGTCTGTGCCGACGTAGTTGGAAGCCATTGGGGTTATCGCTGGGGCTTCGTCGCGGCGGCGGTCGGGATGGCCGGTGCTGCAGTGCTGTTCCACTGGCGCCGCCACAAGCTCGATCCGTTGCTGCCCAGGGGTGACTACCTGCATGGGCCGAAGGCAACGCTGTGGGTCCTGCTTGCGATCGCCGTACTTATGTATCCCACGGCCTTGCTGCTGGCATTTCCGCAGCTGCTGCGTGGCGCCATGTATGCGCTGATGGGCCTGCTGGTGCTGTATTTCGTAGCGAGCTGCGCGCGCCGGCGCGACCGCGTGCAGACGCAGCGCTATCTGGCGCTGCTGCTGCTGTTCGTCGGCCTAGTGGTGTTCTGGGCGCTCAGCCTGCAAGGTGTCACCTCACTCAACTTCCTGGCGCGCGACTACGTCGATGCGCCGTGGGACTTCAGCTGGTTCCAGTCGGCCAACCCGTTCTACATCCTGCTGCTCGCGCCGTTCCTGGCGATGCTGTGGCCGTGGCTGGAGCGGCGTGGGCGCGATCCGTCGACGCCGCGCAAGTTTGGCATCGGCGTGGTGCTGGTGGCGCTGAGCTACGGCGTGCTGGTGTATGCGATCGACCATCTGCGGAACGGCAACGGCCACATCAGCTGGTGGCCGCTGATGCTGTGCTACCTGCTGCAGACCCTGGGCGAGCTGGCGCTGTCGCCGATCGGCTACGCCCTGGTCGGCCAGCTGGCCGCGCCGGAAGAGGCCTCGCTGGCGATGGGCGGCTGGTTTTTCGGCGTGGCCATCGCCTACCAACTGGCCGGCTGGATCGCCACGTTGACCACCTCGATGTCCGGCACGACCGCGATCACCGGCATCGACGACTACGCCCACGTCTACACCAAGGTGTTCGCCTGGGGACTCGGCGTCGGCCTAGTGTTTCTGCTGGCGGCGCCCTGGATCCGCAAATTGATGCACGGCGTCCATTAGTGCGGGAGGGGGAAGTGAGTGGGGCGCAGCGATGCCTTTGCTCTCTCTCGCTTCTCACTCCTCTCCACTCACTCCTCGCTTGTGTTACATCTGGCGCCTTGCGAGTCATCCAGAGGGGATCGCGTGAACGACATCGCCACCGCCACCGCGCCGGACTACCCGCAACTGTTCGGGCATCCGCGTCCGCTGTGGATGCTGTTCATGACCGAGTTCTGGGAGCGCTTCGCGTTCTACAGCGTGAGCTGGGCACTGGCGTTGTACATCGTGGCGCAGTTCTACCACGGCGACAGCTCGGGCCAGGCCTGGGCCAGCGCGATCTTCGGCGCTTACACCGCGCTGATCTACGGCACCGGCATCTTCGGCGGCTGGGTGGCGGACAAGCTGATCGGCTACCAGCGCACCATCCTGCTGGGCGCGGCGGTGATGGCGGCTGGGCTGTTCGCGCTGGCGGTGCCGACCCGGGAAGTGATGCTGCTGGGGCTGGCGCTGGTGATCGTCGGTGACGGCCTGTTCAAGCCGAACATCTCCTCGATGGTGGGCCAGCTCTACGGTCGCGACGACCCGCGCCGCGACCGCGGCTTCACCCTGTTCTACATGGGCATCAACGCGGGTGCGCTGGCGGCACCGCTGCTCACCGGCTGGATGGCCGCGCAGTTCACCGACACGCCGATGCAGCAGAACTACCGGCTGGTGTTCCTTGCCGCCGGCGTGGGCATGCTGCTGAGCCTGCTGTGGTTCTGGTTCGGCCGCCGGCAGTTGAAGGGCGTGGGCCGGCCCGCGCCGGGTGCGGAAAGCCGGCTGCGCGTGCTGTGGGTGTTAGCGGGGGTGATCGTGGCGGTGCCGGTAGTGTACTGGCTGCTTTCCGGCATCGGCGCCACCGGGCTGCAATGGGTGCTGGGCCTGCTGTTCGTGGTGGTGGCGGCGATGCTGCTGGTGGAAGCGGCGCGGCACGATCGCGTGCAGACGCACCGGGTGATCGCGATGCTGATCATCTTCGCCTTCAACGTGCTGTTCTGGATGTTCTATTACCAGCTCGGCACCACCTTCAACTTCCTTGCCGAGAACCTGGTGGACCGCCAGATGTTCGGCGACTGGATGTTCCCGGTGGGCTGGTTCCAGTCGGTGAGCCCGCTGGCGATCATCGTGTTCGCGCCGCTGGTGGCGCTGGTCTGGGGCTGGCTGGACAAGCGCCGCATGGAGCCGTCGATCCCGCGCAAGTTCGGCTTCGGCCTGCTCTTCAACGCGCTGGGTTTCCTGGTACTGGTGTACGCGCTGTCGAAGTTGTTGGGCGCCAACGGGCTGATTCCGTTCTGGCCGCTGGTGATGTGCTACGTGATGCAGACGCTGGGCGAGCTCTGCCTGTCGCCGATCGGCCTGTCGATGGTGACCAAGCTGGCGCCGCCGAAGCTGGTCGGTTTCGCGATGGGCGGCTGGTTCCTGTCGCTGGCCGTGGGCGGCAACCTCTCCGGCCTGTTCGCCAGTCGCATCACCGGCGCGCATGGCCTGACCGCCGCCGCCGCCCTGGGTGGCTTCACCTTCAGTTTCTGGTTGCTGCTGGGCGCGGGAGTGCTGTTGTTGCTGATCGCGCCGTTGGTGAACAGGCTCATGCACGGGGTGAAATAACGGGCCAAGCCCGATCCAGGCGAGTCCCGGGCAGGGCAGGAGCCCTGTCCCGGCACATTGATGAAGGCGCACTTCAGCTTTTTGCTTTGTCCTGCGGCATGAGCTTGTCCAATATCCGCCGCAGCCAGACCTGTTCCTCCGGCGTCATCCGCGCCAGCAACTCCCTTTCCCGCTGCCGCGCCATCGGCGCGACCTCGTCGTGGATCTTCCAGCCGGCGGCGGTCAGGCCCAGTACCGAGCGGCGCTTGTCGCTGGCATGGGTATGGCGGCGCACCCGGCCGGCGGCGACCAGCCGGGCCAGCGCACGGCTCACCGCGACTTTGTCCATCGCGGTGCGTTCGGCCACCTCGCGCGCGGAGAGGCCGTCGAAGCGGGCCAGTACCGCCATCACCCGCCATTCGGTGACGCCCAGGTCGTAGCGCGCCTGATAGTCGTCGGCGATCGCCTGGCTGACCGTGTTCGACACGATGGAGAGCTGATAGGGCAGGAAGCGTTCCAGCTCCAGCGGGGCGTGGTCGGGATGGCGTTCGGCGGGCACTGGTGCGGTGTTCCTTGCAAATGGTTACAGGTGAAACCATGATTGGGGCTTGGCCGGCGCGGCCGTCCATGGCCGCGAAGGTCGGGTGAGCTGGCATGCCCATGGCCGCACGCCCCGTGAAGAACACGCGCAGGAGGTGGCGTGTCGATCGCGTGGCTGGCGAAGCCGGCCGTGGATGCACTTTTCACCAAGGGCACGCATCACGTTAGCGCGCGCTGTGCGAAAAGCACCCAGTGGTGTGGCTCTTGCGGTCATGCCTGACCACGAAGATCACATGGGCAGCCATCCATCGCTGCATTTTTTACAAAAGCTTCCCCCATCGTAGCCCGTCGGAGAAATCGCATGACAGTCCAACCCAACCTCGGCATGCAGGTCACCACCTTCGAGAACCCGATGGGGATCAACGGCTTCGAGTTCGTCGAATTCGCCGCGCCGGCCGGCCGCGCCAGTGAGTTGCACGCGCTGTTCCGCAGCATGGGCTTCACCGCCGTGCTCAGGCACAAGGCCCGTCCGATCACCGTGTACCGCCAGGGCGACGTGAACCTGCTGGTCAACGAGGATCCGGACTCCTATGCCGCCGAGTTCGCCAAAATCCACGGCCCCTGCGCCGCCGGCTTCGCCATCCGCTTCCGCAAGCCTGCCGACGAAGTGCGTGCCACCGTGCTCGGCAACGGCGGCGAGGCAGTGGGCGAACTGGCCGAGCGCTCCAAGGCGGTGGCTGCCCCGGCAGTGAAGGGCATCGGCGACTGCATGCTGTACCTGGTCGATCGCTACGGCGACAACGGCAGCATCTACGTCGGTGACTACGAACCGGTTCCGGGCGCCGAGCCGCACCCGAAGGGTTTCGGCCTCACCTTCATCGACCACCTCACGCACAACCTCTACTTCGGCAACATGCAGAAGTGGTCCGACTACTACGAGCGCCTGTTCAACTTCCGCGAGATCCGCTACTTCGACATCAAGGGCGCCAAGACCGGCCTGGTGTCCAAGGCGATGACCGCGCCGGACGGCATCGTGCGCATCCCGCTCAACGAGTCGAGCGATCCCAAGTCGCAGATCAACGAGTACCTCGACGCCTACCACGGCGAGGGCATCCAGCACATCGCCCTGTTCACCGACAACATCTACGACACGGTGGAGGCGATGCGCGCGCAGGGCGTGGAATTCCTCGACACGCCGGACGCCTATTTCGAAGTGATCGACCAGCGCATCCCGAACCACGGCGAGGACGTGGCGCGCCTGGCCAGGAACAAGATCCTGATCGACGCCGATCCGGAGACCAAGCAGCGCAAGCTGCTGCAGATCTTCACGCAGAACAACATCGGCCCGATCTTCTTCGAGATCATCCAGCGCAAGGGCAACGAGGGCTTCGGCGAAGGCAACTTCCAGGCGCTGTTCGAGTCGATCGAGCGCGACCAGATGAAGCGCGGGGTGCTGTAAAGGCCTGAGCCGTTCGACTTGGCCTTTCCTGAGCCGATCGAAGGGCTCGGGATGAACGGTTTCCGCCTCACCGTTCGCCCTGAGCGTAGGTCCAAAGGGCCGAAGTCGAAGGGCCCAGCCAGGAGGCGTAAATGGATTTTGTCCTCTATATCCTCGAATGCGCCGACGGTAGTTTTTACATCGGCCATACGGACAATCTGGATAAGCGGATGGAGCAGCACGACGAAGGCAAGGGGTGCGCCTATACCGCAGTGCGGCGTCCTCTCAAGCTGATCCACGCAGAAGCGTTCGAAACGCGTATCGAAGCCCTGGCGATGGAGCGAAAGCTCAAAGGCTGGAGCCGCGCGAAGAAGTTGGCGTATATCGCCGGAGACTGGGGCGCCGTAAGTACCCTGGCCAAGGGCAGGCATAGGCATCAGTGCGCGCGTCAGGGCGCTTCGACTGCGCCCGCTGCGCGAGCTACGCTCAGCGCGAACGGTGATGTTGCCGGCGCGCATGAACCCGATCAGGAAAGTGACGCATGAACTACCAAACCGGCTTCGCCAACGAATTTGCCACCGAGGCCATGTCCGGCACGCTGCCGGAGGGGCAGAACTCGCCGCAGCAGGCGGCGCATGGCCTGTACGCCGAGCAGCTGTCCGGCACCGCGTTCACCGCGCCGCGCCATGCCAACCGGCGCAGCTGGCTGTACCGCATCCGTCCGGCGGCGATGCACCAGCCGTTCGAGCCGATGGCGGCCGGCCGATTCCACAACCGCTTCGACGAGGTGCCGGCCAGTCCCAACCAGCTGCGCTGGAATCCGCTGCCGCTGCCGTCCGCGCCCACCGACTTCGTCGACGGTATCGTCACCATGGCCGGCAACGGCGGCGCGGCGGAGCAGTCGGGCGTCGGCATCCACATGTATGCGGCGAACCGCTCGATGCAGGACCGCTATTTCTATGACGCCGACGGCGAGCTGCTGATCGTGCCGCAGCAGGGGCGCCTGCGCCTGGCCACCGAGTTCGGCGCGATCGAGCTGGAGCCGTTGGAGATCGCGGTGATCCCGCGCGGCGTGCGCTTCCGCGTAGAGCTGCTGGACACCGCCGCGCGCGGCTACATCGCCGAGAACTTCGGTGCGCTGCTGCGCCTGCCGGACCTCGGCCCGATCGGCAGCAATGGCCTGGCCAACCCACGCGACTTCCTTACCCCGGTGGCGGCGTACGAGGACGTCGAGGGAGATTTCGAGCTGGTGGCCAAGTTCCAGGGCAACCTGTGGCGCGCGAAGATCGGCCATTCGCCGCTTGACGTGGTCGGCTGGCACGGCAACTACGCGCCTTACAAGTACGATCTGCGCCGTTTCAACACGATCGGCTCGATCAGCTACGACCATCCGGATCCGAGCATCTTCCTGGTGCTGAATTCGCCCAGCGACACGGCAGGTGTGAGCAACCTGGACTTCGTGATCTTCCCGCCGCGCTGGCTGGTGGCGCAGCACACCTTCCGCCCGCCGTGGTTCCATCGCAACATCGCCAGCGAGTTCATGGGCCTGGTCACCGGCGCCTACGACGCCAAGGCCGAGGGCTTCGTGCCGGGCGGCGCTTCGCTGCACAATTGCATGAGCGGCCACGGCCCGGACGCGGCGACCTACGAGAAGGCCTCGACGCGCGACCTGTCCCAGCCCGACGTGATCACCGGCACCATGGCCTTCATGTTCGAGACGCGCCGCGTGCTCCATCCGACCCGGCAGGCGCTGGAGTCGAAGGAGCTGCAAGGCAACTACCACGAATGCTGGCAGGGCATCCGCAAGCATTTCAGCGGCAAGTAAAGACGAGCCACCGGATCAACCAAACATCAGGGCCGCCCGCCGAGCGCGGCCCGCGGAGCAAGACATGAAACTGGGTTCCCTGAAGGAAGGCGGGCGCGACGGCACGCTGGTCGTGGTCAGCCGAGACCTCGGCATCGCGGTGAAGGCCACCGGCATCGCCGCCACCCTGCAGGCGGCGCTGGACGACTGGTCGAACGTGGCGCCCCGCTTGAATGCCTTGTCCGACGACTTGAACGCCGGCAAGGCCACCGGCGCGTTCGCGCTGGACATGACGGCGCTGGCCTCGCCGCTGCCGCGTGCCTATGAGTTCGTCGATGGCTCGGCCTACCTGCCGCACGTGGAGCGCGTGCGCAAGGCGCGCGGCGCCGAGGTGCCCGAATCGTTCTACACCGATCCGTTGATGTACCAGGCCACCAGCGCCGGCTTCCTCGGCCCGCGCGATCCGGTGGTGGTGCCCAGCGAGGACTACGGCATCGACCTCGAGGCCGAGGTCGTGGTGGTCACAGACGACGTGCCGATGGCGGCCACGCCCGCCGAGGCGGCCGGGCACATCCAGCTGGTCGGCTTGGTCAACGACGTCTCGCTGCGCGGGCTGATCCCGGGCGAGCTGGCCAAGGGCTTCGGCTTCCTGCAGTCGAAGCCGCGCTCGGCGCTGTCGCCGGTGCTGGTGACGCCGGACGAACTGGGCGACGCCTGGCAAGGCGACAAGCTCCACCTGCCGATGCGCACCTGGCTCAACGGCCAGTGGTTCGGCGAAGCGGAGTGCGGCGTGGACATGCAGTTCAGTTTCGCCCAGCTGGTGGCGCACGCGGCCAAGACGCGTCCGCTCACCGCCGGCACCCTCGTCGGCTCCGGCACCATCGCCAACCAGGATACCTCCAAGGGCGCCACCTGCCTCGCCGAGCAGCGCACGGTGGAGACGCTGCGCGATGGCAAGCCCGCGACGCCGTTCCTGAAATACGGCGACACGCTGCGCATCGAGGTCACCGACGCGCACGGCGCCTCGATCTTCGGCGCGATCGAGCAGCGCATCGCGCCGCTGGCGCGCTGAGCGGCAGCAAGGATGCGCCGGCCCGCGCGCCGGCGCAGACCGGGCGCCTCCGTTCCTTGCAAGGCATCCCGTGCATCGCGGCACGTCTGCGCGCCCCGGTGCTGGACTGTACGGACGATGGCCCGGGTGATGCGGCCCGGTCCTGCCCGCGTGGCGCACGTGGGTGATGGAAGCGCCAAGCAGGCAGCGCTTCTACACCGGGCATCGGCGACGCGGTGCGTCCGGCCCGTATCCCACCGCCGGGACTGACCCGGCTCAGATGTCGAAGCGGTAGTCCAGCTTGACCAGCAGTTGCTCGTCGTTGCGCAGCGAGAAGCTCTGCTCGAACATGTTGCGTACGCCGCTGTCCTGCACGTAGTCGTCCATCACGTAGCCGCCGCGCGCATACACCACGTACAGGTAGGACAGCGGCGCGAGCTGGTAGCGATAGCGGACCTGCAGCCCCATGTTGCGCACGCCCAGGTTGCCCACCGGGTCGTTGCTGGCGACCGCGCGACCATTGGCAGCGACGCGGTAGGCGCCACGGATGTGCGCATCCAGCCCGAGACCTTCCAGCTTCATGCGCAGCTCCTGCCGGCTGCCGATGCTCCAGTCGAAGCCGGCCAGCAGTTCGAGCGTGTGCTCGTCGAAGCGGCCGATCAGGTTGTCGTGTTGCCACACCAGCCAGTCGGGCTGGTGCTCGTAGTACGGGCCGGCATACAGGTTGAAGCTGTCGCCGAGATAGAACGTCGGGATGAACTCCACGTCGTAGCCGACGCTGCGGTTACCGGCCAATCCGCCGCTCAGCGATTCCGCGACCAGCTTGTAGGCCAGCGCGCCATGCCGCGGCGTGATGTACTTGTAGAACAGATCGAAGGTCGGCGGCAGGAACAGCGCGCCGTGGCCGCGGGTGAGCAGGTCGTCCCATGCCGCACTGTTGACGTTGAGCTGAACCTCTTCGGTAGCGCCATTGCGCAGGCTGCTGTCGCGCAGCACCCGGAACTGCCGCCGCAGGTTCAGCCCGCGCGTGTCGTCCAGTGCGTCCACGCGTACGTGCCAGTCGTGCGAGTTGTAGATCGAGTCCGCCGGCAGGTCGGTGTCGCGCTTGCGCACTTCCCAGTGCGCGTAGTTCAGGTCGTTGCGCGCGAGGTAGCCGAAGTCGTTGACCTGCAAGCCCCGGTTGAAGTGCATCGCCGCCCACTGTTCGCGCCAGCCGCCGCCGTGGTCGGCGTCGACCAGCAGGGTGGCGCCGCTGCCGCGGGCATGCCGGCCGTCCTGCGCGATGTCGCTGCCGACCACGTTGGCCGCCACGGTGACGCGGGCGGTGGGATGCCAGTGGTCGTCGATCCCGATCACGCGCGCATCGCGGCCGAGCCAGGGATGGTCGACGTCGGTCAGCATCAGGCCGAGGCTCTGCGTGCCGAAGTCGTGGACCAGCCGCGCGGCACTGAACCGGCGCCCGTCCGCGCCGGCCTCGTCGGCAGCGAGCAGGCCGTAGCTGGTGCCGCCCACGCTGCCGTTGAGCTTCACCGCGCCGTTGATGCTGCTCACGCCGTGGCCGTCGTCCGCCGGCCCACCGACGCGGCGCGTGTAGACCAGCTGGCTGTTGTCGTCGAGCAGGCCGAAGTCGAAGATGCCCTGGTTCTCGGTGAAGAACGGCCGCTTGTCGCTGTAGTAGGTCTCGGTGGCGCCGAAATTCACCACCAGGTCGTCGCTTTCCACCTCGCCGAAGTCCGGGTTCAGGGTGGCAGTTAGCTGGAACTGGCCGTTCGGCTTCCAGAAGATGTCGGCCCCCTCGGTGAGCCGGCTGCGCCCGTGGACGTTGTCGTACACGCCCGACACGTAGGGCGTGACCGCAAGCAGGGATTGGTGGTACTGCGCGAGCTTGACGCGCCGGAAATCGGACAGGAAGCGGGCGCGCTGGTAGCTGGCCACCGGCCACGCGTCGCGCTCGCCGGTGGCGGCCACCACGCGATCCAGGTAGAGGCCGACGATGCGCTTGCCATCGTGGCCGTGGCGCATCGGCGCGGTGTACCAGGGCACCAGGATCTCCGCCGTCCAGCCTTGTGCGTCGTGGCTCACTGCGGATTGCCAGAGCCCGTCCCAGTCCTTGTTGAAGTCACTTTCGTTGGTGACCACGGCGTCGTAGACGCCGCCGCTGTAGCTGACCGTGAAGTTGTAGCCGGTGCGGCCGTCGCCGTTGAAGTCGACGATCAGGTTCACCCGGTCCACCGGATCCTCGAAGTCGCGCTGCACCTGCTCGGTGCTGCGCGGCACGCCGGGCGGCTGGGTGCAGCGGAACGCCACCGCCAAACCCTGCGGCGTGGCCAGCACCCAGGCCTCGGTGGGCAGCGTGGCTGGCTTGCCGGTAAGCGGCTGGGTCTGCCGGAAATCGGTGATGTGCAGCGCACCCCGCCACTCAGCCGGATGGATATGGCCATCCATCGTCACCGCGAGGGCTGGCGACGACAGCGAAACGAGGGCGAGCAAAAGCAGGCATGCCAGGCGCATGTCGAGGGAGTCCGCATCGGTGGGGCGCGCTGGGGGATGCGCGCGCCGGGCGAAGGATTCGCCCGGTCATCAGATGCTCAGGTTGCGCCAGGGGTTTGGATGCCTGCGACGGCCGGAAGTCACGCTTCCGGCTGTGATGCCGCGGGCAGGCGGCGCCACAGTCGTGCGCGCAGCAGCAGTGCGAGTACCAGCACGCCGGCGAACGCGCCGTAGCCGCACAGCGCGGGCAGCACCTGCTGCCAGATCGCGCCGCTGCCGTGCAGCCCGGCCCGGTCTGGCGGTGGCAATCGCACCGCGTCGTAGCCAAACAGGCCAGCGTAGATCGTGGCGCCGAAGGCGAGCAGCAGCACCAGCGCGTCGAACAGCCGCCGCGCCGGCGTGCGCGGCAGCGACTTCGGATAGCTCGCGTAGGCCCAGCCGAGGATCAGCAGCCACGGGGCGAGCAGCAGCAGAGCGAGGTAGCGCATCGGCTGCCCCGTCAGTCCTGTGCGGCCAGCTGCTCAAGGGCCTCGCGAAGCCGCGCGAGCATTTCGTCACCAGCCTGCGGAGTACGGGCAACCGCCTCACCGTCCAACTCCAGCACCAGTGCCTCCCCCTCCTCACGCAGCACAGCGGCGCGCCCAAGCTGGCGGATGCGCTGCTGCAGCGCGCCGGCGGCCTTGGGGTCGCCGAACGGCGTCGAGAGCAGCAGTTCTTCGCCGTCGGCGGCGAAGAGGCGGAAACGGAAGCCGGCGTCGCCGTTGCGAAAGCTGGCGAAGCGCGGTGCCTTGCCGGTCTTCGCCGTGGCCGGCTTTTTCGGCCTGGCGGCAGGCGCCGCGCCCATCGCGCGCAGGCCGATGGCGTCACGGATCGCGGCGAGCTTCGGCGTGGCGATGGCGCGCGCCTTGGCGGCGCCTTCGCGCAGAATAGCCTCGATCTTGTCGGGCTTGGCGATCAGTGTTTCGTAGCGCTCGCGCATCGGCGCCACGTCGGTCTCGATGCGCTCGAATAGGCGCTGCTTGGCCTCGCCCCAGCCGATGCCGTCGAGCAGCGACTGGTGGAACGCCGCGCTTTCGGTCTCGTCGGCAAAGGCGCGGAAGATGGTGTAGAGCGACGAGCTGCCCGGATCCTTCGGCTCCCCCGGCGCGCGCGAGTCGGTGACGATGCGCATGATCGCTTCGCGCAGTACCTTCGCGCCGCCGGCAAACAGTGGCACGGTGTTGTCGTAGCTCTTGGACATCTTGCGGCCGTCGAGACCGGGCAAGGTGGCCACCTGCTCCTCGATCACCACTTCGGGCAACACGAAGAAGTCGCGGCCATAGATGTGGTTGAAGCGTTGGCCGATGTCGCGCGCCATCTCGATGTGCTGGATCTGGTCGCGGCCCACCGGCACCTTGTGCGCGTCGAAGGCGAGGATGTCGGCAGCCATCAGCACCGGATACATGTACAGGCCGGCGGTGACGCCCGCGTCGGGGTCCTCGCCGATCTCGCCGTTGCGGTCGACCGCGGCCTTGTAGGCATGCGCGCGGTTGAGCAGTCCCTTGGCGGTGACGCAGGTGAGGAACCAGGTCAGTTCGGGGATCTCCGGGATGTCCGACTGGCGGTAGAAGGTGACGCGCGCGGGATCCAGCCCGGCGGCCAGCCAGGTCGCCGCGATCTCCAGCCGCGAACGCTCGATGCGCGCGGCGTCGTCGCTCTTGATGAGCGCGTGGTAGTCGGCCAGGAAGAAGAACGCATCCACGTCCGCGCGGCGGCTGGCTGCGATAGCCGGGCGGATCGCGCCCACGTAGTTGCCCAGGTGCGGGGTGCCGGTGGTGGTGATGCCGGTGAGGACTCGGGTGTGCATGGCTTGGTGTCGTTGGGTGGCGCGCTCAGCGCAATAGGGTGGACTTGCCGAACAATGACTCGACCAGGTCCACCGCGAGCTTCGCCGTCTGGTTGCGCTTGTCGAACGCGGGGTTGAGTTCGACGATGTCGAGCGAGCCGAGCTTGCCGCTGTCGGCGATCATCTCCATGCACAGCTGCGCCTCGCGGTAGTTCGGGCCGCCGCGCACGGTGGTGCCCACGCCGGGCGCGATGCTGGGATCGAGGAAGTCCACGTCGAAGCTCACGTGCAGGTGGGTGTCGTCGTCGATGCCGGCGAGCGCGGCTTCCATCGTCGCGCGCATCCCCACCTCGTCGATGCTGCGCATGTCGTGCACGGCGACCTGTGCCTCGCGCACCAGACGTTTCTCGCCCTCGTCCACCGAGCGGATACCGATCTGGCGGAACACCTCGGGCGAGGTTGCCGGCACGTGGCCGCCGATCTGCACCAGTTCCGCTGGGCCGTTGCCGCACAGGCAGGCCACCGGCATGCCGTGGATATTGCCCGAGGGCGTGATGGTGGCGGTGTTGAAGTCGGCATGCGCGTCCAGCCACAGCACGCGTAGCTTGCGGCCGCGCTCGCGGCAATACCGCGCCACCGCGCTGATCGAGCCGATCGCGAGACAGTGGTCGCCGCCCAGCATGATCGGCAGCCGGCCGTGCGTCAGCTCCTCGTGGATCGCCGCGTGCGTCGCCTGGTTCCACGCCACCACCTCGTCGAGATGGCGATAGCCGTTCACCGGCGGCAGCCATGGATTGTGCGGGCCATGCAGGTTGCCGCGATCGACCACTTCCAGTCCGCGCGCGCGCAGCTTCTCGGCAATCTGCGCCACGCGCAGCGCCTCCGGCCCCATCGAGGCGCCGCGATGGCCGGCCCCGATATCGGTGGGTACGCCCACCAAGGCGATGATCTGCTTGCTCATGATTCGATGCCCACGTCGCTGAGTTGCCAGCTTCCAAGTGTAGCGGCTCGGCTGCGACGCGGCGGTTGTGGCCGGGGGTGGTGCGGCAGCAGGCATGGAACAATGCCCCGCGCATGGCTCTGCTATGGGGTTTCCACTGGCGAGCGTTCGTCACCTACCGTCAAAGTTACCGTCAGCGCGCGGTTGTGACCACGCTTACCGCTCATCTTGCGTAGCAGCTACCCCGCATCCATGGGGTTCGTTTCGCGACTGGCTGCGCAACGCTCAGGCGCAGGGGCCAGACTCACTCGCGCCCGCGCCCCACGCGCGCGATGTGGGCCCGTTGGGCGGCTCTACCGGAGTTTTCCGGGGTCACCGCGTAGCCGCTCGCGCCAGCCGTGCAGGTTGTCAGCGCACCTCGCCTTGCCCTCGGGTGTCCGGGGGCCGGTGCTCAGGCCACCGTGCCACTTGCAGCGCCCGCCGCCCAGCTTCAGCGCGCGGCAGGGTCGCCCCGATTTCGTCCGGGCATTGCATAGGCGTGGATCGTCGCCCGCGTAGTCGGCAGGCACACCGCGCCGGGTGCTGCCGGGGCAGCCTCCCGGCACAGTGTCACCCGCCCGCGCGTGTAGTCCTGCGAAAACACCAGACTCGCTCGCCCGTGCGCGTACCTCTCCGAAAACACCAGACTCTCCCGCTTGCGCGCGCGCCTCTCGCATTAGCGTCATGGCGTGGCCTCCGTGGATCGTGCCGGCAGGATCGCCAGCAGGGCGGGTTTGTTCGCGCGCAGGGCGTCCAGCAGTTCGGGCGGCAGGCCGCCCTTTCCGGCCTCGACGTGCAGGCGGTCACCGTCACGGCTCAATACGGCGCCAGCCGCCCAGCACAGCAACAGCACCTGCAACGAGTTCATGGCACCAGGGTTCATAGCGTGTATGCCTCCCCACCCGTGTCCAGTCGCGCCACTTCCCCACCAGTCGCGCCATTCGCGCCACTCTCAGAGTGTGGCGCCACTGGCGCGACTGTGGCGCTACTGCCTGCGAGCGCCCATGTTGCCGGGAGCCCGAACCCACCTCGCCGCGACTCGATACCAGCCTTTCGCATTGCTCGCTGCAAGCTGCGCCATGCAAAGCCCTCGTTTTCCCCGTGCCGCTTCACGTCCTTCACTTGAACCGGGCCGGCGGCCAGTAGGTCGCGCAGCCAGTTCACCGCGTCGCGTGCGTCGGTGTCATCGTCGTGCTGCTCGGCCTCGGCCAGCAGTTCCCGCGCGGTGCCGTGGATCGCCTCGCCCCACAGCACGCTCGATGCCTCAATGCCCGGATAGCCCGGCAATTCCCCCTGCCGCAGGTCATAGGCAAAGCCGCCGCCGTCCGGGCCGATGTTGGACTTGGCGCGAAGCATGACGCGCCGCTCAGGTCGGTCATCCTTGGCCTCCTGTTTCGCTGTCACCATGACCAGGCGCGCCAGCGCACCGAAGGCCAGCGAGCCGGTAATGCGTTCGGTCGGTTCCCGTCCTGCCGTGCCCTTGCTGAAGTGCGTCACGCCCAACAGCGCACACCGCAGCTGCCCGGCCAGGTCGACCAGTGGCTGTAGTCCGCGCCGCACCTCGGCGTTCTTGTGCGAGTCGCCCGACACGGCGGACACGATGGGGTCAATCACGATCAGCCGAACGTCGGGAATCGCCATCAGCGCCAACCGCAGCGCATCCATGTCACGCGCGGGATCGAACGGGTAGCGGTCTAGACCTTCCCTCACGCCCTCGACCATGTGGACGTGGGCCATGTCCGCACCTGCCGCGCGCAGGCGCGGGTTCAAGGTGTCGGCCACGTCATCCTCGCCCGACCAGAACACCACGCTGCCACGCTGCGCTCGCGTGCTGTCCGGCCATCGTCCACCGCAGGTCACGCACCCGGCCAAGGCTGCCGCAATCGTGGTCTTGCCCGTGCCGGGTGCGCCACCGATCAGGTGCAGCTTGCCCGCCGCCAGCCAGCCCTCCCAGAGCCAGTCCACGCTCGCGGGTTGGACGGCATCGCCACGGGTCAGGATGACGCGCGGAGCATTGTCTACTGGCTCGGCTGGCGCGATGCGCGGCAGCGCAAGCACGTCCGCTGCCGTGGCGTCCGGGTGCTGCACCAGCCAATCCACGCAATCGCCCTTTGGCGGCAGCTCCATGGCGTCCACGTCGATGCGCTCCACGGTGCAGCCGATGGCGTGCAGCTTTGCGGCGACCTCGACCATGTAGGTGCCGCCCGGTTCGTCATGGTCGGCCCACAGCACGCATTGACGGCCCCGCAGTGGCGTCCAGTCTGCCCCACTGGCGCTGCTACTACCGCCGGACGTGGTGGCGACCAGGCCCAGCTTGTGCAGGGTATCGGCGCATTTCTCGCCCTCGACGATCCAGACGTGGGCAGGCGTCTCCGCGAGTAGTCCCGGCAGGCGATACAGCAGCTTGCCCGCTGCTGGCGCTCCCGGCTCGCCTGCCACAAAAGCCGAACCTTTCCAGTGCATCGGGCGCATGACCTTTTCGCCGTCCGGTGTGCGCACGCGCCAGCGCCAGAATGCCGGGGTGCCGTCCGCGTGCTGGTATTCGTGCAAGCCCTCGGCGGTGAACGGGCCACGCACCACAGCTTTCGCAAGGCGACGGGCGGCAGCTTGCGGCGTCTCTTGAATGACAGCGTTCATCGCGTCACCCCCAGCCCGATCAGGTCGCGCACGGCGGCTTTGAAGTCCAAGCCGGTGCGCTTCATGTGGAAGCCCACCAGGTCGCCGCCACCGCAGGATGCGAAGCATCGCCACTGCCCTTTGACGCTGGCGACGTGGACGGACAGGCTCGCGTTCCGATCCTCATGGAACGGGCATGCTCCCTGCGCCCAGCCGGTCGCGTTCGGCTTGCCCAGCTTGGCGACGTGGTGCGCGTAGTAGCTGGCGGGGTCGGGCAGGCGGTCGCGCCAATTTTGCGGCAGGTAATCCCTGCCACGGCTGGCGCCGTACAATGCCGACACGCGGTTGAGATAGGCCGCATTGCCCATGCGATTTGCCCCACGGCTGCCACCGTGGGGTTTCGCGTTTGCGGGGAGGCTCACTGCGCACCGCCTTCAATCAACGCGCGGATATCCTCGACACGCCATGCGGTGATGCGCTCGCCCAGCTTGACCGGCTTGGGAAAGCGCCCGGAGCGGACGCCTGCCCACCAGGTTGAAGCGGAGACAGGGAACAGCGCGGGGATGCCCGGATCACTGTTTGTGGGCTTCCTGCCGACAATCTGCGGCAGGCGGACAAAGCCGGTTTCGGGAAGTCTATGCATCGCATCGCCCTTTGCTCGCCGTCGCTGGGTAGCGACGCACGGCCTTGGATAAGGCGATAACTATTTAGCAGCACGCATAGGCGTGGACTCGCAAGCTCATTTTGGCGACGCGTGGCGTACAAGGCTATACGAATCAATTAGATGGCGAATTTTTGCACGCCGGGAAACATTTTCCCGTGGAACACAGGGATCAAAGATTTACGTTTCATTCATCTTATCGATCCCCACTTGCCCGGTGTTCGCCCCGTCGGGCTAGGCATCGCGGTTATCGGTGACCAGCACCAGCCCGCTTCACGCTCAGGCAGCCTGTGCGCGGATCGGCTTCACCTTCGCTTTGAACGTGCGCTTCGCCTGCCACATGTCGTAGTTGGCCTGCATCGCGTACCAGCTCCCCGGTGTCGTGCCCAGCGCCTTCGACAGGCGCAAGTCCATTTCGGGGCTCACTGCCGCCGCGCCGTTGAGGACGCGCGACAGTGCTACGCGGGTCACGCCCAGCTTTGCCGCCGCGTCGGTGACGGTCACGCCGTCCAGCCATTCGCGCAGAACTTCGCCGGGGTGGGGCGGATTGTGCATGTTCATCGTGGTGCCTCTAGTGGTAGTCCCGGTAATCGACCAGCTCGGCGTCGCTGCCGTTGAACGTGAAGGTCATGCGCCAGTTGCCGTTGACCCATACCGCCCAGTGCCCGGCCAGGCCGCCCGCCAGCGGGTGCAGCTTCCAGCCAGGTATGGCCATGTCGTTCGGTGTGCTGGACACGTCCAGGCGAGCCAGTTGTAGGCGCAGGCGCTTGGCGTGTTTGGCTTGGATGCCTGCCGTGCTGCCCGTGCGGAAGAACCGCTCCAATCCCTTGTGGCGGAAGCTTCGGATCATGGGTCTACTGTATAGCTATACGCTACGGCACGCAATTGCACGGCGCTGGACACTCAGACTGCCTTGCGCTTGAACGCCACCACGTCGGCGCCGGTGCGCAGGCCATCCAGGTAGTCGGCCCATGCCTGCATCATCCGCATGCGCCCCTCCATGTACTGCGCTCGGTTGTAGGCGGCCCGTACCTTGTTGCGCTCGGCGTGCGCAAGCTGGCGCTCGATTATGTCCGGCGCCCACCCCATCTCGTTAAGGCGCGACGATGCCAAGGCGCGGAAGCCGTGACCAGTCATTGTGTCTTTGTCGAAGCCCATGCGGCGCAGCGCGGCGTTCACTGCCGCATCGGACATGGGGCGGCTGGTAGTGCGTGCGCTGGGAAATACGAAGCGGCCACTGCCGGTGAGCGGTTGAATATCACGCAGGATTGCCACGGCTTGCGGTGCTAGCGGCACTGTGTGCGGTTCCCGCATCTTCATCCGCTCGGCGGGGATGCGCCATAGCGCAGCGTCCATGTCGATCTCTGCCCACTCCGCCTTGCGCAGTTCACCGGGGCGGGTGAACACCAGCGGCGCAAGCCGCAATGCGCAGCGCACCACGAAGCTGCCGGTGTAGCCGTCAATGGCGCGCAGTAGCTCGCCAATCTTGGCCGGGTCGGTGATAGCCGGGCGGTGCTCCACCTTGGCAGCGGTCAGTGCGCCGCGCAGGTCGCTGGTGGGGTCGTGCTTGGCTCGGTGGGTGGCGATGGCATAGCGGAACACCTGCCCGCATCGTTGCTTGGTGCGGTGGGCCGTTTCGTGGGCGCCACGCTCCTCGATCCGTTGCAGCAGCTTGAGCATTTCGGGCGGGTCGATTTCGGCTATGGGGCGGTTGCCGATCCACGGGAATACTAGGTCATTGAACGTCCAGCGCGCCTTCGCCATCGTGGCCGGCGCCATCGTCGCGGCTTGCTTGGCAAGCCACTCCTCTGCGATCACGGCGAAGCTATTGGCCGCACGCTCCTCGCCGGCAAGCTTCACGGCCTTGCGCTGCTCACTGGGGTCGATGCCTGCCGCCAGCAGCTTGCGTGCCTCGTCGCGCTTGTCGCGGGCATCGGCTAGGCCGGTGTCCGGGTAGGTGCCCAGGCTCAGCGTCTTGCGCTTGCCGTTGTGGCGGTAGTCCAGGCGCCACCAGCGCGAGCCGTTCGGGTTCAGCAGCAGGTACATGCCGCCGCCGTCGGTGAGCTTCTGCGGCTTGTCGGTAGCCTTGGCCTTGCGAATGCCGGTGTCGGTAAGTGCCATGACGGTAACCCCTGCGGCGGTAACCCCTATTACCGTCAAAGCTACCGTCACCAGACGGTAGATTGCAATGGATGCCGTTGGATGGCTTTGGACAAGAAAAAGGCCGGAAGCCTTGATTTTACTGGGCTAACCGGCCTGTATTGGACGTTGCTGGAGGGTCATTCGGTGCCGGCAGCAGGAATCGAACCCGCGACCTACTGATTACAAATCAGTTGCTCTACCAACTGAGCTATACCGGCGTGGGGCGGGATTCTAGCAGGCTCTCAGAAGCAGCTCATGCTGTGCGAGCCCACGCCGTCGGCTTGGGTGAGTCTGCGCCAGTCACCATCGCCGTCGGTGGTCACCAGGTCGAGCCAGTATTGCGGCACGGTCTCGGTGCGCTCGGTGACGCGGGCCGGGAAGCCGGCGGCGGCCACGTCGGCGCGGCGTTTGCGTGCGTTTTCCTGGTCCTTGAACAGGCCCAGCGAGATGGTGTTGGGCTGGTCGCCGCTGCTGACCACGAAGTAGTCGCTGATGCCGTGTGCGGCGAGCTGCCTGGTCAGCGCCAGCGCCTGCGCGCGGTTGCCGGGCGCGGGCAGGTAGACCCACCAGCTGCGCGACTGCGCGACCTGCTCCTGCCGCGAGCGCATCCGCGTGGCGACGGGCGCCAACGCGTTCCGCGCCTGCTGCAGGTCGTGCGGCGTGTCGAACGGGCCGATGGTCAGGCAGCGCGGTGCGGCGGATGCGTCGGCAGTCGCCGCGGTCGGCGCCGGTGCAACAACCGCGGGCGCTGCCGTGGCAGCCTGCGCGGGCAGCTCGGAAAGCAGGCGCAGTTCGGGCACGCCGGGGTCGGTGGCCGGCGGCACGTGGGTGTAGGGCTGGCCGAGGAACAGCCAGGCACCGGCCACGATGTTGAGCATCACCAGCAGCACGAACAGCAATCGCAGGAACATCGATCCCCCGTCATTCACGCCGGTGGCGTGGACCTATTGTGCCTCGGCCCACGCCGCCAGTCCGTGCAGCACGCCATCGTGGGCGAGTTTCGCGGGCATGGCGAGCAGGGGCAGTAGCGTTTCCGCGTCGCCACCGCCGAGGCGCAGCGCTGGCGCGCCGCCCAGCGCGGGCGCCATGCGCGACACGAAGCGTTCGACCAGCGCCGCCGCGGCGAGCCAGCAGCCGGAGGCGACCGCGTCGGCGGTGTTGTCCGCCGCCTCGACGATGGCGCCCGCGTGCGTGGGCCGCACTTGCGCGGTTGCGCCCAGCAGCGATTGCTGCATCAGGCGCGGCCCCGGCGCGATCAGGCCGCCGAGATGGCGCCCATCGGCGGCGAGCGCATCCAGCGTGAGCGCGGTGCCCACGCTGGCCAGCACGCAGGGCGCGAGGCCGTCGACGCGGGCGGCGACCATGGCGAGGAAGCGATCCACCCCCAGGCGTTGCGGTTCGGCGTAGGCATTGCGCACGCCGCAGGCTTCGGCGGGCGTACGCAGCCAGTGTGGCTCAAGCTGGAACGCGCTGCCGACGCGGGTGGCGACGAGCTGCTCGCGCGCGGCGTCCACCACGGAGGCGCCGAACACGGCGGTGGGTGCCGGTAGCCCCGACCAGGCATCGGCCAGCACGTCCGCCACGTTTTCGTTCCACGCCACCGCACCGCGGGCTGAGACGTCATCGCCGAAGCGAAGCGCCCATTTCAGCCGGGTGTTGCCGAGGTCAAGCAAGAGCCTGCTCATGGCCTTCAGGTACCCCGCGTCGCGATCGAGCGGCTGTCAGGTGGCGGTGTGTGGCGCAGCGCCCGACTGGCGGTCAGGCCAGATCGCGCGCTATCGGATGGCGGCCACTCGATAGCAAGTCCACGGGCCGGGGCCGTCTGCCTCCATGCCTGTGTCATGCCTCGGTCGTGGACCGACATCGACTTCCTCCCTCTTCCCTGGCCTGCGCGCCAACAGGTCCCGGCGCGGGGTGCTTGGCGAGGCTTTGGGTTCATGCGCGACGCACTGTGACGTCGGCGCTGTCGACGCGCTGGATGCCGCCGTCGGGCAGGCGCAGCAGCATGGCGCCGCGGCTGTCCACGCCTGCGCCGATGCCGTCGCGCTCGCCGCCGGCGCCGCTCAGGCGCAGGGGCTGGCCGTGCAGCAGGTCGTAGAGGGCGTACTCGTCGGCGAACCCGGCAAAGCCTTCACGCTCGAACTGGCGCAGGCCTTCCGCCAGCGCGGTGACCAGCGCGGCGGCTGCGCGGTTACGGTCGGGCGGCACGCCGCCGGCCAGGGTGGCGAGGTCGCAGGTGGGTTGGCCGGCCTGTTCGCGCAACGCATCGGTGAGACGCAGGTTTAGGCCGATACCGATGATCGCGGCGCACGGCCCCTGATATTCGCCGCTAAGCTCGACCAGGATGCCGGCCAGCTTGCCGGGCGCTGCGCCGGGCGCGGCGCCCAGCACGTCGTTCGGCCATTTCAGGCCCGCGCCAGCGATGCCCAGCGATGCCAGCGTGCGCAGCACGATCACGCCGATAGCCAGCGACAAGCCCGACAGCGCGGCAAAACCCTCGTCGAAGCGCTTCACGCACGACAGGTAGATGTTCAGCCCCGGCGGCGACAACCAGGTGCGCCCGCGGCGGCCGCGCCCGGCGCTTTGCGTCTCGGCCATCACCACGGACAGGTCCGCTGCCGCCGAACCGCGGCGCTGTAGTTCGCTGGAGGTGGAGTCGAGCTCCCAGTGCACCTCCAGCCCGCCCAGCCGTTCGGCGACACCGGCCGGCAGCACGGCGCGGATACGCCCCGCATCCAGCAGCTGCACCGGCCACGGCAGCCGGTAGCCGTGGGCACCGCCGGCTTCGATCGGCACGCCGCGCGCGCGCAGCGCCTCGATCTGCTTCCACACGGCAGCGCGGGTCACGCCGGCGGAAGCGGCCAGTTCCACGCCAGATCGCGGTGTGCCCGTGGCCAGTTCGGCCAGCAGTTCGGCGGCTTGCATCAGCAGGGGTGGGTGGTCGCGGGCATCCAGCGATTTTAGCCGGGCGGGCGTGCGCAGGGGGCGACACTGGCGCAGGTGGCCTCGTTTCTGCGAGGATCGGCGATCTCTGCCGCGCGTCAAGGGGTGCTCAGTCATGCGAGCCAGACAGTGGATGATCGGTTGCCTGATCGGCCTGGCCGGCATGGGCAGCGCCATGGCGATGGATCTCGACGCCCGCGACATCGCCGGCGGCAATCGGACCACGGCGGAGAACCGCTCCAACGATGCCGGTGTCAGTGGCGGCGATTCGCTGGGGCTCAACCGCGATACGTCTTCGTCCAAGCACGCCGCCGACACGGACACCGACAGCAGCAGCGACAATCATGGCAGCGGCGCGGCCGATGGCTCCGACCATGGCGGCGGGATCTCCGCGCCCGCACCCGCGCATGCGCCGCCAGCGACGCTGGGCTGGCAGTCGTTGCTGCCTGGGTCGATCCAGTAGTTTCGGGGGCGATCAGCACCAAGGCCGTGGCGCAGCTCAGTCCGGCGGCAAACGTACGCTGAAACGCGCACCGCCAAAGTCGGGCGAACGATCCACCGTGAGTTCGCCGCGATAGGCGCGAACGATGTCCTGCACGATGGACAGGCCGATACCATGGCCCTGCACGCGCTCGTCACCGCGCACGCCGCGCTGCAGCACCTTCTCGATCTTGTCCTCGGCGATGCCGGGGCCGTCGTCCTCCACGCTGATCAGCAGTCCGGGGCGGGTACGGCCGGGCTGGGGGAGCTTCTGTACCACCAGCAGCACGTGGTGGCGCGTCCACTTGAAGGCGTTTTCCAGCAGGTTGCCCATCAGTTCCAGCAGGTCGTTCAACTCGCCGTGGAAGGAGGCGCCGTCCGCGATGTCGAATTCGCACAGCACGTTCTTCGCGGCATAGACCTTCTCTAGGCTTTGCACCAGGTCTTCGGCGTGGCTGGCGATGGAGATCGCGGCGGCAAAGGTCTGGCGCCCGGAGGTGGCGGCGCGGGCCAGCTGGTAGGCAACCAGCTCGTCCATGCGGCGTACTTGGTCGAGCACGTCGCGCCGCACGGGTTCATTGTTGGACGATTCCATCTGCGAACGGATCACCGCCAGCGGCGTCTTCAGGCTGTGCGCGAGGTCGGCCAGGGTATGGCGGTAACGCGTGCGCTGCTCGCGCTCGCTGTCGATGAAGGCGTTGATGCGCTCGGTGAGGCCGGTGAGTTCCAGCGGATACTGGCTGTCCAGGTGGTCGCTGTCGCCATGCTCGACGCGGCTCATGTCGTTGGCCACCTTGCGCAGCGGGGTGAGACTCCAGCGCAGCAGCAGCAATTGCAGCGCGATCAGCAGCAGGCCCAGCACCGACAGCCACAGCGCCAGCGTGCGCCGGTACACCGCGTTCTCGCCTTCGAGCTGCTGCTCAGTCTGCGCCACCATGACGGTGGCGGGCGTGGACTTGTCGCCGAGGTAGTCGAACGACACGCCGATGGCAAAGTAGTACAGCCGCCCCATGCGTGTTTCAACCGGGCCGGCGAATACGCGGTCGCCCGGCTGCATCGGCCTGAGGAAGCGGAAATCGTGGCCGATGGCCGAGGCGGATTCCCAGCGGTAGCCGTCCGGGCCGAGGATCACCGCGTAGAGGCCGGAGCCGGGCTGCGAGAACTTCTGCGGCGGCGAGTCGGGCGGCAGCAGGCGGCCGTCGCGGTTGGCGTCGGTGTGTGTGATGATGTCGGTGATCGCGGCGTCTCGCAGCTGGTTCTGCAGGCTGTTCAGCGCGCTCTGCTTCCTGGCCACGGCCATGACCACGCCGACCAGGCCGAGGAAGGCGGCCAGCACGAACCCGGTGGTGATCGCCGAACGCGCCGCCAGCGACAACGGGCGGCGCGGTGCGGGCTCATTCGTCGCCGTCGGTGCGGGGGATGGCAAAGCGGTATCCGCGTCCACGCACGGTCTCGATGGGCTTCAGGGCGCCTTCCGGGTCCAGCTTGCGGCGCAGGCGGCCGATGAAGACTTCGAGCACGTTGGAGTCGCGGTCGAAGTCCTGCTGGTAGATGTGCTCGGTGAGGTCGGCCTTGGAGACCAGTTCGCCGGCGTGCAGCATCAGGTATTCCAGCACCTTGTACTCGTAGCTGGTGAGGTCGACGATCTTGTCCTCCACCGTCACCGTCTGCGCGGTGGTGTCCAGCTTGATCGGGCCGCAGGCCAGCACCGGCTTGGACCAGCCGCTGGCGCGGCGCACCAGCGCGTTGATGCGGGCCAGCAGTTCCTCGACGTGGAACGGCTTGACCAGGTAGTCGTCGGCACCCTGCTTAAGCCCTTCCACCTTGTCCTGCCAGCCGCCGCGCGCAGTGAGGATCAGCATGGGATAGCGTTGGCCGGCCTCGCGCAGCGCCTTGATCAGGTCCATGCCGGACATCTTGGGTAGGCCCAGGTCGATGATGGCGAGGTCGAACGGCACTTCGCGGCCGAGGTACAGCGCCTCTTCGCCGTCTTGCGCCGCGTCGACGGCGAAGCCGTCGCGCTTCAGGCGCGCCGCCAGCGTCTCGCGCAGCGGGGCTTCGTCTTCCACCAAGAGGATGCGCATCAGTGTCTCTCCTTCGTGCCGGCATGCCGGCCGTACGGGTTGCGGTTGGGCGGGGTAATCGGGCGGGCGTTGGCGAGTATCGTCATTACCTTCACGTGGCCCTGCGGCGTGAGCACTTTGATGCGGTACTCGGTGCGGCGGTCCCAGCGTCGCGATTCCGCCGACAGCACCTGCCCGCGGGTTTCCCTCTGGACCTGGCTCACGGCTTCGCCGAGGCTGAGTTCGGTCGGCTTGGCCCGCGTCTGCGCCATCGCAGGGCTGAGGGCCAGCACAAGCAGCAGGACCAGCGGCAGGATGTGGCGGGTTTTCATGGAGAGGCTTCGGCCATGATCGGGTGATGGCTGTTCAGTTTGGGCGGCCCGGCCTGAATAGTGACCGGACGGGCAGCCGCTGTCACGCCGCCGCGCGCAGCGGCTCGATCGCCTTTGCGACCAGCTCCCAGCCGGCACCGGGCAGATGCGCGCCCTCGCTGAGCGTGCGGCGGAAACCGCGTGCCCCCGGCTCGCCCTGGTACAGACCGAGCAGGTGGCGGGTGATGTGCTTGAGCGCGGTGCCGCGCGCCAGCTCGGCCTCGATGTAGGGACGCAGGCGACGCAGTATCGACTCGCGGCTCGGCAGCTGCGTGCCATAAAGCGCATGCTCGAGCCGGGCCAGGACAAACGGGTCGTGGTAGGCCGCACGGCCCAGCATCACTCCGTCCAGTTCGACCAGCTGGGCCTGCACCTGTTCCACCGTGGTGATGCCGCCGTTGATCGCCACCACCAGCTGCGGAAACTCACGCTTCAAGCGGTGTACGCGCGGGTAGTCGAGCGGCGGGATCTCGCGGTTTTCCTTTGGCGACAGGCCTTTCAGCCAGGCCTTGCGGGCATGCACCACCAGGACCTCGACGCCGGCCTCCAGCATAGTCTCGGTAAAGCGCTGCAGATCGGCGTATTCGTCCTGCTCATCCACGCCGATGCGGCATTTCACCGTGACCGGTACGCTCACCGCGTCGCGCATGGCTTTCACGCAGTCGGCCACCAGAGCCGGCTCGTACATCAGGCAGGCGCCGAAGCGGCCGGACTGCACGCGGTCGGACGGGCAGCCCACGTTGAGGTTGATCTCGTCGTAGCCGGCGGCGGCGCCCAGCCGCGCCGCCTCGGCCAGCTCGGCCGGCTCGCTGCCACCGAGTTGCAGCGCGACGGGGTGTTCCTCGTGGCTGTGTTCGAGCAGGCGCAACTGCCGGCCGCGCACCAGCGCCGTGCTGGTCACCATCTCGGTGTACAGCCGCGCGTGCGAGGAGAGCAGGCGGTGGAAGAAGCGGCAGTGCCGGTCCGTCCAGTCCATCATCGGGGCGACGGACAGGCGCCAGTCGTTCGCATTCAATGCCGTACGCTTGATATCAGTCACTGGGTACAGTCGGCTTCTTTGACAACATGCTGATCCAACCGGAAAACGCGTCGGACTTTCCATCGAAAAGGGGCCGCCGGCTCCGTGATCAGCTTAGCTCAGAGGCCGCATGGATGCTTGTCTCCTACCTTTAGAGCCGGCGCTGAAGCCCGTGCGTCGATGGCCGTGGCATGTGCGTCCTGCCGGCACCCGACCACCCGCGAGCAGGACGGTCCGGGATTCGGCCAGGGGAACGCCACGATGCGCTTGGGACTCGATCGGCCGCTGAGCATGCGCGCGCCGCGCCGCCAAGCTGAACAAGCGCCTTACGGTGGGTGGACCCGGTCAACACTTCCATCTTGGCCGCGTTCCCAACCCACACCGGAGCAGTCGTGCTCCGTTCACCGAGGAGATTGCCATGCGCCTTTCCACCCGCATCAACTGCCTGATCCTACTCAGCCTGACGGCGTTCGCCGTCGCCGCACCCAGCATCGCGCGCGAGCACCACGAACATATCGCTCGCGAGCGCCGCGATCATCGTTTCGAGCATAAGCATCCGCGTCGCGACCATGTGATGGACCGCACCCACCGGCAGAACCGGCGCATTACCAATGAAGTGCGTGAGGGTGACCTCACGCACGCGCAGGCAAAGGCCATGCGCACCACTGACCGCTCGGTGGCGCAGCAGCAGCGCGCCGACGCGAAGGCCAACGGGGGCTACATCACCAAGACGCAGCAGAAGGCGTTGAACCAGGAGCTCAACGCCAACAGCAATCAGATCGGGCACTGACATCGTTCAAGAGACAATGCGGGCTCCGCGGTCCCGCCACGCGCGTGCGCTTGTGCAAGCGCACGCGCGTTTCGTTAAGCAGTCACCGACTTGATCCGTGAGGGGTTATGCAGCGCGCTTGTCGCAGGGCGATCTTGGTCGCCTCGTTCTGCAGCGCGTCTTCTTTACCGGCCTGCCAGCCCTGAGCCTCGCGCAGGAGTTTGATTGCCAGCGCTTCGCCTGCCCATCGACTCCCGGCTGGTGTGCTTCCCGCCGGGTTGGGGAGCCCCGTGCGGTATTCGTTTGTGGCTCCTTCCCTGCGCCTGCGCCGCGGGCATTTTGTCGCAGAAAATCCCGGGCAAGTGCGCTGTGGATCGCGTAAAATGCTGGTATAGCTGCGCCAGCGCGCGGCCACTCGCAAGCCCAGTCCTGTGCGAGCCCGTGCCGCCTCCAGGCAGCACATTTCCCCGACATGTAATCCGAGATCGAACACCCATGGTGGCCTTCGCGACCGAGCACGTGATCGACGTGCAGCACTGGAACGATACGCTTTTCTCCTTCCGCACCACGCGCGATCCGGGCTTCCGTTTCGACAGCGGGCAGTTCGTGATGATCGGGCTGAAGAGCGAGAGCCGTCCGTTGATGCGGGCCTACTCCATCGCCAGTGCGAGCTGGGAGGAACACCTGGAGTTCTTCTCGATCAAGGTGCCGAATGGCCCGCTCACCTCGCGGCTGCAGCACCTCAAGCCGGGCGATCCGCTGATCGTCACGCGCAAGCCCACCGGTACCCTGGTGCTCACCGATCTCAAGCCCGGCAAGCACCTTTACCTGCTCGGCACCGGTACCGGGCTGGCACCGTTCCTGAGCATCATCCGCGATCCGGACACCTACGAGCGCTACGACAGGATCGTGCTTGCGCACGGTGTGCGCCACATCAACGACCTTGCCTACGCGCACTATCTGGAGCACGAGCTGCCGCAACACGAATACCTCGGCGAGTTGGTGCGCGAAAAGCTGATCTACTATCCGACCGTCACCCGCGAGCCGTTCCGCAACCGCGGGCGCATCACCGACGCGATCGCCGACGGCATGATGGGCGAGGCCACCGGTCTGCCGCCGCTCAACCCGGAGACCGATCGTGTAATGCTGTGCGGTAGCCCGGCGATGCTGGATGACCTCTGCGCGCTGCTGGACGGCCGCGGCTTCAAGGCTTCGCCACGCACCCGCGAGCCGGGTGACTACGTGATCGAGCGGGCGTTCGTGGAGAAGTGACCGGCGACTGCGTATGATGACGGCTGTTCGCAGTGCTACGAACACCAACAATGTAACCGCTATGTCATCCAGCCAACCAGAACCACGATTGCACTCGATCCCGAAGCCGATTGCCAACGACGGCAATGATACGCGCTTCTGCAGCACCTGCGCGTGCTCGCTAGCCTGCACCGCGGTGGGCTACGGCAAGCCTGAGCTGCTCGATCTGCATTGCCTAGTCGAACACGCGGGGCCGTTCCGCGCGGGCGAGCACATCTTCCGCACCGGCGACCCGTTCCGGGCGATCTACGCGGTGCGCGCCGGCTCGGTGAAGACGCGGATGTTCGACCGGGACGGCAACGAGCAGGTGCTGGGTTTCTACCTGCCGGGCGAGGTGGTGGGACTCAACGCGATCTACCCCGATCACTTTCCCTGCGATGCTATAGCGTTGGAAGACACCTGGTGCTGCCGCTTCTCCTTTCCCGCGATGAGCGCGCTAGCCGCGCGCATGCCGGCGGTGCAGCAGCACCTGTTCCGGCTCATCAGCAAAGAACTCAGCGCGGTTGCGCTGCTGGCCGGAGACCACGCTGCGGACGAGCGCATGGCCGCGTTCCTGATTGACCTCTCAACCCGCTACGCGGCGCGCGGCCTGTACTCCGATCGCTTCCACCTCAGCATGTCGCGCGGCGACATCGCCAATTTCCTTCGGCTTGCCGCCGAAACGGTGAGCCGAGTGCTCACCCGTTTCCGCAACCAGGGGCTCATCGCGCTGGAAGGCCGCGAACTGGTGCTGCGCGACATGGCGAAGTTGCGCGAAATCGGCGCCAGCCTGCTGCCGGAGTAGCACCGCGGGTCCAGGTTGATGCCCGGAGGTGCCGATGGGGCATGGGAGCGATGCATGTCGCTGTCAAGTGGCTGATCGTTTTCCTAGCCAGGGGCATGCTTTACTTAGGGTCCCCTATCCCATCCCGAGGTGCTTCATGTCCACAGTCAACTTCAAGGGCCAGCCGGTGCGCGTCGACGGCGGTTTCCCGGTGTCCGGCGAACCGGCCCCAGCGTTCCGCCTGGTTGGCGGCGACCTGTCCGACGTCACCTTGGCCAATTACGCCGGCAAGCGCAAGGTGCTGAACATTTTCCCCAGCGTGGACACCGGCGTGTGCGCGACCTCGGTGCGCCGCTTCAACGAGCTGGCAGCCAAGCTCGCCAACACCGTGGTGCTGTGCATCTCCGCCGACCTGCCGTTCGCGCAGGGCCGCTTCTGCGGCGCGGAAGGCATCACCCACGTGCAGATGCTGTCGCTGATGCGCGGCCGCGAGTTCCTGCTCGACTACGGCGTGGCGATCGCCGAAGGCCCGCTGGCCGGTGTCGCCGCCCGCGCGGTGGTGGTGCTGGACGAGCACGACAAGGTGATCCATGCCGAGCTGGTGGACGAGATCACACACGAGCCGGATTACGACGCGGCGCTCAAAGCGTTGGCGTGAGTTTCGCGGTTTCGCAAGTAACAGGGCGGTTTCGAGCGCCGGCATGCGCTCGGAACCGCTTTTTTGTTCCTTGCGCAAGACGACCACCTACGCCATTGCCTAAGGCAGAAAGCCTCCAGCAAGCTCAGCCAGCGCCCGCGTGCTCCAGCAACCACAAGCCCGCAAACAACTTCGGGTCGATCGAATACCCCTCGGCCGCACGCGCGAACAGCCATGCGCCGGCCTCGTTGCGGGGCACCTCGTGCATCACGATGTTCTCGCTGGCATCGCCGCCGCCGGCGCCCACCTTGACCAGGTCGAAGGCGCGCACGTAGGCGATCATCTCGGTGCTCATGCCGGCGGACGACGGGCCCTGGTGCAGCAGGACCGCGTGGTCGCAGCGCCAGCCGGTCTCCTCTTCCAGCTCGCGCTGCGCGGCCAGCACGAGGCTTTCGTCTTCCTGCCCGGCGAGGTCGCCGACCAGGCCCGCGGGCATCTCGATCGTGCGCGACTGGATCGCCACGCGGTATTGCTCGACGAACAGCACGCGGTCGTCCGGCGTCACCGCGATCACGATGGCCGCGCCGCCGGGGTTGTTGCGTTCGACGTATTCCCAGCGGCCGCGCTTGCGCAGGCTCAGCCAGCGGCCTTGGTACAGGGTTTCCACCGGCGCGTCGGCATCGGCGGGACGCAAATCGTCGGGCATCGTCATCGCGGCGATCAGAACGTGCGCTGCACGGAATAGTCCGCCAGCGTGGCCAGCGCGTCACGCCAGGTAGAGGCGGGCAGGGCGGCCAGGGCTTCGTGCGCGGCGTTGGCGTGCGCCTCGGCACGTGCGCGGGTGCGCTCCAGCGCGCCGGAGTCGCGGATCGCGGCGACGATGCGGTCCAGCGAGTCCAGCCCGCCGTGCTCGATGGCGTGGCGCAGCGAGGCCACCTGTTCCGGCGTGGCGCTCTGCAGGGCGTAGATCAGCGGCAGGGTGGGCTTGCCTTCGGCGAGGTCGTCGCCGATGTTCTTGCCCAGAGTATCGGCGTCGCTGGTGTAGTCCAGCAGGTCGTCGGCGATCTGGAAGGCGTAGCCCAGCTCCATGCCGTAGCGGCGCAGCGCGGAAACCTGGCCCGCAGACAGGCCGCCCAGCAGGCCGCCGAGTTCGGTGGCGGCGGCGAACAGCACCGCGGTCTTGCGCTCGATCACCGCGAGGTACGCCGCCTCGTCCACGTCGGCGTTGCCGATGTTGAGCAGCTGCAGCACCTCGCCTTCGGCGATGGTGTTGGTGGTGTCGGCGAGGATGCGCATCACGCGCATGTCGTCCAGTTCCACCATCAGCTGGAACGAGCGCGAGTAGAGGAAGTCGCCGACCAGCACGCTGGCGGCATTGCCCCACAGCGCATTGGCGGTCTGCCGGCCGCGGCGCAGGCCGGATTCGTCCACCACGTCGTCGTGCAGCAGGGTGGAGGTGTGGATGAACTCGATCACCGCGGCCAGCTTCACGTGCTGTTCGCCGTGGTAGCCCGCGGCGCGCGCGGCCAGCGCGTGCAGCATCGGCCGCAGCCGCTTGCCGCCGCCGGCGATGATGTGCTCGGCGATCTGGTTGATCAGCACCACGTCCGAGGCCAGTCGTGCGCGGATCAGCGCGTCGATGCGGCGCATGTCGGCGTCGGCGAGCGCGCGTACGGCGGCGAAGTCGGCGGGGCGTGGGGCGTCGGCTGGAATCGAGTTCATGGGCGGGCTTTTGGCAGGTTCGCGGAATTATACGGGTAGCCCGCGCCGGAGCCGTACCCGGCGGTCCATGGCCGTTTGCGCGCTTCGACCCTGCGGCGGGAAACCCAAAAATTTACGCGTTCTATACGCGCAGGCCGCGGATCGCTACCCCTTTCATATGCGCCGCTGCCTAGAGTGCGCGGCGTCGTTTCCCTGAGCCGATGCCGATGGACCTGCTCTACCTGTTGTTCCTGTTCGCGATGAGTGCGGCGCTGCTCGGCTTCCTGCGGGTCTGCGACCGCCTGGGTCCGCGCAAGTAGCCCCGCCTCGTCCATTCCGAAACCTTGCTCGCATCGCCATGCGAGGAGTGCCTGCATGCATTTCGCCTATGTCGTCGCCGCGGTGATCGCGGTGCTGTTGATCGCCTACCTGTGCGTGGCCCTGCTCAAGCCGGAGTGGTTCGAATGACCTCCAACGATATCCTCCAGCTCGGCCTGTACCTGGCCGTGTTGCTGCTGCTGGTCAAGCCGCTGGGCGGCTACATGGCCAGGGTCTTCGCCGATGCACCCAACCGCGTCACCCGCTTCGGCGCGCCGGTGGAGCGCGTGCTCTATCGCCTGTGCGGCATCGATCCGGCCGAGGACATGGGCTGGAAGCGCTATGCGCTGGTCGTGCTGGTGTTCAACGTGCTCGGCCTGCTGGCGGTCTACGCGCTGCAGCGGCTGCAGCCGTGGTTGCCGCTGAACCCGCAGCATCTCGGCGCGGTATCGCCGGATTCGGCGATGAACACCGCGATCAGCTTCGCCACCAACACCAACTGGCAGGGCTACGGCGGCGAGACGACGATGAGCTACCTGACCCAGATGCTGGGCCTGGCGGTGCAGAACTTCGTCTCGGCGGCGACCGGCATCGCGGTGCTGGTGGCGGTGATCCGCGGCTTTACCCGGCGCAGCGCGCAGGGACTGGGCAATTTCTGGGTGGACATGGTGCGCAGCACGCTGTACGTGCTGCTGCCGTTGTCGCTGCTGCTGTCGTTGCTGCTGGTCTCGCAGGGAGTGGTGCAGAACTTCAAGTCCTATGTCGACGTGCCGGTGTTGCAGCCATCCAGCTACGCCGAGACGCTCAAGGATGCCGCCGGCAAGGTGGAGACGCGCGAGGTGCCGGTGACCACGCAGACCCTGCCGATGGGTCCGGCCGCCTCGCAGATCGCGATCAAGCAGCTTGGCACCAACGGCGGCGGCTTCTTCAACGTCAACTCGGCGCATCCGTACGAGAACCCGACGCCGCTGTCGAACTTCGCCGAGCTGCTGGCCATCCTGCTGATCCCCGCCGCGCTCTGCTACACCTTCGGTCGGATGGTCGGCGACCGGCGCCAGGGCTGGGCGCTGCTGCTGGTGATGCTGGTGATCTTCGTGCCGCTGCTGCTGACCTGTACCGCGGCCGAGCAGGCCGGCAATCCGGCGCTGCACGGCCTGGCGGTCGACCAGCACGCTTCGGCGCTGCAGGCGGGCGGCAACATGGAGGGCAAGGAAACGCGCTTCGGCATCGTCAATTCCACGTTGTGGGCGACCGCCACCAGCGCCGCCTCCAACGGCTCGGTCAACGCGATGCACGATTCCTTTACCCCGCTGGGCGGCCTGGTGCCGATGTGGCTGATGCAGCTCGGCGAGGTGATCTTCGGCGGCGTCGGCTGTGGCCTGTACGGCATGCTCGCCTTCGCCGTGGTGGCGGTGTTCATCGCCGGCCTGATGGTGGGCCGCACGCCGGAATACCTCGGCAAGAAGATCGAGGCGCACGAGATGAAGATGGCCAGCCTCGCCGTGCTGGTGCCCTGCGCGCTGGTGGTGGTGGGCACGGCGATTGCCGTGATGGTTCCGGCCGGCGTGGCGGGGGTGGCCAACCCGGGCGCGCACGGTTTCAGCGAGATCCTGTACGCCCTCTCTTCCGCGTCCAACAACAACGGCAGTGCGTTCGCGGGGCTGTCGGCGAACACGCCGTTCTGGAACGCGATGCTGGGCGCGTGCATGTATTTCTCGCGCTACCTGCTGGTGATCGCGATGCTGGCGATGGCCGGTTCGCTGGCCGCCAAGCGCCATGTGCCGGCCTCCGCCGGCACCCTGCCGACGCACACGCCGCTGTTCGTCACCCTGCTGGCCTGTGTGGTGATCGTGGTCGGCGCGCTGACCTTCCTGCCGGCGCTGGCGCTTGGCCCCATCGCCGAATACCTGATGTCGGCGCACTGATCCGTCCGGGACTAGAGAATCCATGACTTCGCATACCCAAGCCGTGCGCGGCGAATCCATCAAGGGTTTCGGCCGCGAATTGATCCTCAACGCGGTGGCCGATGCCTTCCGCAAGCTTTCGCCGCGGGTGCAGTTCAAGAACCCGGTGATGTTCGTGGTGTTCGTGTGCAGCGTGCTGACCACGCTGCTGTGGGTGCAGGCGCTGGCCGGGCACGGCGAGGCGCCGACCGGTTTCATCTTCTGGGTCAGCCTGTGGCTGTGGTTCACCCTTCTGTTCGCGAATTTCGCCGAGGCGCTGGCCGAAGGCCGCGGCAAGGCGCAGGCCGACGCGCTGCGCAGCTCGCGCAAGGACGTGATGGCCAAGAAGCTGGCCGAGCCTTTGCGTGAGGCGGCGATCACCTTCGTGCCGTCCAGCGATCTGCGCAGCGGCCACCACGTGCTGGTGGAAGCAGGCGAGCAGATTCCCGGCGACGGCGAGGTGGTGGTCGGTGCGGCCAGCGTGGACGAGAGCGCGATCACCGGCGAATCCGCGCCGGTGATCCGCGAGTCCGGCGGCGACCGCAGTGCGGTCACCGGAGGTACCCGCGTGCTGTCGGACTGGCTGGTGGTGCGCATCACCAGCAATCCGGGCGAGAGCTTCCTGGACCGCATGATCGCGATGGTGGAAGGCGCCGCGCGGCGCAAGACGCCGAACGAGATCGCGCTGACCATCATGCTGGCCAAGTTCACGCTGATCTTCCTGCTCGCCTGCGCCACGCTGCTGCCGTACTCGATCTACAGCGTGCAGGCCAGCGGCGCCGGCCACCCGATCACGCTGACTGTGCTGACCGCGCTGCTGGTGTGCCTGATCCCCACCACGATCGGCGCGCTGCTCTCGGCCATCGGCATCGCCGGCATGGACCGGATGATCCGCGCCAACGTGATCGCCACCTCCGGCCGCGCGGTCGAGGCCGCCGGCGACGTCGACGTGCTGCTGCTGGACAAGACCGGCACGATCACCCTGGGCAACCGCCAGGCGGTGGCCTTCCATCCCGCGCCCGGCGTGGACGAGCGCGCGCTGGCCGAGGCCGCCCAGCTCGCCTCGCTGGCCGACGAGACGCCGGAAGGCCGCAGCGTGGTGGTGCTGGCGAAGGAGCGCTTCAACCTTCGCGAGCACTCGTTGGAAGCGCTGCACGCGCATTTCGTGCCGTTCACCGCGCAGACCCGCATGAGCGGCGTGGACGTGGACGGCCGGCAGATCCGCAAGGGCGCGCTGGACGCGGTGGAGCGTCATCTCGTTGCCGTCGGCAGCCACCTGCCGCCGCTGGTCAAGGGCATGGCCGAGGACATCGCGCGCCGCGGCGCCACGCCGCTGCTGGTCGCCGAAGGCGACGCTGCGCTGGGCGTGATCGAGCTCAAGGACATCGTCAAGGGCGGCATCAAGGAGCGCTTCGCCGAGATGCGCAAGATGGGCATCAAGACCATCATGATCACCGGCGACAACCCGCTGACGGCCGCCGCCATCGCGGCGGAGGCCGGCGTGGACGACTTTCTCGCCGAGGCCACGCCCGAGGCCAAGCTCAAGCTGATCCGCGACATCCAGGCCGAGAACCGCCTGGTGGCGATGTGCGGCGACGGCACCAACGACGCGCCGGCGCTGGCGCAGGCCGACGTGGCGGTGGCGATGAACACCGGCACGCAGGCGGCGAAGGAGGCCGGCAACATGGTCGACCTCGACTCCAACCCGACCAAGCTGATCGAGGTGGTGGAGATCGGCAAGCAGATGCTGATCACCCGCGGCTCGCTGACCACCTTCTCCATCGCCAACGACATCGCCAAGTACTTCGCGATCATCCCCGCCGCGTTCGCCACCACCTATCCGGCGCTGAACGCGCTCAACGTGATGCACCTCGCCACGCCGCAGAGCGCGATCCTCTCGGCGGTGATCTTCAACGCGCTGATCATCGTGTTCCTGATCCCGCTGGCGCTGAAGGGCGTGAAGTACCGCGCGCTGGGCGCCGGCGCGCTGCTGCGGCGCAACCTGCTGATCTACGGCCTCGGCGGTGTCGTGGTGCCGTTCATCGGCATCAAGCTGATCGACATGCTGCTGGTGCTGCTGGGCCTGGCCTGAGCGCGTCGCATTCCCCATCCCTTGCGCCGCGGCACCGAAGCCCGGCGCGGAGTCTTCCATGAACATCCGCATCGTCTTTCTTCCTCTCACCGCGCTTGCGCTGGCCGCTTGCATGCCCGCTGCGCGCGCCGACGACGCGCCCGCCACCACGGTCACCGGCAACGTGGCGGTGGTTTCCGACTACATGTTCCGCGGCCTGACCCAGACCTGGGGCCATCCGGCGGTGCAGGGCGGCGCCGACCTGGCGCTCGCGAACGGGTTCGCTGCGGGCTTCTGGGGCTCGGCGATCAGCGAGAACAGCTATCCGGGTGGCTCGATGGAGCTGGACCTCTACGCCAGCTATGGCGCCTCCATCAACAACGACTGGTCCTGGCGCGCCGGCCTCTACAGCTACGTCTATCCCGGCGCCAACCTGGACAAGGCGGGCCTGCCGTCGCGCTCGTTGAACACGGGCGAGGCCAATGCCGCGCTGAGCTGGAAGCAGTTCACGCTGAAGTACAACTACGCGCTGACCGACTACTTCGGCGCCGACGTGGAGCAGGGTTATCGCGGCGATTCCAGGGGCACGAGCTACACGCAGCTGGACGCCAGCTTCCCGTTCGGACCAGCCTGGAGCCTGGCGCTGCACGCAGGCTACACGCACTACACGACCGCGCTGGCCGCGCCGAACGCCTACGGCGCGCGCCATCCGGACTACGCCGACTTCGGTGCCACGCTGAAGGATCAGTTCTCCGCGCACTGGTCGGCCAGCGTGGGCGTGACGCAAGCCACCAACGACCGTTTCTATCGCCGCACCAGCAGTTTCATGAACGCCAGCGACGTGCGCAACGTCGGCGGCACGCGCGGCTTCGTGATGCTGCAGGGAACGTTCTGAGGCGATCGGCTCCCGTTCGCGAAAACCCATCAGCGGCCCACCGCGGCCGCGCTTTCCAGACACCGAGTCCTTTATGAGCAAGCTAGTGCGTCAATCCCTCCTGATGCTGGTGCTGTTGACCGTGCTCACTGGCGTGGCCTATCCGCTGGTGGTCACCGGCCTGGCGCAGGCGCTGTTCCATCGGCAGGCCAACGGCAGCCTGGTCGTGAAGGATGGCAAGGCGGTCGGCTCCACGCTGATCGGCCAGCAGTTCTCCGATCCGAAGTACTTCTGGGGACGGCTCTCGGCGACCACGCCCAATCCCTACAACGGCGGCTCCTCGTCGGGCTCCAACCTGGGCCCGACCAACCCGGCGCTGACCGAGGCGGCCAAGCAGCGCATCGCCGCACTGCGCGCCGTGGACCCGGGCAACACCGCGCCGGTGCCGGTGGACCTGGTGACTGCCTCCGCCAGCGGCCTCGATCCCGAGATCAGCCCGGCCGCCGCGCAGTACCAGGTGGCGCGAGTGGCACGCCTGCGCGGGCTGCCCGTGGCGCGGGTGGCCGCGCTGGTGGCGGCGCATACCCGCGGTCGGCAGCTCGGCGTGTTGGGCGAGCCGCGGGTGAACGTGCTGCAGCTCAACCTGGCGCTGGACGCCCTGCAGAAGCGCTAAGGTACGGCGGTGCCCATGCCGCGACAGCCCATGACCGACGACGATAACCGCCAGGCCCGCGCCGACGCCCTGCTGAGCACGACGCAGGAGGAGCAGCATCGTCGGCTCAAGGTGTTCTTGGGCGCAGCGCCGGGCGTGGGCAAGACCTTCGCCATGCTGTCCGCCGCCCGTGAGCTGAAGCGGCAGGGCGTGGACGTGGTGGTCGGCCTGGTCGAGACCCATGGCCGCGCCGAGACCGCAGCCTTGCTGGAGGGCATGGAGCTGCTGCCGCGGCGCACCGTGCGCTACCGCGAGCGCGATTTCACCGAGTTCGACCTCGACGCCGCGCTGGCGCGCAAGCCGGCGGTGCTGCTGGTCGACGAGCTGGCACACCGCAACCTGCCCGGCAGCCGGCACGAGCGGCGCTGGCAGGACATTGCCGAGCTGCTCGATGCTGGCATCGAGGTGTACACCGCGCTCAACGTGCAGCACCTGGAAAGCCTCAACGACCAGATGCGCCGGATCACCGGCGTCACCGTGCGCGAGACGGTGCCGGACGCCTTCCTCGACCGCGCGCGCGACATCATGCTGATCGACCTGCCGCCGCGCGAGCTGATCGAGAGGCTCAAGCAGGGCAAGGTCTACGTGCCCGAAACCGCGGCCGCCGCGCTGGACGCGTTCTTCTCGCCCACCAACCTGGCCGCGCTGCGCGAGCTGGCCGTGGAGACGGTGGCCAGCCACGTCGAGAGCGACCTGCGCGAGCACATGCTGGCGCGCGGCGGCGCGATGCCGGTGCGCCGCCGCGTGCTGGCCGCCATCGATGGTCATGCGCAGAGCGAATACCTGGTGCGGGTGGCGCGACGCATCGCCGAACGCCGCGGCGCACCGTGGAGCGTGGTCTACGTCGATACCGGCGGCGCCGGCGATCCGGCGCGGCGCGAGCGGACCGACGCCGCGATGCGGCTGGCGCGCCGGCTCGGCGGCGAGGCCATCGTGTTGCGCGGCCACTCGGTGGCGAACGAGCTGCTGGCGCATGCCGACCGCGAGGGCGTGGGCCAGATCATCCTCGGCCGCACCCGCGAACGGCCGCTCGCGCGCATGCTCGGCCGCTCGCTCACCCAGCAGCTGCTGCGCCGCGGCGCGCACCTGGAGCTGGCGATCATCGCCACCCCGGTCGAGCGGGCGAAGTCGCGGAGGCGGCTGCAACGCTCCGCCACGCGCGGTTCGCGTGGCGAGTACGCCTACGCGGCCACCACCACCCTGGCCGCCTTTGCGCTGGCCTTCGCCGTGGACCGCTACCTGTCGGTGGCCAACCTGTCGCTGATCTTCCTAACCGCCGTGCTGGTGGTAGCGGTGCGCACGCGCATGTCGGTGGCGGTGTACACCGCGTTGCTGTGCTTCGTCGGCGACAACTTCTTCTTCACCCCGCCGCGCTACACGCTGATGATCAGCAATGCCGGCGACGTGCTCACGGTCGGGCTGTTCCTGGTGGCGGCGCTGGTCAGCAGCCGGCTGGCGACGCGGCTGTCCAGCCAGGTGGTATCACTGCGTACCGCGCAGGTGCGTTCGCGCGCCCTGCTCGCGCTGGGGCAGCGGCTGGCCGCCAGTGCCGACGCCGAAGGCGTGCGCGATGTCGGTGCGCAGGCCATGGCCAAGGCGCTGGACGCGCAGGTGGCAATCCTGGCGCGCGATGCCTCGCAGCGGCTGCAGGCGATGGCCGCCTCACCGCGCGGCATGACCCTGAGCATGCAGGATCTGGCCGCGGCGGACTGGAGCGAGCAGCACGTCGAGCCAGCCGGCCGCTACACCGACACCATCAACGCGGCTAGCTGCTGGACCCTGCCGCTGGGCAGCGAGGACAACCGCCTCGGCGTGGCCGCCCTGCGCTTCGCGGAGGGCGTTGCCGAACCCGATCCCGAGCGGCGCAGCCTCGCGCTGGCGATGGCGCAGGACATCGGCCAGGCGCTGGAACGGGCGCGGCTGGCCGACGAGCTGGAAAGCGCACGTGTACAGGGCGAGACCGAGCGCCTGCGCAGCGCGCTGCTGTCCTCGGTCTCGCACGACCTGCGGTCGCCGCTGGCCTCGATGATCGGCGCCGCCGGCACGCTCTCCAGCTACGGCGAGCAGCTGCCGCCCGAGGAACGCAGCCAGTTGCTGGAGGCGATCCTGGGCGAGGGCCAGCGGCTGGATCGCTACATCCAGAACCTGCTCGACATGACCCGCCTCGGCCACGGCACGCTCAAGCTCAACCGCGACTGGGTGGACGTGGCGGAGATCGTCGCGGCGGCGGTGGCGCGCCTGCGCAAGCTGTTCCCGGACCTGCGCGTGGATACCGTGCTGCCGCCCGATACCGTGCTGCTGTACGTGCACCCCGCGCTGATCGAGCAGGCGCTGTTCAACATCCTGGAAAACGCCGCGCGCTTCTCGCCGCCCGGCGAGGCGGTGCGCATCACCGTGCGCGGCGCCGGCGAGCGCCTGCTGATCGACGTCGCCGACCGCGGTCCCGGCATTCCGGAGGAGGAGCGGGCGCGCATCTTCGACATGTTCTATTCGGTGGCGCGCGGCGACCGCGCGCCGCAGGGCACTGGCCTGGGCCTGGCGATCTGCCGCGGCATGATCGGTGCGCACGGCGGCAGCGTGGAGGCCTTGCCCGGCGACGGCGCGGGCACCACCATCCGCATCAACCTGCCGCTGCCGCCGCCGCCCGATACCCAGCCATGACCGTTTCCGCACCGCGCGTGCTGGTGATCGACGACGAAGCGCAGATCCGCCGCTTCCTCGACATCGGCCTGCGCGCCGAGGGCTACCAGGTGCTGCTCGCCGCCAATGCCGCCAAAGGCCTGGCGCAGGCCGCCACCGGCAGCCCGGACCTGGTGATCCTCGACCTTGGCCTGCCCGACCGTGACGGTCACGAGGTGCTGGCCGAGCTGCGCCAGTGGAGCCGGGTGCCGGTGCTGATGCTCTCGGTGCGCGATGCCGAAACCGAAAAGGTGCGCGCGCTGGACGCCGGCGCAAACGACTACGTGACCAAGCCGTTCGGCATCCAGGAGCTGATGGCGCGGCTGCGCGCGCTGTTGCGCCAGCGTCCGGCCGGCGAGCCGGAGGCGCCGCCGCGCTGGGACGACGGCCAGCTCAGCGTGGATTTCCTGCGCCGCGAAGTGCGCCTGGCCGGCACCGAGCTGGCGCTGACCCGCAAGGAATACGCCGTGCTGGCGATGCTGCTGCGCCATGCCGGGCGCGTGGTCACCCAGCCGCAACTGCTGCGCGAGATCTGGGGTCCCAGCCACGTGGGCGACAGCCAGTACCTGCGCATCGTGATCGGCAAGCTGCGCCAGAAGCTGGGCGACGATCCGGCCAACCCCCGCTGGCTCAAGACCGAGCCGGGCGTGGGCTATCGTTTCCTCGGCTGATTCCGCGGATCGCCGCCGGCCGACAGCCCCGTGCGGCGCCGGACGAGTGCTTTCGCCCGGCGGCAGGGTAAGATGGCCGCTCCCTCAACCCCGGCCGCAATCCAACCTCACGTGCGGCCGGCCAAACCAGGAACGAACCCATGGCACGCGGCATCAACAAGGTCATCATTGTCGGCAACCTCGGCGCCGATCCGGAAAACCGCTACACCGGCAGCGGCACCGCCATCACCAGCTTGCGCATCGCCACCTCCGAACAGTGGACCGACAAGCAGAGCGGCGAGCGCCAGGAGCGCACCGAGTGGCACCGCGTGAAGCTGTTCGGCAAGCTGGCCGAGATCGCCGGCGAATACCTGAAGAAGGGCCGGCAGGTCTACATCGAAGGCTCGCTGCGCACCGACAAGTACACCGACAAGGACGGCGTCGAGCGCTACTCCACCGACATCATCGCCAACGAGATGCAGATGCTGGGCGGCGGTAGCGAGGGCGGCGGCGGCAGCGGTGGCGGCGGTGGTGGTTTCCAGCGCGAGCGTCCGCAAGGCGGCCAGCGCCAGCAGGGCGGCGGCAACTACGGCAACCCGTCCCGCGGCGGCAGCGCCCCGGCGCCGTCGGCGCCCGCCGGCAACGGCGGCTTCGAGGACGACGATATTCCCTTTTAGCGAACACCTTTTCTTGAAGGGTGAGAAAGATGGATGGAAGGCCCTGCTTTAGCAGGGCCTTCCTTTTTGCGTTCCGTCAGTCCAGCAGGCGCTGTCGGGTTGGCTCGGGCCGGGAGCAGCATCCGGTCGTCTGTCAGCTGCGCCCGGGCGAGAGCGAGCGGGCGTCACTGCCCTTGCGAGTTCTGGTCCTGTTGCTGCTGCTGTTGCTGCTCCTGCTGGCGGGTCCGCTCCTGCTGCTGGATCTGCTGATCCGACTGCTGGTTGCGCTCCTGCTGTTGGGTGCGTTGCTGCACGTTCGCACCGGTGCCCGCGCGATTCTGGTTGGGCTCGTCCGGCAGGGTGACACCGCGTTCCCGGGCACGCTGCTGCATTTCCTCGCGGTGCTGGTTGCGGAATGCCTCGCGTGCCTGCGCGGTCTTCAGGCTGCGCATCTTTTTCCGGTAGGCGGCGCGTTCCGCCGCCGTCATCAGCTGCGAGCCGTAGATCGCGTCGCGATCGCGCAGACGATCTCTGTCCTGGTCGTGCAGGCGATCCTGGTCATGCAGCCTATCCTGGTCGTGCAGGCGATCCTGCTGGGTGATGCCCTGTGCGGCACCCGCAGACGATTGCGTCTGGCCGCGCTGGCCCTGGCCGCCGCGCGACTGATACGCCATCGCCGGCAGCGTGCCTGCCACGGTGATGGCCATACCCAGAATGAATATATGTCGTGAACGCATGGTGGACTCCTCATCAAAAGGCGGTGACAAGAACCGCACCTCGATCTTCGGCCGTGCCGGCACTGTGCCATGTTGATCACGATCAACTGTTCCTGCCTTGTCGCTGCGTGGCGGCGCGCAAAAAACGCATGTCATCGCCCATCGGTTTTCGTTGACCAGGGTCAACTCGGCCAGCCGTCGAATACCCAGCATGAAGCATCACGACACGTGGGCGCTCCGTCGGATCGGACGCGAGATGCATGGGCAACGCAAGGCAAAACGGAGGGTCGATGCTGGCGAAGCGGACGCTCGCTGCCGCGCTTTCCGCCGTGCTCCTCCAGGGTGCTTGCGAAGCGGCGTACGCGCAGATGCTGCAGACGGCGCCCCGCGCCGATGCGTCGGATACCTCGAACAGCGCCGGTACGTCGTCCGGCTTCAGGCTCGTGCCCGGCCTAGCCGCGGGCGTCAGCTACGACAGCAATGTCTATGCGACGCCGAGCCAGCCGCAGAGCGACCTGCTGTTCACGCTGTCGCCGTCGCTGCAGCTGACTGGGCAGGGCGAGGGACACAGCCTGAGCCTCGGCGTGCAGGCGACGGAAACGCGCTACCGCAGCAACCCCATCGAGGACAGCACCGACTACCAGCTGGACGCATCCGGCCGGCAACGCGTGAACGCCTATGGCGAGGTATTCGGCGGCGTGGGCTACGCGCAGGCGCACGAAGACCGCACGTCGCCCGATGACGTGCTCGGCACGCGCCCCACCGTGTTCACCGATGCCAGCGCGTACCTCGGGCTGTCGCAACGCTGGTCCGCCGTGTCACTGCGGGTCGGTGGCACCTTCGACCACCTGCTTTTCCGCAACGTGCGTGACGCCGCGGGCGACACGATCGACAACGCCGACCGCAACCGCGACGTGGTCGGCATCGGCCTTCGCCTCGGCTACGCGCTGTCGCCCCATGTCGACCTGTTCACGCAGGGCACCTACGACGCGCGCACGTACGCGCGCCGGATCGACGACAACGGCCTGCGCCGCGACTCGCAGGGCGACAGCTGGGTCGTGGGCGTGGCCAGCCGCGACACGCGCGACCTGCGCGGCGAGCTCTACGCGGGCTGGCTCTCGCAGCATTACGCCGACCCGCGCCTGCCCGCGGTGGCCGTGCCGACGGCCAGCGCGCGCCTGTCCTGGCAGGCGGCGCCGGGAACCACGCTGGACGCCAGCCTCAGCCGCGCGGTGGAGGAGACCACGCTGCCTGGTACGTCGAGCTATGTCGACACCAGCCTCGGCCTGCAGTTGCGGCGCTTGGTCAACGACCGCCTCACCGCCCGCGCCGGGGTGGACCTGACGCGCAGCGACTTCCGCGGCATCGCGCGGCGCGACGACCTGCTCGGCGTAGATGTTGGCATGAGTTACCGGATAAGCCGCAACTTGCTGCTGGACGCGAACTACCAGCTGCTGCAACGCCGCTCGAACGTGCCCGACGCCGAGTACGGCCGCAACGCGATCTACGTCGGCCTGCGCATGGACCGCGGCGAGGGCACCCTCGCGGAACATGCGACCGCGATGGCGTCCGCGCCCATGGGCGCGCTCGCCGGCGGCTTCTACATCGGCGCCGGCGCCGGCCACGGCGCGATGGACACGCGCGTCACCGGGCTGCGCGGCGAACACGGCACCTACCGCGGCGACTTTGCCGGGCAAGGCGCCAGCGAGGCGCTGTTCGCCGGGTATGGCCTGGCGATCGGGCGCTGGTACCTGGCCGCCGAGACCAACCTCGATAACTCGCGGATCGACTGGCTTCACGACAAGACGCCGTCCAGCCGCGTGTTCGCCACCGACCAGCGACGCACCCGCAGCCTAGCCATCCTCGGCGGCCCGCTGCTGCCGGGCGGCAACCTGCTGTTCGTCAGCGCCGCGCGCTTGCGCGCCGGGTTCGACAGCCGCTACGCCGTGGAAGACGGCACGTCGCAGGCCCAGGAAAACGCGCGCTGGGCCAATGCCTACGGCCTCGGCATCGACGCACCGCTCAGCCGCCACCTGTTCGCCCGCGCGCATTACCAGGTGGCGCACTTCGAGGGTTACGACGTGCGCTACGAGGGCGGCGAGGACCGCTTCGCCGGTAGCGTCGGCCAGTTCCTGCTGGGGGCCGGCTGGCGATTCGGCGGGGCGCCCGAGCCGACGCCAAGCAATACCGACCTCGACGGTTTCTACGCCGGCGCACAGGGCGGCGACAACCGCTTCGGCAGCCGGCTGGACGCGATACAGCGCCAGGCCGAGGTCCCCCAGGTCACCCAGTTCCGCACGGACTTCGGCGGCCGAGGTACCCAGTTCGGTGCCTTCGCCGGCTATGGCCACCGCTTCGGCCCGGGCTATGCCGGCATCGAGGTGGAGAGCGATGCCGACAACATGGCCTGGTACCACGAGAAGCAGCCGGGCGGCCGGACGTTCTCCACCGAGTGGCGCGGCAGCTATGGCGCGTCGCTGCGGCTGGGCTACGCCACGCGCTACGGCGGCCTGCTCTACCTGCGTGGCGGCCGCATCAAGGCACGCTTCGCCACCACCTACGTCAAGGGCGAAAACGCCAGCGCGTGGGTGGACCGCAACGACACCCGCAACGGAAGCCGCTTCGGCGTCGGCATGGAGGTGCCGCTGACGAAGGCCGTGTTCGTGCGCCTGGACTACTCGGTCACCCATTTCGGCGCGATCGCCTTCACCACCACCCAGGCGCGCGCCGACCAGCTGTATTTCGCCAACTGGCAGTACCTCATGCGCATCGGCGCGGGGGTGCGCTTCTAGGACCACGCATCGAGCCTGCGCCCGCTCGACTCCAGACGTTTCCCCGCGGCCCGGGCGCAGGCCGCGGCCCTCACGCAGCACGGAGGTAGACATGAACACGCAACGCACATGGCGGCGAACGCCGCTCTACATCGGCCTGGCCGGGGGCGCCGCGGCGCTGGCGATCGGCGGCAGTCATGCCGCCTGGTCGCCGATCGCCACGGCGGCAGCGCAGGACACCCATGGCAGCTCGCACAGCTCCGGCAGCCACGGCAGCCAGAACAAGGGTGGCAAGGGCAAGGGTTCGAGTGGCGGCGCCGCCGGATCGGACACGCACGGCTCCAGCGGCAGCACGTCGGTGGAGTCGAAGGTGCTGCACGGCCAGCAGGATTCCGGTTCCGCTGCCGCTGCCGCGGACGAAAGCTCGGATCGCCGCGGGCCGAAGTACGGCGGCGGCCGGTCGAGCACCGGCAAGCCCACGGGCGCCGGCACCAAGAAAGGCGACCTGCTCGGCGACCTGAACGTGATCCTGCGCGACGCCAACGGCGTGCCGATTCTCGACCAGTACGGCCACGTGCAGCCGCTGGACGCGGACGGCAACCCGATTCCGCTGACGCCGGAAGGCGACATCGTCGCGGGCTACGAGGACCTGGTCGTGCCGGTGGAGTTCAGCCGCCTCAGCGTTTCCCGTTCGCCGGACAAGGTGCTGGACAAGTCCTACAACGAGGCGATCACGGCGCTGAACAGCGCCACCGCGATCACCACGGACGCATCCGGCCGGCTGGTGCTGACCGTCGACGGCACGACCTCGACCATCGACTCGCCGCTGGAAAACCTCGCGCTGTACCAGGCGTTGTTGAACAACGGCTACCTGCCGGGTTTCGTACCCAAGGACGGCGTCTCGCTGGGCAACCTGTCCGCCCTGGTCGACAAGTCGACCACCCAGGGCGACCTGCTGCAGGCGGCCTCGTTCCTGGCCGCGGCGTCGGACAAGGCCGGTTCGATCAGCGACGATACCGTCGTCTATACCGACGCCATCCTCGGCATCACCGGCGCCAAGCCCATCGTCGGCACCGACGGCAAGAGCTACTACGACTTCAGCAGCACCACCTATGACCGCAGCGCTGCCTACAGCGGCTCGGTGACGTACCTGAAGAGCAACGGCGACGGCACCTACAGCACCGTCACCGCGCCGATCCTCGACGCCGTCTTCGGCGGCACCAACTACACCGGCACCCAGCTCGACGCGTTCACCCAGGCGGCCGACGACGCCCGCGCGGTGATCGAGTTCGTGCACGACAACCCGGTGCCTAGCCCGTGAAGGAAGGCGAGCCTCGGAGCCACGCTACCCGCCCCCGGCCGGCAGTGCCGCGGCATGCCCGTCGTCCCGCGCGCAGGCGGGCCGACCCCATGCCGCGGCGCCGGCATCGGTTGATCCTGATCAATACCGCCGGCCGGCGGACGGCGTCGAATCGGATGCCAGGACAAGGCTGACGACTGGTTTTCCCGCTCGCACGCGAGCGACGTGAAGGAGAAGCACACCATGAACAACAAGCGTCTTTTGGCCCTGGCCGGCTCGCTGGCGTTGGGACTCGCCACCGCCCATGCGGCCACTCCGGAGCATGGCCCGTGGAACCTCTCGGCCGGCTTCGACTACAGCAGCGGCAAATACGGCCTCGACACCACCACCGACGTCTGGTCGGTACCGCTGACGCTGGGCTACACCGGCGACCGCTGGGCGTTCCGGCTGAGCGTGCCGTACATCGACGTCAGCGGTTCCAGCGACGTGATCCCCGGCATCGGCCGGGTCGACAACCGCAACCCGGTCAGCCGCGGGCGCTCGGCCGGGCGCGGCAACCCCGGCGCCACGATCGTCAACGGCACGGTGGTGACCACCGGATCGGCTTCCGGTCTCGGCGACGTCACCGCGTCGGCACGCTACGAATTCGTGCAGAGCGCCGATCGCTCGTTCGGCATGGGGCTGACCGGCCTGGCGAAGTTCGGCACGGCCGACGCCGACAAGGGGCTGGGCACCGGCAAGAACGACTACAGCGTCGCGCTGGACATCCGCAAGGCCTACGACAGCTGGACGACCTATGGCTCGGTCGGCTGGACGGAGTACGGCAACTCGTCGTACATCCAGTTGAAGAACGGCTTCGATGCCACGCTCGGCGTCGGCTACCACGCCAGCGCGGACGACACGGTCGGGGCGTATTACCTGTACCACGAGAAGATCGCCGTGGGCGGCAGCGCGCAAAGCGAGCTGACGGCCTACTGGAGCCGCCAACTGACCGATGCCGCACGCCTGCAGTTGTACCTGCTCGGCGGCTTTGCCGACGGCAGCCCGGACTACGGCGCCGGCGCCAGCATCCGGTACTTCTTCTGAGCCAGGTTCGCTTCGGGTTGCTTGGCGCGCCGCCGGCCTGCCGACCGTCCGCGCGCCAGTCCTAGCCGGTGTGGTTGCCGGCCAGGACCGTGGCGGCGCCTGCCCCGCTGCCTAGCGCGAAGGCGCCCGGCATCGGCACAACCGCGTGGGTGTCGCGGCAGGGACGTGCCGCTGCGGCCGCCGTCGCCGTGCCGCCACAGTGCGCCACCGCGGCCCATTCCAGCCACTCGGACAACACGATCAGGTTCCACAGGCCGCGCGCGTGGTCGCCCTGCCGCTGCTGGTGCTGCTCCATCAGTGCCAGCGCGGCGTCGGTCCGGATGCCGGCATCGCGCAGCGCTTCGCCCGCCAGCTTCTCGCTGGCCCAGTCGCGCAGGGGGCCCCGCAGCCACTGGCCCAGCGGCACCGAAAGGCCGCGCTTGCGGCGCTCGACGACTTCCGGCGGCAGGTAGCGGCGTGCATAGTCTTTCAGGAACGCCTTGGTGCGCAGCCGCTGGATCCTGGCGTCGGGCGGTAGGGTGCTGGCGTATTCGATCACCGCGCGATCGAGGAACGGCGCGCGGAGCTCCAGGCCATGGCACATCCCGCCGCGGTCGGCCTTAGCCATCAGCGCGTCCGGCAGCGAGTGGCCGAAGTCGTAGGCCTGGACCAGGTCGAGCAGGGACTGCTCGCGATGCTCGGCCTGTTCGGCCGGCCAGTCCATGCCCAGCCGCTGGATCCACTCCGGCGATAGGTTTGCGTTCCAGAACAGGTGCCGCATCAGGCCCTGGTGCGCCTGCCCGGCGATGAATTTCTTGAGCAGGAAGGACACCGCGACCTTCGCGTCGCTCACCGGAAGCGCGTTCACAAGCCGTCGCATGCCGTTGCGCAGGAGGGCAGGCAGACGGTCGTAGCGCGGCGACCACAGCGCGCCGAGGTAGGTCGGGTAGCCGCCGAACAATTCATCCGCGCCTTCGCCGCCGAGCAGCATCTTGACGTCGAACGCGGCGCGCTCGGTGACGTGGAACAGCGGCAGCCATGCCGGGTCGGCCAGCGGTTCCCCGGTGGTGTGGATGAGCTGCCGGAGCATCTGCGGCACCTGGTGCGCGCCCAGCGTGACCGTGGTGAGCGGACAGTCGTGCAGGCGGGCCACGGTCTGCGCGTTGCTTCCTTCGTCGAAGGAGCTCTCCTCGAAACGGACGCAGTAGGCTTTGAGCTGGCGCTCCGGGCGGACTTGGCGCGCCACCGCAGTGATCAGCGACGAATCCAGGCCTCCACTGAGCAGCACGCCGTAATCCACGTCGACATCGGTCTGTCGCGCGATCGCGTTGCGGAAAATGGTGTCGAAGGCGGCGGTGCTGGGCGGCGCCACTGGCTTGCGGCCGATCGGCGTTGCCCAATAGCGCATGTAGTGGGTCTTGCTCCTCTCGCGCACGATCATCTCGCCGGGACAAACCTTGAACTGCTGGGCGAACGGCGTCCGCGGCGACGGGCAGTAGCCCGAGCGTAGGAAATAGGCTAGCGATTGCCGGTCCATCGTCGCGTCCGCCGGTGCGGCCAGCTGCAGCGCGGCGAGTTCCGAAGCGAACCATAAGCCCTCCGCGGAGCTGGCGTAGTACAGGTGCCTTTCGCCGGTGCGGTCACGGGCGAGGATCAGGCGTTGCTCCGCGGGATCCCACAGCGCCAACGCGAACACGCCGTCGAGGTGTTCGAGAAAGCCGAGGCCCTTCTCGAGGTAGAGCGGGGCGATCACGGCGACGTCGCTGCTCGACGTGATCGCATGCCCCTGCTCGGCGAGTTCGGCGCGCAGGGTGCGGTGGTTGTCGATCTCGCCGTTGCATGCCACGACGACGCCGGATTCGTGCACGAACAGCGGCGGCTGCACCTGGTCGACGCCGCGTATCGCGAGCCGGTTGGCACCCATCCCGAGGTGCTCGTCGGCGTATTCGGCTTGCCCATCGGGTCCGCGATGGCGCATCGCGGAAAGCATGGCCTGCACTTGGCGCGCGACCTCCCCCGGAGAGGATTCGCGCTGGTTCATCAAGAGGCCGCCAATGCCGCACATGTTGGTTTTTCCTGGTCGACTGCGAGAAGGGAAGCGGATGTTTCAGGGATGCGCGACGAACAGTTGGTCCTTGCGCCAGCTGCCGACCGGCGTGGCCGACGCGTGGCAATGGCCCAGTGCGCGTTCGAGGTCCTCGCGGGCGATCACACGGTCGACCAGCAGCAAGGACTGGCCCTGCGCCTTCAGCGCCGCACAGATCTGTGCGGCGGCGTCCGTGTCCATCCAGCGGATGCCGTAGACCGGCTTTTCGAGGTACATGCGCATGCCCCACGGGGTCTGCTCCTCGATTGCGTAGCGGTCGGTGGCGTTCTCCACGAACACCAGCGCGTGGTAGTCGGCGTCGGCCGCGGTTGCGGCCACCTCCCGGGCAGCGGCGCCCTCGTCGATCCTGGCGCGGTAGCCGTAGGCGGCCCAGGCCTTGATCCCGAGCAGCGCCACCACCCATGCGGCCACCAGCAGCGCGGTGCGACGACGCGCGAGTTCGAACGTCGGCGCCATCCGCGATGCCACCAGCAGGGACAGCGGCAGGAACAGCGGCAGAAGGTAGAGCGGCAGCCGGGACTTCGACAGGCAGAACACCAGCATCGGAAGGGCGAACCAGAGCAGCAGGAACATCTGGATCGAGCGTGTCCCACGCCATGCCCGCCACGTCGACGGGCTGGCCGCCGTCCTGGCCGCACGCCACGTGCCGGCCCACCACGGCAGCGTGCCGAACAGCAGCACGGGGGCGTACACCACCAGCCAGCCGAAGGTCCCCGCGTGGCGCATGTACATCTTGGTGAAGATCCGCCCGTAGACCTCGTCGTAGACGAAGTAGTGGAGCAGTCCCGGGTACCTAGAGATCGCCAGTGCGTACCAGGTAAAGCCGACCATCAGGAACACCAGCATGCCCAGCGGAGCGAACAGCCGGCCTACCGCGCGCCAGCCGTCGCACAGCGCGGTGAACGCGATCATCGCCATCAGCGGCAGTAGGCCGGGCGGACCCTTGGTGAGGAAGGCCAGGCCGAAGCCGAGCCACATCAGCAGGTGGCCGTACCGCGCCTGTATTGCGGAGCTGGGCCAGGTGCACAGCATGAAGCCGAGCACGGCGATGGCCTCGGTCACGGTCAGCAATACGTCGGTGCTGATGATGTTCGAGGTCAAAAAGGTGAAGACGGAGGTGGCGTAAAGCAGCGGCGCCAGCCACGGTTTATCTGGGCAGGCCTTGCGTCCCATCGCCAGCAGGGTCAGCAGCGTGCCGAGGTAGGCCAGCGCGTAGGGCAGCCTGGCCGCCCAGGTGTTGCGCCCGAACAGCTGCATGGATCCGGCGATGATCCAGTACGTCAGCGGTGGCTTGGAGAAGTTGAGCTCCGCCGGGCTGTAGGCCGGTGCCAGGTAGTTGCCCGAATCCATCATCTGCAGCGCGGCGTCTACATAGCGACCCTCGTCCGGTCCCCACAGTCCGCGCGACCCCTGGAAGGCGAAGCCGAGGAGAATGCCGAGCGCCGCGATCCACAGCAGTGCACGCGACGGCCGCCGCGAAGCGGTGCCGGGGCGGACAGCGCGGGCGACGAGCGTGCCGCTCATGGCGCTTCTCCATCGATGGATTGAGATTCGCTCGCGGCCTTTTTTTTGCGGCTGACCAGCTGCAGGTTTCGGCAGAAGATCGCCAGCGTGGTCGTCTCGCCGCAGATAAACACCGGGTCACGCCGGTGGATGGCATAGCCGAGGATCAGCACGCCGGCGGCGACGCTGATCTGCCAGAACAGGCGTGGAAAGCGGCTCTTGCCGAGGATCTCGCTGTGCAACCATTGCACCACGAAGCGTGCGCCGAACAGCGCCTGCCCCAGCAGGCCGGCGGCGATCCAGAGGGACTGTGCGTTTACGTGGATCATCGCGCCGCCTCCGCCACGCCTGCGCGGGCCTCGCGCCAGCGCAACTGGATGTTGCGGGCATAGACCAGCAGGCCGGTTGCCTGCCCGACGATGAACACCGGATCGCGCCGCTCAATGGCATAGGCCAGCAGCCCGATGCTGCCGATCACGCTCGCATACCAGAACGCCATCGGGATGCTGCTCTCGCGCCGCCATTCGCTGTAGATCCACTGCATCACGAAGCGCGCCGAGAAAATCACCTGGCTGCCCATGCCGACCACCATCCACACGGAGCC
>DAIDKO010000163.1 GCA_027450005.1 Rhodanobacter sp. | reverse complement strand
CCGCGGCATTTCCTCGGCACCGAGGCCCAGCGTGTGCGCGTTGGCCACCTGTGCGTCGATCAGCGGCCAGCCCGACGATCGCAGCAAGACCGCCAGGGCCACCAGCGCGAGCTTGGAGCCACCGCTTTCGGCGCTGAACATTGATTCGCCGCAGAACAACTGACCGACCGCCACGCCGTAGACGCCGCCCACCAGGTGCGTGCCGTCCCACACTTCCACGCTGTGCGCGTGGCCCAGCCGGTGCAGCGCGACGTAGGCCTCGATCATCTCCGGCACCAGCCAGGTGCCGCCGTGACCCTCGCGCGGCGCGGCGCAGGCGCGGATCACCGCCTCGAACGCGGTATCTACGCTCAAGCGCCACGATTTGCCGCGCAGCTGCCGGCGCAGGCTGCGATTGGCGCGCAGGGATTCGGTACGGAGCACGCAGCGCGGATCGGGCGACCACCACAGGATCGGTTCGCCCTCGCCGTACCACGGGAAGATGCCTTGTCCGTAGGCGGCCAGCAGTCGCGCGGGCGATAAGTCGCCGCCAAACGCGAGCAGTCCGTTGGGGTCGCGCAGCGCTTCGCGCGGATCGGGAAAGCGCTCCGGCGCATCGGGATCGAGCAGGGGCAGGCGGATCATCGTTGACCGTGGGGGAGGCAGGAAAGCGAATCTATCGCTTGCGGATGAAGCGGTGCCTGGTCAGGCCCATACTGGTGCGAAAGGCATTGGGCCGGGGCATGCCCGCGTCGGCCGTGACGAAGACGAACCGGCCGCCCTTGAGCCGGCAGGTGGCAGGCAACGAATTGCCGGTGTCGGCGCCGATCGAATCGACCCAGGTGATGGCTTTGGGCGTGGTCGATGCATCGAGCGTGAGGTTACCTTTCAGCAGCAGTTCGCCTTCGATGGTTCGCACCTCGAAGTGGTTGCCATGGATCATGGCGAGCGCGCCGGGTGCGCTGTGGTGGTCGGGCGGATCGGCTATGCCGTCCACCTCAAGGCCGACCTGCTCCCATGAGCCTTGCAGGGCGGCAAGATCGTCGGCGAAAGCAGTCGGGAAGTTGTCGAGCGGCAAAGTCATGACCATCCTTCGGGACGTGTCGTTGGATGATGGCATGTCATTGTCGAGCGTAGGGACTGCGCGTCATGCATTCCTCCGCGTAGCGTTCCACCGCCTGCGCTTCGTCGCGCAAGGCCGCGCGCACCGCGGCGCGGAAGCCTCCGTGCAGCAGTAGGTGCCGCGAGCACGTGCGCACTGGGAGAAATCCGCGCGCCAGCTTGTGCTCGCCCTGCGCGCCGGGTTCGAAGCGCTGCAGGCCGTGCGCGATCGCGTGCTCGATGCCGCGGTAATAGCATAGCTCGAAATGCAGGCCGGGCACGTCGATGCGGCTGCCCCAGTAGCGCCCGTACAGCACGCGGTTGCCTTCGAGAAACAGCGCCATCGCGGCGATACCATCGGCGTCGCGGGCCAGCGCCAGTTGCGCCAGGCCGCCGAGCCGGCGGAAGAACGCGGGCGTCAGCGCGGCGTGGTTGCCCTTGGCGTCGAAGGTAGCGAGGTAGAGCGCATGCACCTCGTCCCATTCGGCTGCCGTGAGCGTGTCGCCGTCGCGCCACTCGATGCCCAGGCCAGCGGCCGTGACGCGGGCGCGTTCATAGCGGATGTTCGCGCGCTTTTTGTGGCTGAGCGCGGCGAGGAAGCCATCGAAGTCGCGCCAGTCGCGGTTGTGCCAGTGGAACTGCACGTCGGAGCGCGCCAGCCAGTCCGTGTCGAAGGCGTCGGCTTCATCGGCGGGCAGGAAGTTGGCGTGCACCGACGAGAGTTGCAGGCGTTCCGCTTCGCGGCGCATCGCCCCGGCCAGCGCGCGCTGCAGGCCGGCATCGCCGCCGGCCAGCAGGCGCGGGCCAGTGATGGGCGAGTAGGGCACGCCGCAGAGCAGCTTGGGGTAGTAGTCGCCGCCGGCGCGTTCCCACGCGGCGGCCCAGCTCCAGTCGAATACGAACTCGCCGTGCGAGTTGCCCTTGAGGTACAGCGGCGCGGCGGCGCATAGCCGGCCGTGGTCGTACAGGCCAAGGTGGTGTGCCTGCCAGCCCCATTCGGGACGGATGCAGCCGCTGTCCTCCAGCGCCAGCAGGAAGGCGTGCGAAACGAAGGGGTTGCAGTCGGGCCGCAAGGCATCCCAGTCGGTGGCTGGGATGTCGGCGATGCGCGGGTGGAAGTGTACTTCGGTCACGCGCAAAGGCTAGTGCAGCGCCGGCAGCTGCGCAGCGAGCATCTGCACGAAAGCTTCGGTGCGGCCGTAGTAATGGTGAGGTGCCAGCAGTGCACGGCGCCCGTCGGTTTGCAGTAACAGGGTGGGAAAGCCGTGGCCGCCCGCCTCGTCCAGCAGACGGCGGCTGGCCTGCACGTGTTCGAACATGGCATGGCCTTCGGCGCGCGCCAGCGCTTGTGCGAACGGCGCGCCTGCCAGGCCGGTTTCCTCGGCCGGTTCGGCCAGCACGGCCGGCTCCGCCACGCGCAGGCCTCGCTGGTAGTGCGCGTTCTGGATCGCCGCCAGCATCGGGTCGGCCTTTGTCGCGTCCAGCGACTCGGCGGCCGGCACCGCGGCAATCTGCGGCAGCGAGTACAGCAAGGTGCCATCGTTCGCCAGCAGGCCCTGCCTGTACGCCTCGCCGAAGGGCTGGCCGCTGAGCTGTGCGATGCGTTCGTCGGAGCGCACGATGTGCTGCGCCAGCGCTTCGTCCACGCCAAGCGGTTCGCCGAACAGGCCTCCACCGGTCAGGTGCAGCGCGAGGCGGCCGCCCAGTTGCGCCAGCGCCGCGCCCACCAGCGGCTGCGCGGCACAGCACCAGCCGCACAGCGGATTGTGGATGGAGTGCAGCGTGGCGACACTCATCGAGCTTCGATCCAAGATTTCGGACTTGTCGAGTCGCTGGCTTCGACCGTCATTCCGGCCTGCGCCGGGATGACGGCCAACGAGCCCAATCAACCGGCCGGCGTCTGCTGTTCCAGCCAGCGCTCGGCGTCCAGCGCGGCCATGCAGCCGAAGCCGGCCGAGGTGATCGCCTGGCGGTAGACGTGGTCGGCCACGTCGCCGGCGGCGAACACACCGGGCACCGAGGTCATGGTAGCCATGCCGTTCTGTCCGCTCTTGATCCGGAGGTAGCCGTCGTGCATCTCCAACTGGTCGGCGAAGATACCGGTGTTGGGTGTGTGGCCAATGGCGACGAAGAAGCCAGTGGCGGCGATGTCGCGGGTGGCGCCGGAATTGACGTCCTTCACGCGCACGCCGGTGACGCCGGAGTCGTCGCCCAGCACCTCGTCCACGGTGTGGTTCCACACCAGCTCGATCTTGCCGGCGGCGGCCTTCTCGAACAGCTTGTCCTGCATGATCTTCTCGGCGCGCAGCTTGTCGCGGCGATGCACCAGGTAGACCTTGCTGGCGATGTTGGACAGGTACAGCGCCTCTTCCACGGCGGTGTTGCCGCCGCCGATCACCACCACTTCCTGCTCGCGGAAGAAGAAGCCGTCGCAGGTGGCGCAGGCGGACACGCCCCTGCCTTTGAACTTCTCCTCGCTGGCGATGCCGAGATACTTGGCAGTGGCGCCGGTGGCGATGATTAGCGCGTCGGCGGTGTATTCGCCAGAGTCGCCGGTGAGGCGGAATGGGCGCTTGGCGAGATCCACGCTGTGGATGTGGTCGAAGATCATCTCGGTGTGGAACCGCTCGGCATGCTCGGCCATGCGCTGCATCAGCGCAGGACCCTGCAGGCCTTCCACGTCGCCGGGCCAGTTGTCTACCTCGGTGGTGGTCATCAACTGGCCACCCTGCTGCAGGCCGGTGATCAGCGTCGGCTTGAGGTTGGCGCGCGCGGCATAGACCGCAGCGGTGTAGCCGGCGGGGCCGGATCCGAGGATCAGCAGGCGGGTGTGTTTGAGCGTGGCGGTCATGCGCGGGTTCCTCAGCAGTGGTTGGCTTGGCGTGGTATTCGCGGCAATGGCCGTTCGGGTTGCATCGCCATGGCGAGCCGATCCGCAAGAATGGGGAAGGCGGCGCGTCGATTCAAGCTCCCCGCTATGGAAGCCTCCGCCGCCTGTGTAGACTTGCCCGGATTGTCGAAACGGAAGCACGTCCCGGTGGCGCCAAGCGCAAACGTCAAGCAAAAGAAGGAGTCGGCTGGCCTGAGCGACGAGTTGAAGCGCCGCCTGCGCGAGGCAGGTGCCCTGCTGTTGCTGCCACTGGCGCTGTACCTGCTGGTGTGCCTGTTCAGCTACGACGTCAGGGATCCCGGCTGGTCGAGCACCAGTGGGTCCGCGCACATCCACAACCTCGGCGGCGCGGTGGGCGCCTGGGTCGCCGACCTGTTGCGTTTCCTGTTCGGCGGCGTGGCGTATTTCTTCCCGTTGCTGCTGCTGTGGCTGGGCGTGCGGGTGCTGCGCCAGCGCGGCGTGCAACCCGTGCATCCCTGGGAGTCCTCGCTGCGCCTGGTCGGCGCGGTGTTCTTTTTCATCACGGCGCCCGGCCTGCTCCAGCTCAATTTTCCGCAAGGCGGAACCGGGTCGGCGCACGCCGGCGGAGTGATCGGTTGGGCGGTGGCGAGGGGCCTGCACGCCGCGTTTGGCGACAAGGGCGCGCCGTTGCTGCTGCTGGCGCTGTTCCTCGTCGCGGTGACGCTGGCCACCGGGCTTTCGTGGTTCAAGGTGATGGACTGGACCGGGCAGGCGACGTTGCGCTTGGTTGATTGGCTGCGCGGCAAGCTGCGCAAGGCACCCGAGGCGATCAAGGCGCAGCAGGCGCGCGCCGAGCGCGACGTGGCGAAGAAGGCCGATGCGGCGAAGCAGGCCAGGCGCGAGCCGGTGCGCATCGAGACGCCCCTGGCGCCGGTGGCCAAGAGCGAGCGCGCCAGGCTGGAAACACAGATTCCTTTGTTTACCGGCGCCTCGCAGCCGGGCGAGCTGCCGCCGTTGTCGCTGCTGGACGAGGCGCCGGAGCAGGGCCCAGGGTATTCGGAAGAAACGCTGGAGGTGCTGTCTCGCCAGGTCGAGCTGAAGCTCAAGGACTTCCGCATCGAGGCTAAGGTGGTGGGCGTGTATCCCGGCCCGGTGATCACCCGCTTCGAGCTGGAGCCGGCTCCCGGCATCCGCGGTTCGCAGGTGTCCAGCCTGGACAAGGACATCGCCCGCGGCCTGTCGGTGGTGAGCGTGCGCGTGGTGGACGTGATCCCCGGCAAGAACGTGATCGGCTTGGAGATCCCCAACTCCAAGAAGCAGATCGTCTACCTGTCGGAGATCCTGCGCTCGGACAAGTACGACCAGACTAAGTCGCCGCTGGCGCTGGCGCTTGGCAAGGACATCGGCGGCCGCGCGGTGGTGGCGGACCTCGCCAAGATGCCGCACCTGCTGGTGGCCGGCACCACCGGCTCGGGCAAGTCGGTGGCGGTGAACGCGATGGTGCTGAGCCTGCTGTACAAGGCCAGCGCCAAGGACGTTCGCATGATCATGATCGACCCGAAGATGCTGGAGCTCTCGGTGTACGAGGGCATCCCGCACCTGCTGGCGCCGGTCGTGACGGACATGAAGGAAGCTGCCAACGCGCTGCGCTGGTGCGTGGCCGAGATGGAGCGCCGCTACAAGCTGATGGCCGCGGTGGGCGTGCGCAACCTCGGCGGCTTCAACAAGAAGGTGCGTGAAGCCGAGAACGCCGGCCAGCCGCTGCTGGACCCGTTG
>DAIDKO010000162.1 GCA_027450005.1 Rhodanobacter sp. | reverse complement strand
GCGCATCACGACCGCGACGTCAACGCCGCTGTGAACATCAAGAATCTGGCCGCAAGTTCTGCGGTTTCAGCCTGTGGAGAGGAAGGCTCTGGCGCGCGCCGCAAGGTGCGCGTGAAACCGGCCTCTGCGAAGCAGGAAGTCGGCTTCGATCATGTTTGCGCATGATCGAGCAAGTCTGACGGAACGGTGAAATGCCCGTGGTAGCACGGGTGTTGCGCAAACCACGCACGCACCTTGTCGGTCTTGTGCGGGCCGTCGTTGTCGATGATCAGGTTAACCTCTTGGTCCTTCGGCACTGCGGCATCAATCGCCTTGAGGAACTGCAGGAACTCCACGCTACGGTGCCGACGTTTGAGTTAGCCGATCACGTTGCCTGTGGCCACGTCGAGTGCGGCGAACAGGGAGGTGGTGCCATGACGCTGGTAGTCGTGCGTGCGTGTCGCCGGTTTGCCGAAGGTGAGCGGCAAGCCGGGTTGGACAACTAGCCCTTTCCGCGATCGTGGCCAAAATCCGGCTCCGGCCCGCCCTCGGCGATGAAGCGGTCGATACGCTGCTCCAGAACCGGCAGCGGCACCGAACCGGTGGAGAGCACGGTGTCGTGGAAGGCCCTGATATCGAATCTGGCGCCCAACGCCCTTTCCGCCTCGGCGCGCAGCCGCAGGATGGTGAGGTAGCCCAGCTCGTAGCTGTCGGCCTGGCCGGGCCAGCTGATGTACCGGTCCACCTCGTTGGCAATTTCCAGTTTGCTCAGTGCGGTGTTTTCGGTGAGGTAGTCGATGGCTTGCTGGCGCGTCCAGCCGAGGTGGTGGATACCGGTATCGACCACCAACCGGCAGGCGCGCCACATCTGGTAGGTGAGGAAACCGAACTTTTGGTAAGGCGTTCGGTAGATGCCCATCTCGTTGCCGAGGTATTCCGAGTACAGCCCCCACCCCTCGCCGTAGGCGGAAATGTAGCCGTCGCGACGGAACGCGGGCTGGCCGTGGCTCTCCTCAGCCAGCTCCAGTTGCAGCGAATGACCGGGATAGCTCTCGTGCAGGGTCAGCGCCGGCATGTTGTACAGCGCACGTGATTTTAGGTCGTAGGTGTTGACCAGGTAGGCATCCGCACCGCCGCGGCCGGAGGTGTAGTACGGCGCGATGTCGGCCGGCACCGGTACGATGGTAAAACGCTTGCGCGGCAGGTGGCCGAAGAACCGCGACATCTGGCCGTCCACTTCCTTGGCTACCCACGCGGTCTTGTCAAGCAGCTCCTGCGGCGTCTTGGCGTAGAACCGCGGATCGGTACGCAGGTAGTGCAGGAAGTCGGCGAAGCTGCCATCGAAGCCGGTCTGCTTCATCACCGCCAGCATCTCGGCGTGGATCTTCGCGACCTGCTGCAGGCCGATCCGGTGGATCTGGTCGGGCGTAAGGTCCAGCGTGGTGTATTCGCGGATCTGCTGGCGGTAGTAGGCCTTGCCGTCAGGCAACGCCTCAGCTGCCAGCGTGGTACGTGCCTGCGGCACGTACTCGTCGTCGAAGAACTTCAGTAGCTTGGCGTAGGCGGGGATCACCTGGTCGCGGATGCGCTGCAGCGCCTCGCCGCGCAACGCCTGCGCCTCGTCGGCCGGGATATCCGGCGGCACGTGCTCGAACGGCGCGTAAAAGCTGCAGGCCGTGGGGTCGGTGAGCTCCGCCACCGCCGCGATCGATTTGTCGCGGCCCGCAAGGACCGCACGCGGCACGCTGAATCCGCGCTGGAGGCCCAGCCGCATGTTGGCGATCTGCTGGTCGAAGTAGTGCGGGATCTCGCCGAGGCGGTCAAGGTAGCGGCGGTAGTCCTGCACAGTGCGCAGTTGGTCGCCGCCCAACTCGTCGTCGAGGTCACTCCAGAAAGCCGAGTCGCTGTTGAACGGCATCTGCCAGTTCTTGAATTGCTGGTCGGCGATGAAGTTGCGGATCTGCTCGCGGTATACCGCATAGTTGACACGGTTCTCCGGCGACAGCTGCCGCACGTCGACGCTATCCAGCTGCTTCATCACCTTGCGCCAGTACTCCAGCCGCCGTTGCTGGCTGGCGGCCCCCACGTCGTCCAGCCGGCCGTCGCTGGGCTGCGACTCGCCCGACGCGCTGATGCCGAACTGGCTGGTGCGCCACGCCCACTCGGTACGGTAGATCTGCTTGAACCGCGCATTGGCGCCGTGCGCCGCCCAGGCCGGTGCGGCGAGGCACAACGCGCCTAGGGCCAGCCATGGCATGGCTTTCGTGATCTTCACTGTTGCGAGGTCTCCGTCGATGGCGGCGCGGCGATGGCTGCCCTGGCGGCATCTTCCACGCTCCAGTAATCCAGCGCTTGTGGCGGAAGCTGGGGCAACGCCGCCCGCAGCAGCAGCTCGCGCACCCCGTCCTTCAGCCGCGCCACGCGCAACGGCGTGTTGCGGCTGCCCAGCCACGCGGCGAAATCCGCGAGCGCTTCCAGCGTGGTGCCGTCCAGGTCCGGCGATTCCTCCAGGCTGAGCACAACGGTGCGGCAATCCGCGCAGCTTTCCACCCGCTGCCGCGCCAGCGCAAGCACGCTCTCCGCGTTGGCAAAGAACAGCGGCTCCTCCGGGCGCAGGATCAGCAGGCCGTCCGGCGAGCGCGCGTCGGGATGCTCGACGAGGGTCACGAAGTCGTGGCTGCCGGGCAGGCGCCCCAGCTCGCTGATCCGCGGCGTCGCCAGCTGGCGTATCAGCATCACCAGGCTGAAGGCGATCGCCGCGAGCAGGCCGTCGAGGATGCCCAGCGCCAGCACCGCGACCACCGCGGCCAGAGCCACCAGGCGATCGCGCCGCCACTGCAGGTACGGCCGGAACACGGACAGTCGCCACGACTTGCTCACCGCGTGGATCACGATCGCCGCCAGCACCGGTTCCGGGATGCGCTCGATCCAGCGCAGCAGCAGCACCACCAGTAACAGTAGGGTCGCCGCGGCCACCAGCCCGGCCAGCCGAGACTGCGCGCCGGCCGCCTCGTTCGCCGAGGTGCCGGAATAGCCCGCGGCCACCGGCATGCCATGCAGCAGGCCGGACAGCGCGTTCGCCATGCCCAACACCAGCAGGTCCCGATTGGGCTGCACCGGGTCGCCATGCTTCAGGGCGAACGCGCGGATCGAGCCGTAGGACTCGGCATACAGCACCAGCAGGACCGCCGCGGCTAGCTCCACGCTGGGCAGCCACTGGTCGGGCCGCGGCCAAGCCGGCAGCGTCCAAGCCGGGACCAGGTCGATCGTACCGGTCAGCGCGACGCCGTGACGCGCCAGCCAGCCGGACGCGGCCATGCCCAGCATGATCACCAGCAGGCTGCCCGGCAACCGTCGCAGCTTCTCGGCGAGGAACAGCAGCAACAGTGCCACCGCACCCGCTCCCAACGCCGCCGGGTTGATGCCGCCCACCGCGCGTAGCAGCTCCACCAGCAGCGAAGGCAGGAAGTCGCCCTGCAGGCCCGGCAGGCCGCTGAGGTTGGGCAGCTGCTTCAGCGCGATCACGCAGGCCAGCCCGAAGGTGAAGCCGCGCAGCACCGGCCGCGCGATGAGGTGCGACAGGCCGCCGAGCCGGGCCACACCGGCGACCAGGAAGCAGCAGCCGGTGAGCAGCACCAGGGTGGCTGCTACCGCGGCGCGTGCGGCGCCTGCGGGCCCCGCCAGCGCCAGCGTGCCGGCAGCGAGCACCGCCGCTGAGGATGAAGTGGCCGAGACGATCGCATAGCGGCTGCGGCCAAACAGGCCATAGCAGGCCAGCCCGATGAACAGCGCGATCACGCCCGCCTGCGGCGGAAGGCCTGCGATGCCCGAATACGCCACCGCCTCGGGCAACAGCAGGCCGGCGATCGACAGCCCGGCCAGCACGTCGGCCATGCGATGCGCGCCCGCCGCGGCGCCCGTGTCCGGAGTCGGCTTCATTCCCAGGTGCCGCTCCAGCCCGGCAGGTAGGCCGTGTCGCGGCTGTGTGCCAGCCGCATGGCTTTCTCCATCGTTCTGGCGCCGATATTGCCGCCCGGCAGTTTGAGGCGGCCCCGATAGAAATCGGCCCACAGGAATTCCGCATAGGGCTCCGCGTCCTTGGCGCAACCGCCGGCCCTGCGCACCTGCGCGGCCAGCGTGCGGTAGGGATCGTCGGCGAGATCGGCGAGCTGGCCAGGTATCGCGGCGTAGTCCGCGCGCCTGCCGTGCCGGTCGTACGGGTGGGCCCAGCGATTGAATTCCATCGTGCGCCAGAACATGTCCCGGGCCAGCCCGGAGAAGTCGCGCTGGATCATCACCGGCACGCTCTCGACGCCCTCTTCCAGCAAAGCCAGGCCGAGGTGGTGGTGATCGACGATGTAGACCTGTTGCTTCGGCCCCAGCACACCGGGAAACCAGTGCGCTGCGAGCAGCTCCTTGCGCTTCTTCCGGCCGAGGTCCTTCCACTGCGCGCGCTTGGCCGCGACTTCGGCCTTGCCGACGGTCAGCTGGGTCGGGTGCAGCCTGGCGGGGGGGACCGACAGCAGGGGGTGGGGGGCGCTGGGCGACATTGCTCGGCTCGTTTGGCGAGGGCGGTGTTGCGAGCGTAACCGAGCGGATGCGCCGATGGCGCCGTGCGAATCGTCCGGCGCGGACCGGGCAGGCGACGGACTGCTAGTCGAGACCGCCGTAATATCCGCCCACGGCCTGCAGGTAGGCATCGAGGTTACGGCCCGGATAGTCGTCGAAACGCTCGCCGGAGGCGGTGCAGACCGCGACGCGGTCCGGGCGGAAATTGCGGAAGCCTTCGCGCAACCGGCACCACGCGCCCAGCGTCCACTTGCCGCCCCAGAACGCCAGGCAAAGCGGCTCGATCTCGCGCGTGCTGAGGTTGCCGGCCTCGTCACTGTATTCCATCCGCAGGACCTGGCGCGCCTCGATCGCTGCGTGCAGCAGGTCGATGCGCGCGGCGAAATCGGCGCGGCCCCGGTCGCGCCACACCGGCGCGTAGATGCGCGTGCGCGCAGCGCGCTCGCGCAGCTCGGGCGGCAGCACCGCCTCGATCTTCAGCAGCGCCGCCTGTGCGCCGGCAGCAAGCCGGTCGCCGGCGAACGCGCGCACGAAGCGGGTACCGACCACCAGCGATTCGAGTTCGTCGGCGGTGAACATCAGCGGCGGGATGTCCGAGCCCTTGCGCAGCACGTAGCCGACGCCGGCCTCGCCCTCGATCGGCACGCCGGAAAGCTGCAGGTCGGCCACGTCGCGGTAGACCGTGCGCAGCGACACGCCCAGCGTCTCGGCAAGGTTGCGCGCGGGCAGCGCGGTGCGGCGCCCACGCAGGGCATGGATGATGAGGAACAGGCGGTCGGCGCGGCGCATCGTTTCATGGTGGCCCGCCCGCGCGCCGATCGCCAGTGCGCTTCGTTTACTCGCCGTCCCAATAGTCGCGGCCGTCGGCGGTCCGGCCCACGTGACGGAAGCCCTGCGGCTTGCCGTACGCATCCATGCCGGTGGCATGCATGACGGCGAACTTGCCCGAGTCGGGGTACTCGCAGATTTCGGGGGTCTGGCTTGTGGACACCGCGAGGTAGCGCAACGTGGCCGTGCCGGTGTTGGTGATCTGATGCGCGGTCTCCGACCCGCCGGGCGGGCAGCCGATCACGTCACCGGCGCGGATCGGCCAGGTTTCGGTGCCGATGCGCAGTTCGCCCGTGCCCTCGAGCACGAAGAACATCTCCTCGTTGACGCGATGCGAGTGGAACGGGAAGGCACGCTTGCCGGGCGGCACGACGGTGAGGTTGTAGCCGAGCTTCTGCGCGCCCAGCCGATGCCCGATCGGCGCCATGCCGCCGGCGAATTTCGCCGGCATCGGCCCGCCGCCGTATTGCCGGTTCAGAACCTCGAGCGGGATCGGCTCGAGCTCGTCGATGTTGATAATGGGTCTGGCCATGCTCGCTTCCTCAGAGATGCCGTATTTCGGCGGGTGGGTTCATCCAGTCGTTGGCACGGCCGTCGGACCAGCGCAGCGGCGCATCGATCAGCTCCTGCGGCTGCACATCGTCGAGGCAGGCCGGGTTGACCGAAACGTAGTCGCCGCCGATCTGCTCGACGTAGCCGCGTCCAAACGCGCGCACGCCGCAATGGCGGCAAAACAAGTGATGGGCGCTCAGCGTGCCGAACTGGTAGTCGGACAATGCGTCCTCGCCGCCCAGCAGACGGAAATCCTGCGGCGGAGGGGTGACGCCCCACCAGCGTGTCTTGGCGCAGATAGAGCAGTTGCAGCGACCGGTGCCGGCGGCCAGGTCGAGATCGACTTCGTAGCGCACAGCGCCGCAGTGGCAGCTGCCGTGATAGGTCTTTTTCATGGCGTGTTCCTCGTCGACGAAACGATGTGGCGCAGGCCGGTCAGCGCCGCCAGAAGCATGCGCCGGCGCCTCGCGGCGGGCTTTTGCGCGGGGCTTGCCGGCAGGCGGTATTGCCCGTCCCGCAGCAGGCCCTGCAGGTAGAGCAGGCGGTCGGCCATCAGCACCCGGTCGATGACGGATTTCCTGGTCATTGTGTGCACTCCATTCAAACGTGCGGGCCTGCATGGCGCGGCTGGATTCGCCACAGCGGACCGCGCCCGCGTCAGGGGAACCCGATCGAGGCCGTGCTCTCGGACGAGCGCATTCAAGCTGCCACGGCGGTGGCATCGGCCAGCCACGGCGGCGGCAGGGCGCGCTTGTAGAGGCGGAACCAGTGTTCACGGTCGCTCGCGTTGTAGAGATCCAGCGTGCGGATCACCTCGCGTGCGAATTCCACGCTGCCGAGCTCACTGGCCGTGAGCGTGCCGCCGTCGCTCACCGCCAGCACCCTAGCGTCGTACTGCTCGGCGCCGCGATAGTCGGGCGCGTGCCGCCCGATGTGGCCGGGATGGTTGCCGGTGTGCCGGCAGTGATCGAGCAGGCCGGCGCGGGCCAGCGCCAGCACGCCGCCGTCGATACCGGCCACCGGCGTGCCGGCCGCGTGCACGTGGCGCGCGGCTACCACCGCAGCCAGGCCCTCGCCACGTCTCCACAGATGGCCGCCGGGCAGGATCAGCAGCGCGGCACGGGTCAGGTCGAGCTGGGCCAGCGTCAGCTTGGGCTGCACCACGAGGCCGCCCATCGAGGTCACCGGCGCCATCGAGAAACCCACTGCCCGTACCCGCCAGTCACCGGGACGGCGGATCTCGCAGAGCGCCAGGGCCGCCTGCCAGTCGGCGTAGCCATCGAAAACCAGGAAATAGACCGTATCGCGCATGCCATTGCCTCCTTGATTGGAGACACAGCTTGCATACCCCCTGCTGACAGCCTGGTGTCAGCAGCAGGCTAGGGACATGGCGCGATTCAGGCCAAGCCCGGACAATGCGCGCACCACCGACTACACGGATACGCCATGAAGCCCGTTTCGCTGATCCAGTTCCTGATCGAGGAACGTCGCGCCGGCTACATCAACACCGAACTTACGCTGTTGATCGAGGTGGTGGCGCGCGCCTGCAAGCGCATTGCCGTGGCCACCGGCAAGGGCGCACTGGGCGGGGTGCTGGGCGCAGCCGGCACCGACAACGTGCAGGGCGAAGCACAGAAGAAGCTGGACGTGATCTCCAACGAGATCCTGCTCGAAGCGAACGCCTGGGGCGGCCATCTCGCTGCCTGCGCTTCCGAAGAAATGGAAGATCCGCAGCCGATCCCCGACATGTACCCGAAGGGCCAGCACCTTCTGCTGTTCGACCCGCTGGACGGCAGCTCCAACATCGACGTGAACATCTCGGTGGGCACCATCTTCTCGGTGCTTCGCTGCCCGGACGACGTCACCGAACCCAAGGCCGAGGACTTCCTGCAGCGAGGCACCACCCAGCTCGCCGCCGGCTACGTGGTTTACGGCCCAAGCACCCTGCTGGTGCTCACCTTCGGCCATGGCACGCACGAGTTCACGCTGGATCGCGAGATCGGCAGCTTCATCCTGAGCCGCCGCGACATCCGCATCCCGGAACAGACCGGCGAGTTCGCCATCAACATGTCCAACCAGCGCCACTGGGAGGCGCCGATGCAGCGTTACATCGGCGAGCTGCTGGCCGGCAGGGACGGCCCGCGCGGGCGCGACTTCAACATGCGCTGGGTCGCCTCGATGGTGGCAGACGTGCACCGCATCGTGACCCGCGGCGGCGTGTTCTTCTACCCGCTGGACGCCAAGATCCGCGACAAGGGCGGCAAGCTGCGGCTGATGTACGAGGCCAACCCAATGGCCTTCATCGTCGAGCAGGCCGGCGGCGCGGCAAGCACCGGGCGCGAGCGCATCATGGAACTGCAGCCCGTCGGCCTGCACCAGCGCGTGCCGGTGTTCCTGGGCTCGAAGCAAGAAGTCGAGCTCGCCGCGCACTACCACCGCGAGGCGGACGGCGCGCAGGGCTGACGCTTAGGCCGCTCCCAGGGGCGTGCTGCCAAGGTAAGCGCGCCGCCTTTTCCGCACCCTGCACGCGCCATGCGGTACGGCCAGACTCCGCCACCGGCCACCTCCTACCGCCCTGGCGCCACCGATGCCGTTTCGCCGCCTGCTATCGCTGCTGCTCGCCACGCTCGCACTGGGTGCCTGCACCCATGCGGCCAGGCCTGTGCCGACGCCGGCTGTGCCACCACCGCCGAACCTGTGGATCGGCCTAGCGCTGGGGGGCGGCGCGGCCAAGGGTTTCGCGCACATCGGCGTGATCAAGATGCTGGAAGCCAGTGGTGGCCGGCACCAGCGCCGGCAGCGTGGTGGGTGCGCTGTACACCAGCGGCATGGACCCGTTCCAGCTGCAGCAAACCGCGTTCGGTCTGCATGAAGCGAAGATCCGCGACGTGCGGCTGATCTCCGGTGGACTGGTGCGCGGCAAGGCGCTGCAGGACTACGTGAACCACCTCGTGCACCACCAGCCCATCGAACGGCTGAAGCTGCCGTTTGCGGCGGTGGCGACGCAGCTGGAGACCGGCCAGCGCACTGTGTTCGTCAGCGGCAAC
>DAIDKO010000161.1 GCA_027450005.1 Rhodanobacter sp. | reverse complement strand
ACACCGAAGTGCGGCGGATTCTGCTGGCGCGTTCCTCCGGCGCAACTGAGCGTCAAGAGGCTTCAGTTGGGCGGCGAAAGCCGCGTCAACGAAGTGCGGATAAATCCTATGAGCAACTTTGCTCAAGTGTATAGGAACAGTGCAGGATGGTAATCCTGCCGTCTTGTCGTGGGTGTCGTCCGCGTGTTCAGTGCGCGGTGGGTTTGTAGAGTCCGCCCTCGGTGCGCAAAGCGATGTTGAGCCGGTTCCAAGTGTTGATCAGGCCGATTAGCAGCACTAGGTCGATCACGCCTGCGTCGTCGAAGTGCTGTCGCACCCGCTCGTAGAGCACTTCGGGGACCGACTCGTGGGAGGGCAGCTCGGTGAGTTCCTCCGCGAAGGCCAGGGCGGCCTGTTCCGCCTCGCTGTAAAGCTTGGTCTCGCGCCAGGCGGGCAGCAGGTGCAGGCGCTGCTCGGTTTCGCCGGCGGCGCGGGCTTCCTTGCTGTGCAAGTCGAGGCAGAACGCGCAGCCGTTGATCTGTGAGCAGCGCATCAGCACCAGATCGGCCAGCTTCGCGTCGAGATGGCCGCGTTGGCGGATCTCCTCGCCAAGCTTTATCAGCGGCTGCATGACGGCGTAGTGGCGCTGGACGGAAATGCGGGTCATGGAAGGGCTCCTGTATCGGTGGGCGGCGGTGGCCGGGATCGGTCGTTCAGTGCATACACGCACCGGCCTGCGGATTCGTTTCTCGTTGATGCCAAGGATGGCCGCCGTCTCGGCATGGCTGTAGTCGAACACCTCGTTGAGCAGGAAGGCGGCGCGCTCGTCCGGGCCCAGCCCTCAAGCAGGGTTAGGAAGGACCGGGTGAGGCTCTGGTCGCGCTCCAGCGTTGCCTCGGGCGTCCCGACCCCGGCAGCCACGGCCGGGGTAGGGCTCGCGTCCGGTCTTGGCGCGGCGCACCCGGTCCATAGCGAGGCTGCTGGTCACGGCGGCCAGCCACCCTTCCGGATCGTCCAGTGCTGCGGTGTCCTGCGCGCGCCGGCACAGCCAAGCGTCGTGCAGCACGTCCTCGGCGTCGGCGGGCGTGCCGAGCATGCGGCAGGCCAGCCCGACCAGGTGCGGAAGGTGTTGATGGAACAGGGCGGTCTGCGGGTCGATGGCGGTTTCCTCGAAGGGATCGCAGCAAGGACTCGCGAGGTGGCGTCGATGTTACCGCCTCAGCGTGCAAACGGCCACGGCGCGCACAGGATCAGCCATGCCAGGAACAGCAATCCCAGGTATTTCAGGGTACGGAACAGCTTTGGGTGCCTTCTCTTGAAGGCACGGCTGCGTTCGCGGTTGTGCTGGCTGAGCGCGAACAACCGGTTGACGAAGCCGGTCTTCTCCTCCGGCGATTCGGTATTCGGGGAGGCGGTGATCCTGCCCATGAAGGCGCTCACGCGCCGGTTGACCGCACGCATCCAACGCGTGCGCAGCGGGCGCTCCACGTCGGCGAACAGGATCACCCGGGTCTGGTCGGTCTTGTTTTCCACCCAGTGCACATAGGTCTCGTCGAACACCACGTCCTTGCCGTCGCCCCAGGCATGCTCTTCGCCGTCCACGAAGATGCGGCAGTCACGCGAGTTCGGCGTGATCAAGCCCAAGTGGTAGCGCAACGAGCCGGCGAAGGGATCGCGGTGCCGGTTGAGCTTGCTGTTCGGCGCCAGCGTGGCGAACATCGCCGCCTTGATGCTGGGAATGGATTGCAGCAGGGCTACCGTCTTCGGGCACAACGCCTCGGCCGAGGCCAGCGGTTCGCCATACCACTTCAGGTAAAAGCGCTTCCAGCCCTGCCGGAAGAAGCTGTCGAAGCTGGCGTCGTTGCTGCGCTGCGCGGCGCGGATATGGCCTTCATCGAACAGCGACAGCGCCTCCTCGCGTATGGTCTGCCAGTTCGCCTGCAGCAGGTCCAACTGAGGGAAGCCGCGGCGCTCGAGGATGGGCCGTGCCGGCACTGCCGAGAACGCGTACATCAGCAGGTTGTAGGGCGCGAAGATGGCTGAGTGGTCAACCAACTGGCGGTCGAAGCGCAGCCGTACGCGCCCGCGCAGGTGCACCAGCAGCACGCAAAGCACGAACAGCAGGAGCAGGATCAGCAGGACTAGGCGCAGGTTCATCGGTAGACAGTCGGGTGCGGGCTGGCCGTCATTCTAGCGCCCGCGCCAACGGCCGCCGCGATGGGGTGGGTCAGTGCGACAGCACGTGTAGCGCTGCGCCGCCGGGCTGGTAGCTGCGCGCCAGTGCGTGCTGCACGTAGGCCACGGCGCGGCGCACGGCGATGCGCGGCGACCGCCCCCCGGCCAAGCCGGCGGCGATCGCCGAGGCCAGGGAGCAGCCGGTGCCGTGCGCCTCAAGTTTCAGCCGGGGATGGCGCAACTCCATCACGCCGCGCACGTCAAAAAAGCGGTCTACCACTTCGCGGCCGCCGCCGTGCCCGCCCTTCAGCAGCACGCTACCGGCGCCCAGTGCACGCAGGTCGGCGCCGGCGCGCATGCAGTCCTTCGCGCTGCGGAGCGGGTAGCCCAGCAGCGCCTCGGCCTCGGGCAGATTGGGCGTGAGCACGTCCGCCAGCGGGATAAGTTCGTTCACTAGCACCGCGATGGCGTTCTCGTCGAGCAGCCGCGTGCCACGGGTAGCGATCATCACCGGATCGACCACCAGCCACGCCGGCTTGCGTGCCGCCATCTCGCGCGCCACCAGCCGCACGATGGCCGCACTGCCCAGCATGCCGGTCTTCACCGCGCCGACGGGAAAGTCGTCGAACACCGCAGCGATCTGGCTGCGGATATGCACGAGCGGCACCGTGTGTACCGCGGTCACGCCGCGCGTGTTTTGCGAGGTGATCGCGGCGATGGCCGACAGCCCGTGTACCCGATAGGCATGGAAGGTCTTGAGGTCGGCCTGGATGCCCGCACCACCGCCGGAGTCGGAGCCGGCGATGGTGAGGGCGATTGGTGGTGGTGCGTGGGGCATGGGTGGTGTCAGGGGGGAGGGCTTGGCCATCCTCAAAGGTAGAAAATACCGATCAGCCGGTAGGCAAGGCCGCAGATGCGCGCGCCCCATTGGCCCATCAGGTAACCCTCGGCGGAGACCGTATCTCCGGCCGGGTAGCATGGACCATTCTTTCCTTCAACCCAGCCACAGGTCATGAAGGCTCCCAACAGGATGCTCATGGCACCTGGGACCCTCTTACGCGTCTGGATCTCTCTCTCTCTCGCATGTGGGTGGCCGGTCGATGCCGGTATTACAACGCCTCGGACGCGAAATCCGCGAGTCGCGAACGCTCGCCACGGCGCAGGGTGACGTGCGCCGAGTGCTCCCACTGCTTGAAGCGATCCACCGCATAGGTGAGGCCGGAGGTGGTTTCGGTGAGGTAGGGCGTGTCGATCTGCTCGACGTTGCCGAGGCAGACGATCTTGGTGCCGGGGCCGGCGCGGGTGATCAGGGTCTTCATTTGCTTGGGCGTGAGGTTCTGCGCTTCGTCGATGATCAGGTAGCGCGACAGGAAGGTTCGCCCGCGCATGAAGTTGAGCGAGCGGATCTTGATCCGCGAGGCAAGCAGGTCGTTGGTGGCCTGGCGGCCCCACGAGCCGCCTTCCTCGGGGTTGGCGAGCACTTCGAGATTGTCGGTGAGCGCGCCCATCCAGGGCGTCATCTTTTCCTCTTCGGTGCCGGGCAGGAAGCCGATATCCTCGCCCACGCTCACCGTGGCGCGGGTCATGATGATCTCGCGGTAGCGCTGCTGGTCCATCACCTGGGCCAGGCCGGCAGCCAGTGCCAGCAGGGTCTTGCCGGTACCGGCGGTGCCGAGCAGGGTGACGAAGTCCACGTCGGGATCCATCAACACGTTGAGCGCGAAGTTCTGCTCGCGGTTGCGTGCCGCGATACCCCACACGTGATGGTTGGCGTGGCTGTGGTCGTCCATCAGTGCGAGCGTGGCCTTGTCGTCGTCGACCCTGAGCACGCGCAATTCCACGCCGCCTTCGCCGGGCAGGTAGAGGCACTGGTTGGGATGCCAATCTTCGTCCTCGCGGCGCGTCAGCTTGTAGTAGGTACGGCCACGCTCGTTCCAGGACTGTACTTCCGGATGCGTGTCCCAGAAGTTCTCGGGCAGGGCGTTGGAGCCGGTATAGAGCAGGGCGAAATCGTCCAGCGCGCGGTCGTTCTCGTAGTCCTCCGCGTCGATGCCGTATATTTTCGCCTTGATGCGCAGGTTGATGTCCTTGCTGACCAGGATCACCGCGCGCTCGGGATTCTGCTCGCGCAGTTCGATCACCGCGGCGAGGATCAGGTTGTCCGCCTTGCCGTGGTTGGCACTGGTGCGCTGCTGGAAATACAGCCGGCCCACGGCGCCGCCGCGCTTGAGGTTGACGCCCTGCGGGTTGGTCAGCTCCAGGCCGTTGCTGATGCCGCGGCCGTTGCCGCGCACGATCAGCTCGTTGAGGAAGCGGCTGACCTGACGGCCGTTGCGCGAGACTTCAGAGGCGCCCTTCTTCTTCTCGTCCAGCTCTTCCAGGACCGTCATCGGGATGAACACGTCGTGCTCCTCGAAGCGGAACAGCGACGTCGGATCGTGCAGCAGCACGTTGGTATCCAGGGCGTAGATGCGCTTGCTTGCGGTCATGCGGCAGGGACCTCGCGTGGGACAATACGAAGGGAACGCGGCAGGGCGGGTGCCGCGGTGGCGATGGCTTGCAGCGGTGCGGTCACTTGGCGGGGATGGCGTCGAGCACGGCCTGTGCGTGGCCGGGCACCTTCACGCCGCGCCATTCGGCAGCCAGCTTGCCGTCCGGCGCGATCAGGAAGGTGCTGCGCACCACGCCCATATGTCGCTTGCCGTAGAGGACCTTCTCGTGGATGACATCGAAGGCCTTGCACCAGGCTTCGCCCTCGTCGGATACCAGCGGGAACGGCAGTTCCTGCTTCGCGGCGAAGTTGGCGTGGGATTTCGCCGAATCACGCGAGACGCCGACGACCTCGGCGTTGCGCTTGCGGAATTTCGGGTAGAGGTCGCGGAAGTCCTGCGCCTCGCTGGTACAGCCCGGGGTGGCATCCTTGGGGTAGAAATACACCACGATCCATTGGCCCTTGAGGTCGGCGAGCTTGAGCGTGCTGCCGTCGCCGGTGATGCCGCTGAGGGCGGGGGCCTTCTTTCCGATATCTGGCATGGTCTCTCCGGAAACCCGGCGGGGTCTCGCTGATGTGCGAAGAGAGACTAGCGCGATGAATGTGACGGAGACAGCCTTGTCAGCAGGCGTCTTACAGGCGCATCCTAAGAACTCAGGTCCGCGCCGGATCGGCCGCCGAAGTCGCTAGAACTTGACCGGATCCATGATGGCGTCCAGGTTCAGCCCGTCGCACAGTTCGAGGAAGTCGTCGCGCAAGGCGGCGATGTGCAGGTCGGACGGAATGCCGATCGTGAACTGCGCCTGGAACATCTCCGCGCCTGTCTGCATGGCGTGGTAGCGGGTGGAGTGCAGTTGCTCAACGCTGATGCCCTGCTGGCTGAAGAACTCCACGATGCGCGCCACGATGCCAGGGCGGTCGGCGGAGATGATCTCCACCATGTACGGCAGCAGATGCGAGTTCGGTTCGCGCGGTGTGGTGCGGTAATGGGCCAGGCGCAGGTTTTCGTCCCGTGCAAGCTTGTTCAGTGCGGTCTCCAGCTTGGCCAGTGCATCCCAGGCGCCGTTGGCCAGTAGCATGATTGATACCTCGTTGCCGATGGTGGCCACTCGCGATTCGGCCAAGCTGCAGCCGGCGTCGGCAATGCGGCGGGTCAGCGCGGTGAGCGGCGAATGGGCGGCCGAAGTCAGTGCGTGGATCAACAACTGGTTGTCGCTGCCCGAACGGGCGGGGGGCGTCGGTTTCAATGGAATGGCCTGTGCCGGAGCCCGCGCGGCGCGGGAATCGCGCCGGCCAGCTTACTTGCCGCTCCAGCAAGCCCGCAAGTAACATGCAAGGCTGGTTTATCAAGCGGTATTCGACCTTTGGACATTCGCGGAAGCATCTGCGCGCTGGCGACGCCGTTCTCGTCCGACGGCGCGCTCGACCTGCCGGCGTTCGCGCGCCTGCTCGACTACCAACTCGCTGGTGGCACGCAGGCGTTGGTGGTGTCCGGTTCCACCGGCGAGGCGCACATGCTCGAGCACGACGAATTCGATCGTCTGCTCGCGTTTGCGGTGGAGCATGTCGCCGGTCGCGTGCCGGTGATCGCCGGCACCGGCGAGGCGGGTACCGCGAAGACCGTGGCGCTGACTCGCCGCGCCAGCGCACTGGGCGCCGATGCCGCGCTAGTGGTGACGCCGTACTACGTGCGCCCCACGCAGGAAGGCATGCGGCGTCACTTCCTCGAGGTCGCCGAACACGGCGGCTTGCCGGTGCTGCTCTACAACGTACCGGCCCGTACTGCCTGCGACCTGCTGCCGGAGACGGTGGCGCAGCTCGCCGGGCACCCCGCCATCGTCGGCATCAAGGAGGCGCGTGGCGACGCCGAGCGCATCGCTGCGCTTGCGGAACTTGCGCGCCCGGATTTCGTCTATCTCTCCGGCGACGACGGTACGGCGGCGCGGGCCATGCTGGCCGGTGCTGCCGGCACCATCTCGGTGGTGGCGAACCCGGCGCCGAGGGCGTTCCGTGCGCTGTGCGACGCGGCGACGGGTGGCGATCATGCTGCCAGCGCGCGTTGTGACGATGCGCTGGCTCCTTTGGTGCAGGCGCTTAACTGCGCACCCAACCCGATTGCGGTGAAGGCCGGTTTGCTGGAACTGGGGCTGGGTACGGCGCTGCCGCGGTTGCCTCTGGTGGAGCTGGCCGAAGGCCCGGATCGCGCCCGTTTGCGCGATGCGCTGTCCAGTCTGGCATCCTTGGCGCACGCCGCCTGATCGTAAGCCGCCCTGGCGGCCATCAACGAACCTTCCACGGAAACCCTTGCATGAAGAAATCCTCGCTACTCGTGACCCTGCCGGCGCTCGCCTTTGCGGGCCTGTTGCTCTCCGGTTGCGGCATGTTCCGATCCACGAAGGCGTGGGAAACGGCCAAGCAGGAGGCTCCGCTGGAAATTCCGCCGGGCCTCGATACGCCTCCGGCCACCGCGGCGCTGGTGATTCCGCCACCGGGTTCGGGCCAGCAGGCCGCGATCCCTGCGGGCCAGATCTCGGACGCCTTCGTGGTCAATGGCAGCGTCGATGGCACCTACCAGAAAGTAGGTCAGCTGCTGGCTGCCGGTAGCGCCGGCAAGGTCGTCAGCCACGACGACAGCGCGCACACTTACACCGTGAACGTGGTGGGCGGCGAAGACGTGACGCTGAAGAAGAAGGGTTTCTTCGGTCGTCTGTTTAGCCACAAGCATAAGGGCGCCAGCACCGGAACGCATCCGGTCCAGGTCACTGTGAATCCCAGTGGCAGCAGCGCCAGCGAAGTGCGTGCGCAGGGCACTGCCGGTGCGGTCGCCAAGCTGATCGATACGTTGAAGAAGGGCATGGCCGGCTGATCGGTGCGCCACTCCGCAACAAAAATGCCGCCCGATGGGCGGCATTTTCTTAGATGCCTAGGAGTAATTAACTGATGCTTGATATGTGCTCATAACTATCTATAAATACTCACTATGAGCAATCAATATCGGATAAGCGAATTCGCCCAACGTATCGGTCGAGCGACGAGCACGATTCGTCGCTGGGAACGAGAGGGCAAACTGACCGCCAAGCG
>DAIDKO010000160.1 GCA_027450005.1 Rhodanobacter sp. | reverse complement strand
GCCGTACTGGAGCACGCTCAACGAACCGTGGGTGGTGGTGGACGGAGGCTATCTGAACGGCACGCTCGCGCCCGGTCACCGCAGTCCGTTCGAGGCGGCGCTCGTCACGCACAACCTGATGCGGGCCAGCGGGGCGGGCATCCAGGCCTACCGCGCGCATGGCCGGCACGCGATCGGCGTAGTGTTCAATATCGAGCCCAAGTATCCGCATTCCGGCAGTGCGGAAGACCTCGCCGCCACGCGCCGCGCCGACGCCTACATGAACCTGCAGTTCGCCGATCCGGCACTGCTGGGCAGCTATCCGCCCGAGTTGGCGGAGGTGTACGGTAAGGCGTGGCCGGATTTCCCGGCGGACGACTTCCGGTTGACCAAGCAGCCGGTCGATTTCGTCGGACTCAACTACTACACCCGCGCCGTGGTCCGGCACGATGCCGGTGCATTCCCGCTGCGCGCCACCCCAGTGGCGCAGCTCCAGCACACGCGCACGGAAACGGGCTGGGAGGTTTACGAGCCGGGCCTGGTCGACATGCTCACCGGTTTCCGCCAGCGCTACGGCGACATCCCGCTTTACATCACCGAGAACGGTTCCGCGTTCTACGACCCGCCGACGGTGGAGGGCGAGGTGCTGGAGGACCCGCTGCGCGTCGATTACCTGCGCAAGCACCTCAAGACTGCGCACCGCGCCATCGAGGCCGGCGTGAATCTCCGCGGCTATTACGCATGGTCGCTGATGGACAACCTGGAATGGTCGCAGGGCTACGCCAAGCGCTTCGGCCTGTACCACGTCGATTTTGCCACGCAGAAGCGCACGCCGAAGGCCAGTGCGAAGTACTACGCCCGGGTGATCGAGAGCCATGGCGGCGTACTGGGCGAATCCTGAAAACGAAGATGCGCCGCGGCGCGGAGGGAACGAAATGAAACACACGAAGAAGATGCCGCAGCGTGCCGTGCTGGGTTTGTTCGCAGCCTGCCTGTGCGCGGTTGGCGGCGTCCATGCGGCTCCCGTCGCTAGCGACGACGTGCGGATCGCGGTGGACGCGAAGGCGCCGGGTACGCCGTTTCCCCATTACTGGGAACAGATGTTCGGCTCCGGCCGCGCGGTGCTGGCGTTGCGCGACGACTACCGCAAGGACCTAACCGAAGTGAAGCAGGCCACCGGCTTCGGTTACGTGCGCTTCCACGGTATCTTCGACCGCGAGGTGGGCCTGTTCCAACTGGGCAGGAACGGCCGACCGTTCTACAACGCCGCCGACAAGTCGGGCAAGGACGGCCAGCCCGTCTACAACTTCTCCTATGTGGACCAGATCTACGACGGCCTGCTAGCGCGCGGCGTGCGTCCGTTCGTGGAGCTGGGCTTCATGCCGAACGACATGACCTCGGACCCCAACGCGATCCAGGATTTCTGGTACCACCCCAACGTGGCGCCGCCGAAGGACTACGCGCTGTGGGACGGCATGATCCGCGCCTTCGCGCAGCACCTGGTCGCGCGCTATGGCATTGGTGAAGTTTCCAAGTGGTACTTCGAGGTGTGGAACGAGCCTAACATCGGCTTCTGGGCCGGCCATCCCAAGATGGCCACCTACTACACGCTCTATGACCACACAGCGCGCGCGCTGAAGTCGGTGAGTCCGCGACTGCGCGTGGGCGGCCCCGCCACGGCGCAGGCGGCGGAGGTCACCGATTTCCTTAAGCACGTGCACGAAGCCAACGTGCCGGTGGATTTCGTCAGTACCCACGTCTACGGCGACGACACCGCGGACAACGTGTTCCACACCCGAGAGAACATCTCGCGCAAGGACATGGTCTGCCGTGCGGTGGACAAAGTGCATAAGGAAGTGCTGGCTTCGCCGTATCCGGAGCTGCCCTTCATCATGAGCGAGTTCAACGCCTCCTACGCCAACCTGCCCAACGTCACCGACACGGTGTACATGGGCCCATGGCTGGCCAACACCATCCGCGCCTGCGCGGGCAAGGTGGACGCGATGAGCTACTGGTCGTTCTCCGACGTGTTCGAGGAGGGCGGCGTGGTGCGCTCGCCGTTCTACGGCGGCTTTGGCCTGATCGCCGAGGACCGCATCCCAAAGCCGTCCTTCAACGCGTTCGCGATGCTGCACAAGCTGGGTGACGTGCGCCTGCCGCTGTCGTCCGATTCGGCGCTTGCCACCCGCCGCGCTGACGGCACCCTGGTGCTGGCCTTGTGGAACTACGCTCCGCCGGTGGGCAATACCGCCCGCTATACCTCGGGTAAGCCGAAGGGCGACATCAAGCACTTCGAGCTCGACTTGTCGTCGTTGCCGGCGCATGCCGCGGCGACGGTGTGGCGCTTGGACGAAACGCACGGTAACGTGATCGCTACCTTCGACAGGATGGGCCGTCCAGCCTTCCCCTCGCGCGAGCAGATCCGGCAGTTGCGCGTTGCCGGCCGCATGGCCGCGCCCGAGTCAATGGCGTTGCACGACGGCAAACTCGCCTTGGACATCCCGCCGCAGGGCCTGGCAGTGGTCGAGGTGCACTGAACGGCAGCCGTCGAGCCGTTTGATCAACCTATCTTGGCCAGCCTGCATGTCGGGCTGGCTAGGGGCGGCGCGCGGTCTGACGGAGACCCACCGCTTCGTGCCCGGGCGCGAGGACTGCGACTGCCCGCTCGCAATGCAGACCGCGCGGGTGTGGCCGGATGAGCCAGCGTGCGTGCTGCAGATGCCGGTGAGCGATGGCGCCAGGGGCGTGCCGATGGTCGTTGTCGTGCCGAGCGCAGTCAAACCCGGCACGGACGAAGCGTACGTGGCCGGGTTGAAGCGTGTGGCCGGCCCGGTGCTTCAGTGCAGCCAGCGCTTCAATGCCTCATCTTCCGCAGCCAGTGGTTCCGCGCTGGCCGAGCGCTGCAGCATCGCCGCCAACGCCGGTGGGACGTCGAGGGTGCGGCCGAGCAGTGGCTCGACGACCTGCTCGAACTTCGCGGGGTGCGCGGTGGCGACCACCGCCCACGGCCGGTCGTCGCCCTGTTCGCGCAGGCGGTCGAGGCGGTGCATCGCGGTGGCGGTGTGCGGGCAGAAGGTCTCGCCGTGTTCGCGGGCGTGCATGGCGAGGGTGCGGCGGATGGTGGCGTCGTCCACGCTTTCAGCCTGCAGGGTGCGGCGCAGCGTGGGGTCGTCGCGGAAGGTCCAGCGCAGGCGCTCGAAGTTGCTGGGCGCGCCCACGTCCATCGCGTTGGCCAGCGTGGCGACGGCTTCGCGTGGCCGGTAGTCGCCGCCGGCGAAGAACTCCGGCAGGGTGGCATTGGCATTGCAGGCTAGGCGCACCTCGCCCAGCGGCAGGCCCATCGCACGTACCCACAGGCAGGCCAGCGCATTGCCGAGGTTACCGGTGGGCACGATGAAATTCAGCGGCTCGCCGTTTTCGCGCCAGAACGCCAGCGCGGCGTGCGCGTAGTAGGTCATCTGCGGCAGCAGGCGGCCAAGGCTGATGCTGTTGGCGGAGCTGAGCGGCACGGCGGCTTGCAGTTCCGCATCGTTGAGCGCTGCCTTCACCATGCGCTGGCAGTCATCGAAACGACCCGCCACGCGCAAGGCCTGCACGTTGTCGCCGAAGCAGCCAAGCTGGTGCGCCTGGCGCGGCGAGACGAGGCCATCGGGATAGAGGATCGCCACGCGCACGCCAGGCTGGCGATGGAACGCCGCGGCCACCGCAGCGCCGGTGTCACCCGAGGTGGCCACCAGGATGGTGAGCGGCCGCGCTTCGGTGCGTGGCAGGCGACGCAGGCAGGCGGCCAGGAAGCGCGCGCCCACGTCCTTGAACGCCGCGGTCGGGCCATGGAACAGTTCCAGCATCTGCGCGTTGCGGTGCGGCAGTGCGCGCAGCGGCACCGGGAAATCCAGCGCCTCCGCGCAGATCGCCGATAGCCAGGCGGCGAGCGGATCGCCCGCGAAGAACGGTGCGAGCAAGGTGGCCGCGGTGTCGGCCAGCGAGCCGTTCGGATCGAAGTCCACTGGCGTGAGCGTCGGCAAGCGATCGGGCACATACAACCCGCCATCCGGCGCCAACCCCGCAGCGACCGCTTCGCTCAACGTCGCTGCGGGCGCACCGCCGCGCGTGCTGAGATAACACAGCGACTCAGTCATGGCCCATCTCCATCACAAGTGACCGCTTGTTGCCTTCAGCCTTCAGGTACGGCGCGGCGTGGCCGCTGTGAAGCGCGTGTCGCCGGATGCAGATCCAACCTCCTCGACATGGCCTGCCTGTAGTTCTTGCGGGTTGAACCAAGCCATTTCGCTTGGCCATTTCTCTTGACTCCGGGCATCCTGCCCAGCGCCCTCCGGGCCGGCTTCGCCGTTCGCCACCGTTCCTGGCGGTGGCGTGGTCCAGCAAAGACGAGTGGCTCGGACGCCGGCAGGCGATCGAAAGCCCGCCGCACGCGAGCAGGGTTGCAGAACCGAAAGATTGTCGCGAGCAACCACCCCTCAGCCCGACCGTCTCCCCGCAGGGCAGAGGGCGATGAGCCTTGCGAGTCATGCTGCCACCTCATCGTCGACCAAATCCGCCGCCGGCCCGTCGATCGGCGCGACAAACACATCGCTGTCCAGGCCGGCTTCGGCAAACGCCGCCCGCATTGCGACCGAAGCCGCCGCTGCTTCTGCGCGATGTTCGAACCAGCCGAATACGCTGGGCCCGCCGCCGGAGATGCTGGCACCCATTGCTCGATGGTCGAGTGCGGCCTGCTTCACGCGGGCGAAGTTCGGCACCAATGGCGCACGCCGCGGCTCCACCAGTACGTCTTTCAGGCCGTCGCGTACCAGCGCGGCATTGCCGCGGAAGCATCCTGCGAGCAACAGCGCGAGGTTGGCGCTCTGCGTCACGAATTCTTCCAGCCTGTAGTCGCCGGCCAGCGCCGCGCGCGCCTTGCGCGTCTCCAGCACGAAATGCGGATGTACCAGCGCGCAATGCCAGTCGGCCGGCACCGGGATGCGCAGCACGCGGTCGTGCGTGGACAAGGCCAAGCCGCCGACCAGTTGCGGGCCGACGTTGTCGCCATGGCGGCCGCCACTGGCCACCGCCTCGCCATCCATCGCGAAACCGTACAGCGCCTCGCGCGGCAACGGCTTCTCCAGCAGCGCGTTCGCCGCGACCAGCGCGGCAACGCAGGAGGCTGCCGAGCCGGCCATGCCGGAACCCAGCGCGATGCCCTTGTGCAGCTCGAGTTCGAAACCATGGCGCAGGCCCAGTGCCTTGCGCAGAGACAGCAGGGCGGCGCCGGCGGTGTTTTGCTGCGCGTCCAGCGGCAAGGGGTGGGTGGTGCCGTGGATCGCCGCGATGCGCACGACGGGTTCGTCGATGCGACGCACTTCGGCGCGGTCGCCGGCGCCGGCCATGCTGTGTCCGAGGATGTCGAAGCCCACGCCGACATTGCCGACGCAGGCAGGCGCGAAAGCGGTGGCACGCACACGGCGTGGAGCGGGGCGGGACGGCGAGGCGTTCATGGGTTCCTGCAGCACGGTGGTGGCGTTCATGCCTGCGCCTCCAGCGATTCGGCGATGCGCAGCAGGTCGGCGAACACGCCGGCTGCGGTCACCTCCGGTCCGGCGCCGGGGCCTTGCACGAGCAGGGGATTGTCGCAGTAACGGCGCGTGCGGAACTGCACCACGTTGTCGGTCAGCCGGGTGTGCGCGAACGGATGCGTGGTGGGCAGCACCGCCAGGCGTACGCTGGCGCGACCGTGGCGGTCGAGGCTGGCAACATGGCGCAGCACGCCGCCGCGGGTATGCGCCTCGGCAAGCTTGGCGGCCAGTGGGGCGTCGAGTTCTTGCAGCCGCTGCATGCATTCGTTCGGCGGCAGTGCGGCCAGCGCGGGCGGCACCAGGCTCTCCACTTCGACCTGTTCCAGCGAGAGCGGCCAGCCGGCTTCGCGCGCGAGGATCACCAGCTTACGCGCCACGTCGAGGCCGGAGAGATCCTCGCGCGGATCGGGCTCCGTGTAGCCCAGTGCATGCGCCTCGTGTACCAGCGCGGAGAATGGCTGCTGTCCGTCGTGGCGGTTGCACAGCCAGGCCAGCGTGCCGGAGAACATGCCGTCCACGGCCAGCAGCTCGTCGCCGGTATCGAGCAGGTCGCGCAGGGTCTGCACCACCGGCAGGCCCGCGCAGACGGTGGCTTCGTAGCGGAAGCGCGCGCCGTTCGCGCATGCGGCGCGGATCGCCTGCCAGCGATCGAGCGGACCGCTGCCGGCCAGCTTGTTGGGCGTCACCACGTGCAGGCCGGCAGCCAGCCAGCGCGGGTAGTGCGCGGCCACCGCCTCGCTGGCGCTGCAGTCGATCAGCAGGGCGTGGCGGTCGCCCGCGCCGTGCACGTGCGCGGCAAAGGCGTCGAGGTCACTCGGTCGCCAGGTCTGCGCGCCGGCGTGGCGGGCGTTGAGCTCGGCGTCGTCGCAGTCCAGCCACATGCGCTGGCGCGCGACCACGCCGCAGAGCCGGAGATCCAGCGCACGCTCATGCGCGAGTCGCGACTGCGCCGAACGCAGCTGGTCCAGCAACGCCCTGCCGACCCGACCCGGGCCGATCACGCCGATCGCCAGCGTACGCCGGCCGGTGGTGCCGATGCGCGGCATCGCCAGCGGCGGCAGCGAGTGGTGCGGGACTTGCTCGATAGCACAGGTGATCACGACGACCTCTCCGATGGGAGGCCCGTCCTGTCTGGCGTGTCGGTGTGTGCCGGCCCGCCTCGTCGAGGGCGGGCCGTTGCGTGGGAAAACTCAGTTACGCACGACGCTCCGCCCGGACCGGGTACCGGTACCGGTGGTAATCGTGCGGGTAATGATGCTGGCGATGTCGCTCGCGCGCGACGGCATGCGACCGGTGGAAACCAAGGCGGAAATCATGCGGGCGAGGGCGGGCAGCGGCGACATGGGGCCAACACTAGAGCCTATGTTGCAGCGCAGTCAACAGATGCATTTGCAACTGTTTCGCCATCGATACGGCCGGCATGCAGCCGCGGCAGGTTGTCGCGATGTCTGGATTTGGCCGTCTGGTGCGGGCCTGCGAAACTACAATCATGCCGATGAATTTCTCCTCATCCCCTGCGCTGGCTGTTCCGCGCCGGCGTCGCGTGGCTTGCGTCCGGTATTGGCAGCGCAGCCAAGGCAATGGAGTTCCCGGCAGCCATGCAGCAGTGCAGGGCTGCCTGCACCAGCTGCCACGGCGGACGCGGCGAAGGCCTGCCCGGCGATGCGAAGGTGTCGCGCCTGGACGGCAAGCCGGCCGGTTACCTGCTGCAGCAGCTCGAGTCCTTCCAGGACGGCCGGCGCAGCCATGCGGCGATGGATTACGTGGTGCGGGACTACCTGCGCCAGATCGCCGAATACTTCGCGGCGCACCGGGTGTCGTACTGTCGACAGTCGGTGCCGGCGGTATCCGCCGCGGCACGGCAACGCGGCGAGCAACCGGTGCGCCATGGCGATTCCAGCCGTGGCGTACCGGCTTGCGAGAGCTGCCACGGTGCCACGCTGACCGGTGTGGAGCCAATGGTGCCGGGACTGGCCGGCTGGTCCTACGCTGTCTCGATACCCAGCTCGACGAGTGGCGCGTACACCGGCATGCCAGCAACGGTCCCGACTGCATGGTCGTGGTGGCGAATCGCATGACCGGCGACGATGTCGCCGCGGTCGCCGCATGGCCAGCCAGCCGGCGCCGGCCGAGGTGCATCCCTTGCCCGCCGGCGCGCAGCGCGAGCCGTCGTCGGGCTGGTGCGTGCCTGGCAGGAACGGGGTGAGCCTATGAAACGTTGGTGGCAACGCGGCATCCTGGTGCTGCTATTGTGCGGAGCGGTGTTGCTAGGCTGGCGGCTGTTCGTGGCGGATCGCCTGCACCCGGCGAACGCCGCCCAGCGGCAGGCCGAAGCTGCGAAACTGCGCGATCCCGCATTAGTCGCGCGCGGCGCATACCTCGCCACCGTGGGCGATTGCGCCGCCTGCCACACCGCGCGCGGCGGTCGGCGCTATGCCGGCGGCCGCGTGCTGGCGACGCCGTTCGGCGACTTGTCCACGCCCAACATCACGCCCGACCCGGATACCGGCATCGGCCGCTTGCGCTTCGCGGATTTCTGGCGCGCCCTGCACCAGGGCCGGGGTCGCCACGGCGAGCCGCTGTACCCGGTGTTCTCCTACACCTCGTTCACCCGGGTCACCCGCGACGATGCTTGGGCGATCTTCGCCTACCTGAAATCGCTGCCTCCGGTGCGCCAGCCCAACCGCGAGCCGGCGCTTTCGTTCCCTTACAACGTGCGTAGCAGCCTGCTGGCATGGCGTGCGCTGTACTTCCGGCCCGGCGTGTACCGGCCTGACCCGGCACGCTCGGCGGAGTGGAACCGCGGCGCCTATCTGGTGCAGGGCCTTGGCCACTGCGGCGAATGCCATACCCCGCGCAACGCCTGGGGTGCCATGGAGGAAAAGCGGCGTCTCGTCGGCGGAAGCCTTCCCGCGCAGGAATGGTACGCGCCTGGCCTCGGCACGCAGCCGGGCGGTGGCCTGGCCGGCTGGAGCGGCCAGGACATCGTGGACCTGCTCAAGACCGGCGAGTCGTCGAAGGGCGCGGCGTTCGGTCCGATGGCCGACGTGGTTCGCAACAGCACGCAGTACATGAGCGACGCGGACCTGCGGGCGGTGGCGACCTACCTGCGGGCGCTGCCTGCGCGCGGGCCAGCACCTGTGCCCGCTGCGTTCGCGCGGGCCGCCGGCCACGTGCAGGGTGGCGAGCTCTACGCGCAGCAGTGCGCCGCCTGCCACGGCAAGCAGGGCGAAGGCGTGCCCGGCATCTATCCACCGCTGGACGGCAACGGCGCGGTGACCGAGCCCAGCGCCGCCGACGCCGTGCGCAGCGTCCTGTTGGGTGGCTTCGCGCCGACCACCGTAGGCGACCCGCGGCCGTACTCGATGCCGCCGTTTGCGCAGCAGCTTAGCGACGACGAGGTGGCCGCGGTGGTCAATTACATCCGCCAGTCCTGGTCGAACCGGGCCGGCGCGGTGTGGCCCGCCGAGGTGGGCCGACTGCGCCACACGCCGGTGGACTGAGTGGCCTTCAGCGGCGCGTCGTGCGCCGCAACCGTAACAGCACGAGCAGGCCTGTCAGCGCCAGCGAGGCGAAGCTAGCGCCACCGAGGAAGGTGGCCTGCGCGCCGACGCGCTTCCACAGCTCGCCGGCCAGCACGCTGGCCAGCAGCAGGGTTACCCCGCACAACAGGTTGAACATGCCGAACGCGGTGCCGCGCAGCGATGCCGGCGCCGCGTCGGCCACCAGCGCGGCCAGCAGGCCCTGGGTCATGCCCATGTGTAGCCCCCACAGCATCACGCCGGCGGCCAGGCCGGGCAGGCCGCCGGGCAGCGCAAGCACCAGGTCGGCCAGCACCAGTACGGCGAAGCCCGCGGCCAACAACGCGCCGCGGTCGAGGCGGTCGGCGAGCCTTCCGAAGGGATAAGCGGCCAACGCGTACACAACGTTCATCAGCACCAGTACCAGCGGCATCCATACCAGTTTGAGTTTAAGCTCCCGCGCGCGCAGCACCAGGAAAGCCTCGCTGAAACGCGCCAGGGTGAACACCGCGGCGACCGCCACCACCCACCAATACAGCGCCGGCAGGCGGGCCAGCTCGCTGCGCGACAGCGGCATGCGCGGCCGGCGTTCGGCGGCTTCGCGCGGTACGTCGCGCACGACGAATGCGATCAGTGCGAACGCGGCGCAGGCCGGCAGCACGGCGAACCAGAATACCCGCGGGATGTCGTCCGCGCTCTGCCACATCAGCACGATCGCCAGCAGCGGGCCGAGGTAGGCGCCGGTGGTGTCCAGCGTCTGGCGCAGCCCGAACGCGGCCCCGCTCATGCCCGGCGGCGCCAGCTCGGCAATCAGTGCATCGCGCGGCGAGCCGCGGATGCCCTTGCCGACGCGGTCGACGAAGCGTGCCGCCATGATCCAGCCCAGTGTCTGGGCCAGCGGGAACACCGGCTTGGCCAGCGCCGCCAACCCGTAGCCGATCGCCGCCAGCAGCTTGCGCCGGCCCAGCCAGTCCGACAGCGCGCCGGAGAACACCTTCACGATCGACGCCGTCGATTCGGCGATGCCCTCGATGAAGCCCACCGCGAGGGTCGAGAGGCCCAGCGAGCCGACCAGGTATACCGGCAGCAGTGCGTGGATCATCTCCGAGGAGACGTCCATCAGCAGGGACACGAAGCCAAGCGCCCAGATGCCCCTAGGAATGCGCCGCAGCGTTGATGGCGAGATGTCGTTCATGCCGCCCGGGCCCGTTGTAGCCGCCGACTCATCGCGACAGGTCGATCGCGTAGGTGGCGGTGCCGTCGCCATGGTGCTTCAGTTCGCGGATTTCACCCAGCCCGTCGGAGCGAGCGATGCCGGCCTTGCCGCTGGCGCTGGTGAACACCACCGGCCCTGCGGTCTTGAGTGGGGCGAAGCGCCAGGAGCGAGCGGGCAGGTCGCGCGCGACGATGTCGCGGTGCCGCTGCAGCCAGCGCGCCACGATCTCGCGGGTGCCATTGGGCGCGGCCAGTACGATGCTGCTGCCGTCCAGGCCGGGAAAATTTCCGCCGCCGCTGGCGCGGTAATTGTTGGTCACCACGATGAAGGGCTGTTCGGGCTGGACCGGCTTCCCGTCGAAGCTGAGCGAGACAATGCGCTGCCCTGCCGGCCTGGATACGTCGATCACGTAGTGGAGTCCGCCCTGGATCTGGTCGAAGTTGAAACCCGCGTAGTGCGTGTTGATCAGCGGCTGCGCGCCGGTCTTCGCCGGATCGATGCGGTTGAAGCGCTCCGCGGACCGCTCCAGCCACGCCTTTACGCCGGCACCGTCGGTCTTCACCGCGGCGAGCGTGTTCGGATAGAAGTAGAGGTCAGCCGCGCTGCGCAGGGTGAGCGGGCCGGGCGCCACGTCGGTGTAGTCGTCCGGGCCGCCGAAGCCGGTGCGGAACGCAGCGGCGGCGGAGAGCACCGGCACCCCGGCGAGCTCGGGATGCAGGCGCGGCAGCTCGGCGCGCACGTAGTCGCGCTGCGCGGCATTGACCACGGCCAGCGCGCTCATGTCGCCCTCGTCGGCAAAATAGGTGGAGAGCCGCACCTCGCTGCGGCCGATCGGCGTGTTCACGTAGGCCACTGCAGCCTGCTGCACCTTTGCCACCAGCGGCGCGATGGCCGGGTCCGGTGCCACGCAGCTGGCGTTGTCGCCGGCCCTGGCGCAGATCGGCCGCACTTCGCTGTGCGTGCGGCCCTTGTCGATGGTCCAGCGGCCGTCACGGTAATCCAGCGCGAGGTCGACCACGCCCAGGTCCTTGCCGAAAAAACCGCCCATCACTGCGGGCACGCCGCGCACGAAGCCGTGCACGGCGTCCACGTCCTGCATGTGCGCGAAGCGCGGGCCGGGGAATTCGGTGTGCATGTGGCCGAGCAGCATCACGTCGATGCCGGGCACGCCGGCGAGGTACCAGCCGGCGTTCTCCAGGGTAGGCGTGTACGGCGCGGTGTCTAGGCCGCCGTGCACCAGCGCCACGACCAGGTCAGGGTGCTGCGCCTCGATCTTCGGCAGGTACTTCCTCGCCGCCTCCACGACGCCATCCGCAACCACCTTGCCGTTGAGGTTGCGCCTATCCCACTGCATGATCGGCGGTGGCGTGAAGCCAATGATCGCCACATGCAGCGGAACCTTGCCGGCCTTGCCGCCGGGCAGCGTCACTACGATGTCCTTGGTCACCATCGTCCAAGGCCTGAAGATCGGATTGCCGTCGCGCGTGCTGTCCACGTTCGCCAGCACCAGCGGAAAATGCGGACTGTCACAACGCATGCGCATGCCGCCGGCCACGTCCATCGGCGTGCCGGTGACCTGCGACAGCCAGCTCAGCCCGTAGTTGAACTCGTGGTTGCCGATGGTGCCGCCGTCGTAGCCGATCGCGTCCATCGCGCGGTAGACCGCCAGCTCCTGGTTGCAGGGCATTTTCTGCACCTGTGCCTGCCAGTCGGCCAGCACCGAGCCCTGGATGGTGTCGCCGTCGTCGAAAAGGAAGCTGTTTGGGAACTGCTTGCGGGCTTCGCCGATCAGCGTGGCGGTGCGCTCGAAACCCAGCGTGGGATCGGCTTTCTGTTTGTAGTAGTCGTAGCCGAGGATGTTGGAATGGATGTCGGTGGTTTCCAGGATTGCCACCGTGGCATGCGTGCCGTCGGGCAGGTCCGACGCGCGCAGCGGTTGCAGGCCGCCGGCGGCGAGCAGGGTGGCTGCAAGGAGGGATCGGGCGGCGTGGTGCGAGGGCATGGCGTGGCAACCGGGGGAGGGAAGCGCAAGTCTTGCGCGAACGCTGCCGAAAATCCCGGGCATTGACACTTGCGCGTTGCAGCACCAGAATGCGCGGGCCGGTACGGCACGCAACACAGCAGCCGTACGGCACCCTGTCCTGACTAACCAAGGCATATGGACGTTTACCCTAGTCGCAACGTCGACATCTGCTCGCATCGGGTGCCGACAATGCATAACAAGCTGAACGCCTGCGGCAACCGCCTGCGGTCGGCCGGTCCTTTCCTCGACTAGGAAACGCCGGCCCATCCCCGACGGCGCCGCGCGTCGTAACCGAGGAGATGGGCCCATGAAGCTCCTTCGCGATTTTCTCCGCCTGCGGACTCCCCGCCGCAGCCTGTTCGTCGCAAGCCGCGATGCGCGCCGCCACGAGTTCGTGGTCACAGTGCCGGCGCCGTTGGCCCCGCCGCGCGCCGAGCCGCAACCCATGGCCGCGTCGCTCATCGCCGCGCCGTTGTCGTCGCCTCGTCATCTGCAGCTGGCATCTAGTCGCTGATGCACGCTTTCGTGCCCCGCAAGTGCTGGCCTCCGCCAGCGTCGCGGAGGTGCGGCTCGTGCCTGGCGGTCAGCGTGGCCGCCACGAGGCATCCACCCGGCGTTCCGTCCAGCTAATCCGGCCCTGCGCCGACATGCTGCCGCGGCGCGGATCACCACGAAAGAACGGTAGCGACCCATGAGCAAGTCTTTTTCCCGCCCGACCGCCAAGGCGGCGCCGGTTCCGGCGCACGTTCCCGCGGCGCAGGAAGCACTGCGCGACAACGATTCCTTGCTGGTCGCGCTGGAGACCTCCCTTCACGGCCTCGACGAGGCGAGCATTACCGAGCGCCTGCACCGCGACGGTGTGAACGAGGTGTCGCACGAAAAGCCGCCGCACTGGTCGGTGCAACTGCTGCGCGCGCTGAAGAATCCCTTCATCGTGGTGCTGCTGATCCTAGCGGTGGTAGAACTGGTCACCTCGCCGGACGACCTGTCCGGCCCGATCATCATCGGCGTGATGGTGGCGATCAGCGTGGTGCTCAGCTTCACGCAGGAGTACCGCTCCTCGCGTGCCGCCGAAAAGCTCAAGGCGATGGTGCGCAACACCGCCACCGTCACCCGCCGGGCCTCGGACGGGCACAGCGAGCGCATCGAGGTACCGGTGGGCGAGCTGGTCGTGGGCGACATCGTGCACCTGGCCGCAGGCGACATGGTGCCTGCCGACCTGCGCCTGCTGGCCGCGAAGGACCTGTTCATCAGCCAGGCCATCCTCACCGGCGAATCGCTGCCAGTGGAAAAGGCTGCGCCGGCGCAGGCGCACGCGCTGGAGGCTGTAGTGCAGCAGGGCAACCCCCTGGACCTGCCCACCATCGGCTACATGGGCACCAACGTGATCTCCGGCACCGCCACCGCGGTGGTGGTGACCACCGGCACGCGCAGCTACCTTGGTTCGCTGGCGCACAGCATCACTGGCCAGCGCGTGCAGACCAGCTTCGACCGCGGCGTGCGCAGCGTGAGTTGGCTGCTGATCCGCTTCATGCTGGTGATGGTGCCGGTGGTTCTCGGTATCCAGTGGTACAAGCAGGGCTTCCTCAACGCGCTCACGTTTGCGTTGTCGGTGGCGGTGGGCCTGACGCCGGAGATGCTGCCGCTAATTGTCACCGCCAACCTCGCCAAGGGTGCAATCGCTATGTCCCGCCGCAAGGTGGTGGTGAAGCGCCTCAACGCGATCCAGAACTTCGGCGCGATGGACGTGCTGTGCACCGATAAGACTGGCACGCTGACGCTGGACAAGATCGTGCTGGAGCGCCACCTCGACCTCGATGGCGAGGAGTCCGAGGACGCACTGGCTTACGGCTACCTCAACAGCCACTTCCAGACCGGCCTGAAGAACCTGATGGATAAGGCAGTGCTGGCGCATCGCGACCTGGAGCCGATCGTTGGGCGTTACCGGGTGGTGGACGAAATCCCGTTCGATTTCCAGCGCCGCCGCATGTCGGTGGTGCTGGCCCAAGGCACTGAAGGCCGGCATCTGCTGGTGTGCAAGGGCGCGGTGGAGGAAATGCTCTCCATTTGCTCCAGCGAACGCCGCAATGACGAGGTCATCCCGATGACCGATGCGCGCCGCCAGGAAATCAAGGCGATGACGCACCATCTCAACGAGGATGGCCTGCGCGTGCTGGTGGTGGCGATCAAGCAGGAGGATGCACACGGCCGCGCCTACGGCGTGGCCGACGAGGCCGACCTCACCGCGGTGGGATGCCTCGCCTTCCTCGATCCGCCCAAGGACACGGCGGCGACCGCGATCGCCGCGCTGCATCACCATGGCGTCGACGTGAAGGTGATCACCGGCGACAACGAGGCGGTGACGCGCAAGATTTGCCGCGAAGTGGGGCTGGATGTGGAGCATTCAGCGCAGGGCCGCGACGTGGAGCCGTTGGACGACGACGCACTCGACACGCTGGTCCGGCGCACCACCGTGTTCGCCAAGATGTCGCCGTTGCAGAAGGCGCGCGTGGTGAAGTCGCTGCAGCGCCAGGGCCACACCGTGGGCTTCCTCGGTGACGGCATCAACGACGCGCCGGCATTGCGCGAGGCGGACGTGGGCATCTCGGTGGACACCGCCACCGACATCGCCAAGGAGTCGGCCGACATCATCCTGCTGGAGAAGAACCTGATGGTGCTGGAGGAGGGCGTGGTCGAGGGCCGCATCACCTTCGGCAACATTATCAAGTACATCAAGATGACCGCCAGCTCGAACTTCGGCAACGTGCTCAGCATGATGGTGGCGAGCGTGTTCCTGCCGTTCGTGCCGCTGCTGCCGCTACAGATCCTGGTGCTGAACCTGCTCTACGACATCTCGCAGCTGTCGATCCCCTTCGACCGTATGGACGAGGAATACCTGAGCAAGCCGCGCAAGTGGGACGCCAGCGACATCGGCCGCTTCATGTTCTGGATCGGCCCGACCAGCTCGTTCTTCGACATGACCACCTTCGCACTGCTGTGGTACCTGTTCGGCGCGAACGGACCGGCGCACCAAGACCTGTTCCAGTCCGGCTGGTTCATCGAGAGCCTGCTGACGCAGACCCTGGTGGTTCACATGATCCGCACGCGCAAGATCCCGTTCCTGCAGAGTGTGGCGTCGGCGCCGGTGCTGGGCCTGACCACAGCGATCATCGCGATCGGCATGACCATTCCGTTCACCGCCTTGGGGGCCAAGCTGGGCATGGTGCACCTGCCAGACGGATATTTCGGCTGGCTCGCCGCCACCGTCGTTGCCTATTGCGCGCTGACCCAGTTGGCGAAGCTGGTCTACATGCGCCGCTACGGCCGCTGGCTGTGACCTGATCGCCTGCATGCGCCGCCGGGATGGCGGCGCTTCGGGCACTCACTCCGCAAGGCGCACGTCCAGCGTCACCGCGTGGAAGTCCATCGTCACCACGCTGTGCGCGAACAGCGGGTTGCCCACGTTGGCCTCGAACAGGTCATCGGGCTGGTGCACCGGGTGCCTGCCGTGGCCGGCGAAGTAGATCGTGGGGTATGCCCCCAGCAGGCGACGGCTGGCGAAGCCGAGGCTGCCAGCCGTCGAGGCCAGCATCTCGACGCCGCCATCGGTGAACTCGAACCGCCTGGCCTCGCCCTGCTTGCGCAGACCAAGCCCGGCGAGCGCCGCTTCTTAGACCAGCATGGTGCCGGTCTACATGGTGTCGATCTGGGCGTAAACCGGGTAGCCGTCGATGGTAAAGGGTCAGTCGTCCTGGCCGATGTGCTGGCGGCGGCGGCGCCACCACAGCCAAGCCAGGCAAAGCAGCACTAGGCTGACCAGGAACCACATACTGTTCTGGCCGCGCTGCATCCATTTCATCAGCCACACGTGGTTGTCGGCGCCGAAATAGCCGAGGTAGACCCATACCGGCACGCTGATCAGCGCGGCGGCGGTATCGATCAACAGGAAACGCAGCAGCGAGACCTGCCGCGTGGCGCCGGCGGTGGCATAGACCGTGGTGCGCATGCCGGGCAGGAAGCGGGCGACGAACAGCACGCGGTTGCCATAGCGCGCAAACTTGTGCTCTACCACTTCGTAGCGCTCCGGCGGCAGCAGGCGGGCCAACCAGCGCCATTTCAGCATGCGCGCGCCGTAGTGGCGGCCAAGCATGAACACGGTTGCGTCGCCCAGCAGCACGCCGGCCATGCACAGCGCGAACATCGCATGCACGTTGGCGTAGCCCAGCCCCGCGATCACGCCGCCGGCGACCAGGGTGACGTCCTCCGGCAGCGGCAAGCCGAGGCCGCAGATCATCAATGCGATCCACACCGCGACGTAGCCGTTCTCGGTGAAGATCGTGACCAGTCGTTCAAGCAAATCCATCGGCGTCCCTGCGGGGCATGCGGCATGCGTCGCGACATGATCCCACACGCACCTGCGACAAGCTTTCCGCAATGCGGCGTTCCGCCCGCACTGCGCGCTCAGTCCGGTGTGGCGACGGGTCGCACGCGCGCGGCGAGCAGCTCGCGCAGTTCGGCCTTCTCGGCGTCGTCGAGCGGGCCGCTGCGCATCTTCGCGTGCAGCGCCTCGCGGCGCAGCGCTACGGCCTGATCGTCCATGCGCTGCAATGCCTCCATGAATTCAGTGCGCTGCGCTTCCGGTTCACCCACCACGGCTGTGGCCATCAGTTTTTGCAGCGCGGGGTATTCCGCGCGTTCGGCGAAATGCTCCACCAGCATCGCCGGGTTGATGCCGGGACGGCTGCGCGCGATGTCGAGCAGTTCGGCAAGAAGGCCCACGCCGGGCTTTTCCAGGCGCAGGAAGCGGTAAGGCTTCTCCACCTGGTCGGCCATGCCGGGCTGGGCCAGCAGCAGGGCGATCGCGCTGCGCACCAGCGAGCGCTGCGCCGCCACTGGCCGCTGCACTGCGCGATGCGCGGCAGGGTCGGCCTGCAGGCGTGCACTGGCGCCGCTGCGGCGCTCCAGCTCCTGCGCCATCAGGTCGCGGAACGCGCCATCGGGCAATCGCGCGATCAGCGGCCGTGCCCGTTCGGCGAGGCGGGCGCGGCCGTCGAGGCTGGCCATGTCCACGTCGCGCGCCAGTTCGTCGAAGAAGTAGTCGGACAGTGGCGTGGCGTGCTTCAGGCGTTGCTCGAAACCGTCCTTGCCTTCCTTGCGCACCAGCGTATCCGGATCCTCGCCCTCGGGCAGGAACAGGAAATACGCCTGCCGCCCGTCGCGCAGGCGCGGCAGCGCGGCATCCAGCGCCTTCCATGCAGCGGCACGGCCGGCGCGGTCGCCATCGAAGCAGAACACCACGTCAGGCGCGGCGCGGAACAGCAGTTCGGCGTGCTCGGGCGTGGTGGCGGTGCCCAGCGTGGCCACCGCGATCGGCAGGCCGGCCTGGTGCAGCGCGATCACGTCCATGTAGCCCTCCACCACCACGATGCGCTGCAGGTTCGCGTTGGCCTGCTTCACCTGCCACAGCGCAAACAGCTCGCGGCCCTTGTGGAACAGCGGGGTTTCCGGCGAGTTGAGGTATTTGGGGCCGTCGCTCTTGCGCGGATCCTGCGCGTCGGGAGCCGGAGCCGGCGACCCGTCGCCGGGCTTCTGGATGATCCTGCCACCGAACGCGATCACGCGACCGCGACGGTCGAGGATGGGGAACATCAGGCGCTCGCGGAAGCGGTCGTACCTGCTGCCGCGTTCGCCAGTGGAGACCATGCCGGCCTCGGCCAGCAGCTCGATCCGCCGCGGGCTGTTGCCCAGCGCTCTGGTGACGCCGTCGTAGCCGGCCGGCGCCCAGCCGATGCGGAAACGTGCGATGGTGTCGGCGTCCAGTCCGCGCATTTCGCAGTACGCCTCTGCTTCGGCGTTGCGCGGCAACTGCTGCTGGAACCAGGCCGCGCAGGCATCGAGCAAGGTGTAGAGGTCGGTCTTGTCCCCGCGCGGACGGTCGTCGCGGCCGCCTTCGCGCGGCACGGTGAGGCCCACCGACTGCGCCAGCTCTTCCACTGCGTCGGGAAACTCCAGTCGCTCGTAGTCCATCAGGAACTTGATCGCGCTGCCGTGCGCGCTGCAACCGAAGCAGTGGAAGAACTGCTTGGCAGGGCTGACGTAGAACGAGGGCGTGCGCTCGTCGTGGAACGGGCAGCACGCCGTCCACTCGCGGCCGGCCTTCTTCAAAGGCACGCGCCGCTCGATCACGTCGACGATGTCGACACGGGCGAGCAGTTCGTCGATGAAGCTGTCAGGGATCAGGCCGCGCATAGGCCGGGTAGTTTAGGCCATGGGGGCGAAGCGGCCACGCAGCGGTGGCGCGCCGCCAGTCCGCGGGGCGGCCCCGTATCGCCGGCTGGCATTGATCTGCGGGCTGGGGCGAGCAGATGCGGCGATGGCAGGTAGGGAGGGTGTAGCCCCGTGGCCGGCCGGCAACGGGGTGCTCCCGCCCGTCAGAGGATGTGGAACACCCCGATCACCGCCAGCAGGGCGATCAGGAACAGGATCAGGAAGACCGCGAACAGGAACTTGGCGATGGTGGCGGCCGCGCCGGAAATGCCGCGAAAGCCGAATGCGCCGGTGACCAGGGAGATGATGGCGAAGATGATGGCCCACTTGAGCATGCGTCTCTCCTGCGGCTGACCACGCGCCGCGCGCGAAAGGATGCCGGACGGCGGATGCCGCGGCCCCTGGCTTGTAGCAATGCGCCCGTTAAGGCGATGCATGGGGCTGAGGCATCGCCATCCGTCGCGGCGAGCTGCCACAGCGAACGCCGCGGCATGGTTGCGCGGCTGGCCATCCGCGCGGTCGTCGCGCTGGCGCCGGGTGGCCGGCGTTTCAGCCTGTGAGCCTGGCCTTGATCAGCGCCGAGACCTTGCCCATGTCGGCGCGGCCGGCGGCCTTGCCCTTCACCGCGGCCACCACCTTGCCCATGTCGCGCGGCGAGCTGGCGCCGGTGGCGGCGATGGCGCCGGTGATCAGCGCATCGAGTTCGGCGTCGTCGAGCTGGGCAGGCAGGTAGGTTTCGATCACCGCCATCTCGGCGCGCTCCACCTCGGCGAGGTCCTCGCGTTGACCGGCGACGTACTGGCTCACCGAGTCCTTGCGCTGCTTGAGCATCTTCTCAAGCACTGTCAGCGTCTGGATGTCGTCGAGCTCGATGCGCTCGTCCACCTCGCGCTGCTTGATTGCGGCGAGGACCAGACGGATCACGCCGAGGCGATGCTTGTCGCCGCCGCGCATGGCGGCCTTCATGTCGTCGGTGAGCTGCTGCTTGAGCGTCATGGCGGGCGTCCCGGTGGGTGGATGGACAATGCTACGAAAACGACAATACCGGCGTTGCCTTGCAGCAACGCCGGTCAGTCGAATCCGGATGCGGGCGATGGCAGCGGAGGATCGCGCCAGTCGCGTGTGTTGCTCGCGCGGCGCAGAAGCGCCGCGGCAGGCTCAGTACAGCCGGGTCTTGCGCGAGACGTCGCGCGACAGGCGGCGCAGGTGACGCTTCACTGCGGCAGCGCGCTTGCGCTTACGCTCTTGGGTCGGCTTTTCGTAGAACTCGCGCTTGCGAGTTTCGGCCAGGACGCCGGCCTTCTCGCAGGTACGCTTGAAACGACGCAGCGCGACTTCGAACGGCTCGTTCTCGCGGACTTTGACGTTGGGCATGGATACTCCGGGTGTTAATCTGTCCCGAATCCGGGACTGTGAATACGGCGAGCCGCGAAGTATACCGTGCCTGACGAGAATTTTTCAAAGCCCGAGCCGCCGGTCGAATCCCGCCTGCCCGTAAGGGGCAAGCCGGTGCTGGGCATCGAATCCTCCTGCGACGAGACCGGCGTGGCGATCCTGCGCTGGGAGCCGGCCGCGCCGGGCCGCGGCCTGCTGGCGCACGCTCTGTACAGTCAGGTCAAATTGCACGCCGATTACGGCGGCGTGGTGCCGGAGCTGGCCAGCCGCGACCACGTACGCAAACTGCTGCCGCTGGTGCGCGAGGCGCTGGCCGAGGCCGGGCTGACCCCGGCCGACCTCGGCGGCGTGGCGTATACCGCCGGCCCCGGCCTGGTCGGCGCCCTGCTGGTCGGCGCTGCCGCCGGCCGCGCGCTGGCCTGGGCGCTGGGCGTGCCGGCCATCGGGGTACACCACATGGAAGGCCACCTGCTGGCACCCCTGCTGGAGGAAGACCCGCCCGAGCCGCCGTTCGTGGCCCTGCTGGTGTCCGGCGGGCATTCGCTGCTGGTCGAGGTCAAGGCGATCGTCGAGTACCGCATCCTGGGCGACACGCTGGACGACGCCGCGGGCGAGGCTTTCGACAAGACTGCCAAGCTGATGGGCCTGCCATATCCCGGCGGTCCGGCGCTGGCCAAGCTGGCCGAGCACGGCACGCCCGGTGTGTTCCGCTTCTCGCGGCCGATGACCGACCGGCCGGGGCTGGACTTCAGCTTCTCCGGGCTGAAGACCCAGGTACTGCTGGCCTGGCAGCACTCCGACCAGGGCGAGCAGACCCGCGCCGACATCGCGCGTGCGTTCGAGGAGGCCATCGTCGATACGCTGGTCATCAAGTGCCGGCGCGCGCTGCAAGCGACCGGCGCCGGGCGGCTGGTGATCGCGGGTGGCGTGGGCGCCAACCGGCGCTTGCGCGCCGAACTGGCAGCGGCCGGCGACAGGGACGGTTTCCGCACCTACTTCCCGCGCCTCGCGTTCTGCACCGACAATGGCGCAATGATCGCGTTGGCCGGGGCGATCCGGCTGGCCAGCGGCCAGCACCAAGGCGAGGCGGTCGAAGTGCGGCCGCGCTGGAATCTCGAGGACTTACCGGCGGCCTGAGGCGATACCTTGCGATCATCCGTGATCGCAGAATCAAACGGGCGGCCATCCGTGGCCGCACTTCTCACACAAGAGCCTGCTGGCGGTCGATGCTCTTGGATAACCTCAGAGAAAAGCCGCCTGTTCGCAAGCCCTGAAGGATTACCACTGTGTGCGGTTGGGCAGCAGGCCCTTCAGTTCCGCGTCGGTTAGGTTGCGCCACTGGCCGGGTTTGAGGTGGCCGAGCTTCACGTTGACGATGCGCACGCGGCGCAACTGGGTGACGCGGTAGCCGAACGCCGCCGCCATCAGGCGGATCTGCCGGTTCAGGCCCTGGGTGAGCACGATGCCGAAGCCGAATTTGGCGATCCTGCGCGTGCGG
>DAIDKO010000159.1 GCA_027450005.1 Rhodanobacter sp. | reverse complement strand
GGGGAACTCATGGCGACTCCGACTTCGTGTGCTTGAACCGCACAATTCTAGCGGGGGTCGCCGTGAAGGGCTTGCTGCAGCGCGTGTACAGGGGCGTATGGAGTACCGATTCGCGCAGCGCAGGGTCCGGCTGCATACTCGGTGGCAACCGTGTGGCGCCTGGGCGGCCTGCGAGGGGACAAATCACGACAGGACTGCGATGGCCGCGCTGCCCGACACGGTGTCGCCGATGGCACGGGACGGACTGTGCGGCCAACCTGTCACACACGTCACGCAAACTGGTTCGACTTCAACGCAACCCAAAGGAATGCCCGCATGAAGAAGGCACTGTTCGCTGCACTGCTAGCCATGACGGCGTTGACCACCCAGGCCAGTACGCGCAAGGACGTCGAGGCTTCCGCCGTGGTCAACGGGACCATCGTGGTGACCAAGGACGGCACGGTGGAGGCCGCCGTGATCGACCACCCCGCCTGGTACGGACAACCCATCGCGGAGCTGGTCCGCAAGACCGCGCTGCAGTGGCGCTTCCGTCCTGTGCTGCGCCACCACGAGCCGGTGGTCGCCAAGGCCAGCATGCATGTGCGGGTGGTGCTGAAGAAGATGCCCGACGGCGACTACAGCGCCCGCATCAAGGGCGCCAGGTTCGGCGACTACGACGCGCACTCAACCGATACGTTGCGTAGCGCCGCCAGCAACAAGAAACTCTGGCCGCACTACCCCGGGGAGGCGATCCGCGCGCGCGTGCAGGGCACCGTCTACCTTTCGCTGCATGTGGATCACAGCGGCCACGTGATCGACGCCGTGGCCGAGCAGGTCGACCTCAACAACATCGGTCCGGACAACGAGCTCCAGCACTACCGCAAAGTGCTGGCGGATGCCGCGCTCAGCGCTGCATACAAGTGGTCCTACCTGCTGCCCACAACCGGCGCGCTGGCCAAGCGGGATAGCTGGACCGTGCATATCCCGGTGGCTTTCCGCCTGTCCCGCGCCGGCCAGCCCTCGAACACGGGCGTGTGGCAAGCCTATGTGCCGGGCCCCTACACTCCGGCGCCCTGGGTCAACCGGCCCAACGTCGACGCCGCCGACGCCCTCGCCGACGGCGAACTGCAGACCGATGGCTCGGGTCCCACCCTGCTGACGCCGCTCAACCACGGCTGACGCGCACGTGCCGCTGGCCGGCCGATCTGGCGTGCCAGCGGCCATCGTCGCCCTTGGCGTATTCCTTTTTCACCGCCGACCAAGCCACCTTGTGCGCCGTCTCCTCGCGCGATGCGTCGCCGCGTCGCTTGTCCGCGTCGGCGTGTGCGTCCCAGGCTTGGTTGAAAGCGTCCTTGTAGATCGCCTGGGTATGGGGTATGGCCTGGGCAGGTGGTCGCGCACCGCGTCGGGTAGCTGGCTCACGGTCTGGTAAGGCATGGCGGGGCTCCGTGGGGGACGAGCCTGCCAGCCTGCGCGAGGCGGGATCAAGCGATCGTCAAGCGGCCCTGGGCGGAGGAGCCCGGCTACCCCGGTGCGCGCCAGGCGCTGGCAGCAGTGGATGCCGTGCCGGCGCTGGTGCCGGTGGATGCTGACGGGCTGGACGTGGTCGCCGGGCTCCGCCGCGCGCCGACCGCGCGGCTGGCCTACGTCACGCCCTCGCGCCATTTTCCGCTGGGCGCGACGATGAGCGCGGCTCGGCGCATCGATCTGCTGCAATGGGCGACGCGCACCGGCGACTGGATCGTCGAGGACGACTACGACAGCGAGTACCGCTACGGCAGCAAGCCGGTCGCCGCGCTACAGGGACTGGATGCGGATGCGCGGGTGATCTATGTCGGCACCTTCAGCAAGGTGATGTTCCCTGCACTGCGGCTGGGCTACCTGGTGGTGCCGAAGGGCCTGCTGCCGACCTTCTGCGCCGTGCGCGACGCGCTGGACAGATACCTGCTCGCCGATGCTGCCGCAGCGCGTGCTGCACGACTTCATCCGCGAAGGCCACTTCGCGCGGCACGTCCGCCGCATGCGCGTGCTGTACGCGACGCGCGGCGACCCAGGCGGCGATCCAGCGGCACCTGCCCGATGCGCTGCAGATGGTGGGCGCCGCGGCCAGCATGCAGGTCACCGCCCTGCTACCGCCGGAGATCGACGACGTGGCGTTGTCGCAACGGGCGGCGCAGGTCGGCGTGTCGGTGCGGCCGCTCTCGCCGTGCTACCGCGGCGAGGCGAGGCGCGACGGGCTGATCCTGGGTTACGGCGGCGTGGACGAGCGCGCGATCGAGGAAGGGGTGCGGCGGCTACGGCGTTGCGTGTGAGTTCGTAGCCGCCGGTCCACGCACAGACCCGCCCGAGCCTGAACGCGCCGGGCGACCGGCGTCAACACGTCCCGGCCAAGCGGCGTTTTCCGTAACGCAGCCACCTTCCGCGGCGACCTAAGGAGAGCACGATGAGCCGCAAGTCTTCCATCCTGGCGCTGTCTGCCGGCCTAGCGCTGGCCTGCGCCGGTTTCGTCGCCACGCCGGCCGCGCAGGCGGCGCCGCAGGTATCGGTCGGCGTGGGCGTGGGCATCGGCGTGCCACCGCCGGCGCCGCGTTTCGAGCGGGTGCCGCCGCCGCGGCGCGGCTACGTCTGGGCCCGCGGTTACTGGGCCTGGAGCCCGCGCCTGCATCGCCACGTGTGGGTGCGCGGCCGCTGGATGCGCGTGCGTCCGGGCTACCGCTACATGCCGCCGCGCTGGCGCGAGGGGCCGCACGGCCACTGGCATTTCAGCGCCGGCTACTGGGGGCGTTGATCGCGCAACACGCCACCACGGGCGTGCTGCCGCGCGGCCTCCCGCCGCTGGCATATCTTCCGGCCCGACGGTGCGGCAACGCCGTCGGGCCTTGCTCCACCCCACACCTACGAGGAAACCCATGCCGTCACGTCTTGCAGGTCTGTTGATCGTTGCCGCCGCCACGGTGGCGTCGGGCTGCGTCGAGGAGCGCCCGGTCTACCGGCCGCACCCGGTGCAGCGCGAAGTGATCGTGGAGCGCCCGGCTCCGCAGGTGGTGGAAGTGATCGCCCCGCAACCGCCGCCGCCGCGCATCGTGGAAGTGATGCCGCCGCGGCGCCCGGGCTTCGTCTGGGTGCGCGGCTACTGGCGCTGGAACGGTCGCCGCTACGTGGCCGTGCCCGGCCACTGGCGGGAGGCGCGCCCCGGTTACCACTACGTGCATCCGCACTGGGTACGTCGCGACGACGGCTGGCACTTCCATGTGGGCGTGTGGGTGAGCGACTGAAGACGAGGTTCTGCGGTCGATCCCGACCGCGCTGTTCAAGGAAGCGGCCTGGACAGCTCCGGGCCGTTTCGTTTCTTCCGCGCCTTGCGGCGCTGTCCATCGGACTGTCGCAGACGCCGAGACGAAAGCTAGGCAGAATTCGCGGATGCCTTCGCCCTCGCCCCTCACGGAAGACCTCCAGCCCGGCCTGATGATCGTGCACGGCAACCGTCTGGAAGACCTGCGCGACCTGCTGGTGGCTTGGCTGGCGCGTACGCCGCTGGCACCGCTGGAAGACGAGCTGATGCTGGTGCAGAGCAACGGCATCGCGCAGTGGCTGAAGCTGGCGCTGGCACGGCCGCACGAGGCGGGTGGCATGGGCATCAGCGCGGCGGTGGATATGCAGCTGCCCGGCCGTTTCCTGTGGCACGCCTACCGCGCCGTGCTGGGCCACGAGGCGGTGCCGGCGGATTCGCCGTTCGACAAGTCGCGCCTCGCCTGGCGCCTGATGCGCCTGCTGCCCGCGCAGCTGGGCGACGAGGCGTTCGCGCCACTGCGGAATTTCCTCGGCGAGGGCCACGTCGATCCGGCGCGGCTGTTCCAGCTGGCACAGCAGGTCGCCGACCTGTTCGACGCGTACCAGGTCTATCGCGCCGACTGGCTGGAGGACTGGGCCCACGGCCGCGACGTGTTGCGCGACCCGCTGGGGAAGGCCCTGCCGCTCCCCGCCACGCAACGCTGGCAGGCGCAGTTGTGGCGCGCGCTGTTGCGCGACGTGGGCGCGGCACAGCGCGACAGCCACCGCGCCGCTGTGCATCGCGCCTTCCTCGCACGCGCCGCCGCGCTGGAGGCGCGCCCGGCCTCGCTGCCACGGCGCATCGTGGTGTTCGGCATTTCCTCGTTGCCGCAACAGACGCTGGAGGCACTCACCGCGCTGGGCCGCGTATGCCAGGTGTTCCTGCTGGTGACCAACCCGTGCCGGCACTACTGGGCCGACATCGTCGAGGACCGCGAGCTGCTCACCACCGAGCGGCGCCGCCACACCGCCAAGCCCGGGGCGCCGGCCACGCCGCCGTACGAGGAGCTGCACCTGCACGCCAACCC
>DAIDKO010000158.1 GCA_027450005.1 Rhodanobacter sp. | reverse complement strand
GGCGGGCCATCCCTACCATCGGGCCTAGCCCATCCATGCCGCTGTCGCTGCTAGGCTGGCTGTTTGCGCTCGGGGTGACGATGCACAACGCGGAGGAAGTTTGGCTGCTGCCGTCGTGGCCGCGGCGCCCGCGGTTCCGTTGGGCCAAGGTGCAAGCGGAGGCGTTCGGGTTTGCCGCGGCGGTGCTGTCCGTCGTCGCGCTGCTGGCCGCCTGGCTCGCCAGCATCGGCGGAGCGCACAGCCTGGGTGCGTATTTCATCGCGGGCTATGCCGCGGCCATGGTGTTGAACGCCTTCCTGCCGCACCTCGTTGCGACACTGGTGTTGCGCGCCTACGCGCCGGGCACGGCCACCGCCATGCTGTGCAACCTGCCGCTTGGCGGCTGGCTGTTGTGCCGATCGCTCGCCGGGCACTGGATCGAGTCGGCCGTGTTCGCGGTGTCGGGCCCGCTGACCGTGCTGGGCCTGGCCGCCCCCGGCGTATCGCTGCTTTGGCTGGGCAACCGGTACACGGCGGCATCGGGCACGGGTTCTTCCGTGGGCGGCATGCGCTAGGCTCGCTTATCGCGTTCGCAGCGGAGCCAGCATGAGCATTCTCGTCCGTCCGGCCACACTCTACGATCTCGACGCATTGGTGTCGCTGTTCGACGGCTACCGCCAGTTCTACGGCAAGCCGTCCGACGAGCAGGGCGCGCGCGAATTCCTCACGGCGCGCCTGCGCCTGAACGAATCGCAGATCCTGATCGCCCGCGATGCACACGGCGAACCCTGGGGCTTTACCCAGCTCTATCCGCTGTTTTCCTCGGTGCGCATGGTGCGCACCTGGCTGCTCAGCGACCTCTTCGTGGCCGCGCATGCGCGTCGCCAGGGCGTGGCGAAGGCGTTGCTCGAAGCGGCGGCCGTGCATGCGAAGAAGTCGGGCGTGGCCAGCCTGTCGCTCTCCACTGCGCACGACAACCTGCCGGCGCAGGCGCTGTACGAATCGCTGGGCTGGCAGCGTGACATGCAGTTCCGCGAATACAACCTCACGCTTTGAAGGATCGCCGGATGCTCCATCTCGCTTCCCAGTCGCCGCGCCGTCGCGAACTGCTGACCCAGCTCGGCGTGGATTTCCGCGTGGTCGACGTCGACGTGCCCGAGCTGCGCGCGGCGGGGGAGTCGCCGCGCGAGTACGTGAATCGCGTCGCCCGCGACAAGGCGCGGGCCGGCCTCGCCGCACTGGCGGGCGCCGCCGATGCCGTGGTGCTGGGTGCGGACACCGAGGTGGTGCTGGACGACGAGGTCTTCGGCAAGCCGCGCGATGCGCAGGATGCCGCCGCGATGCTGTGCCGCCTCTCCGGTCGCACGCACGCGGTGGTTTCCGCCGTGTGGCTGGTCGATGCGCGGGGCGAGCGCAATGCCTGCAGCGTGTCGCGGGTGCGCTTCGCTGAGCTGGACGAGGCCGCTGTCGGCGCCTACGTCGCCACCGGCGAGCCGTTCGGCAAGGCCGGTGCCTACGCGATCCAGGGACGCGGGGCGACGCTGATCGAGCATCTGGAAGGCAGCTATTCCGGCGTGATGGGCCTGCCGTTGTTCGAGACGGCGCAATTGCTGCGCGCGGCGGCCATCTACCCGGGGTGATGCAGCGTCACGAACATCGCCAGCATCGCCAGCAGGTTGTTGCAGCCGTGGGCGATCACCGAAGGCCATAGCGAACCCGAGCGCAGCCGCAGCCATGCCAGCGCCACGCCCAGCAAGGCGAGGTTGGGCAAGGCGTACCACTGCCAGTGCAGGTCGGGAAGGTGCACCAGTGCGAACAGCGCGGCGCTGGCGAGTGCGGCCGGGACGGCGCGCAGGTGGCGCAGCAGGGCGGAGAGCAGCACGCCGCGGAACAGCAGCTCCTCCACCACCGGGCCGATGCTTGCCACCACCAGGGTCAGCGCGATGCGGAAGCCGAGGCCGGCGTCGTCGCCCAGTTGCTTCACGTCCTGCGGTACGGCGTGGCCGCGTGCGAGCAATTCGGTGAGCTGGCCGCCGATCCACGGCATCGACAGCCCGACCACGGCGGCGGCCGCGCACCACGCCACTGCCGGCACGGTGAAGCCGAAGCCCGGCGGTTGCGCCCGCGCCCACAGTTGCGGCCAGAACCGTCGCGCCAGCCACAGCGTGATCGCCGCATCGCCGACCAGCACGATCACCACCAGCGCGCTCCGGGTGTTCGCGCTTGCCATGGCGCCCCAGATGTCACGCATCGGGGCGCCATGGTTAACCACGCCGAGGGCGAAGCCCAGCAGCAGGCCGGCGAGCATGCCGATAGCCACCTGCAGCGCGAAATACAACACGATCATGCCCAACGCATGGCCCAGGTCCGGCTGGCGTGGCGGGCGCGCCGTGCCCGCGGGCAGTGAAGGCGGCAGACTGTAGCGTGGTGCATCCATCGAACGGGGAACCCTCGTGAAACGCCGGAGCGCGCGGTACCGCTTTGCGTGGCTGCATCTTGGCGGCTGCGCGCGAACCTGTGCAACCGCCATCCGGCATGGTTCAGAAGGCCGCCACGCAGCCCGGAGTTCGCCTCGGGCGTGCGCCGGCTGGGCGGCCTCCAGCGGGTGGCGGGCACCGCCCTCCCGGCGCGTCGGGCGGAAACCGCGGATGCGCCTTGTATAGTTACGGCCCTTTCCAGCGCCACGGCGCCGCCGCGCTCCCATGTTTGCATTCGACTGGCTGACCTATCCCGCCGCCTGGGCCGGCCTTCTCACCCTGGTGGTGTTGGAGATCGTGCTCGGCATCGACAACCTGGTGTTCGTCGCGATCCTGTCCGACAAGTTGCCGTACCAGCAACGCGACCGCGCCCGACTGCTCGGCCTTGGCGTCGCGCTGGCGATGCGCCTGCTGCTGCTGGCGGCGATGTCGTGGCTGGTGCAGCTCACCACGCCCATCGTCCAGTGGCATGGCATCGCGCTGTCGTGGCGCGACATCATCCTGCTCGCCGGCGGCGGATTCCTGTTGTTCAAGGCCACGCTGGAACTGCACGAGCGGCTGGAGGGCGGCGACGAGCGTGCCGATGGCGACCGCAGGCCGGCGCGCTTCTGGCTGGTGGTGGCGCAGGTCGTGGTGCTGGACCTGGTGTTCTCGCTGGATTCGGTGATCACCGCGGTGGGCATGGCCAACCACCTCACGGTGATGATGATCGCGGTGGTGATTGCGGTGCTGCTGATGATCATGGCAAGCAAGCCGCTGACCGCCTTCATCAACGCACGGCCCACGGTGGTGATCCTGTGCCTGTCGTTCCTGCTGATGATCGGCTTCAGCCTGGTCGCCGAGGGCTTCGGCTTCCACATCCCGAAGGGTTACCTGTACGCCGCGATCGGCTTCTCCATCGTGATCGAGGCGCTCAACCAGACCATGCGCCGCAATCGCCAGCGCAGCCTGCTGGCCAGCGCGCGCACCCTGCGCGAGCGCACGGCGCAGGCCGTGCTGCGCCTGCTCGGCAGCGGTGGCGTGGAAGAAGAGGCCGCGCCGGCCTCGGCCACGGGAGGCGGCGCGGTGTTCGGCAAGGACGAGCTGGCCATGGTGCAGGGCGTGCTCGATCTCGCGCACCGGCCGGTGCGCTCGATCATGACGCCGCGCCCGGAGATCAGCTGGATCGATCCGCGCGAGGACGCCACCAGGCTGCGTGCGGAGGTCGCCGCCTGCCGCCATCACTGGCTGCCGCTGGCGGAAGACGACCTCGACCAGCTTGTCGGCGTGGCCACGTCGCACGACCTGCTGGCAAGCCTGCAGGAGCACGGCCGAATCGACGTCGAGCGGGTGGCGCGCAAGCCGATGACCGTGCTGGAATCGCTGAGCGTGCTGCGCCTGATCGACGAGTTCCGCCGCTCACCGCTGCAGGTGGCGCTGGTGGTGGACGAATACGGCAGCGTGCTGGGCATGGTCACGCCGGCCGATGTGCTGGCGACCATCGCCGGCGAATTCAACGACGCCGGTGGCGGCGATCCTGCCGCCGTGCGCGAAGGCGACGGCGCCTGGCTGCTCGACGCCAGCCTCGACCTGCGCCGGGTGGAGCACCTGCTGGGCCATCGCCTGAGCAGCGACGACGGCTTCGCCAGCCTCGCCGGCTACGCCTTGCAGCAACTGGGGCGCCTGCCGGCGGCGGGCGAGCGCTTCAACAGCGACGGTCTGCAGTTCGAGGTGGTGGCGATGGACGGCGCGCGCATCGAACGCCTGCGCGTGGCACCGGCCTGATCGAACCGTTTGTCCGCGGGCCGGGGCGGCTCAGTGCAACCCCTTCCAGATCGCCTGCAGCAGCTCGCCGCTGGTGTCGCTGCCTTGTTCCCAGTACATCAGGCCGCCGAGGTGTCGTGTCTTGACGTACGCGGCCTTGGCGGCGATGGACTGCGGATCGTCGTAGGTGATGAAGCGGCGCGTCCGCGCATTCCACAGGTAGGGCGCGTCAGCTTTCGCGTCCCAGTAGCGCACGTAGCCGTTGCGACCGATGAAATCGGCCTTGAGCTCGGGCCAGTCGTGGCCACCCTGATAGTGGCCATAGGGCTGGAACAGCCCGTGGTGGGCCGGGCCAACGTCGGCGAACTCACGGCCGTAGAACGCCACGCCGGGCACCAGCTTCGAGGCCGGCACGCCAGCGGCGAGGAACTGCCGCACCGCACGCGCCAGCGTGCGCGCATCGGCTGGCGCCCGCGCGGAGGAATGCAGGCCGGTGTGGTTGCAGGTGGTCGGCGTCATCGCGTTGCAGAAGTCGTAGGTCATCATGTTGAACCAGTCCAGCGACGGCGCCACCGCGGCGAGTTCGATGCCGTCCACGAATGGACCATCGGCGGCGGCAATGGTAAGCAGGTAATGCCTGCCGTGGCCGGCGCGATCCAGCGCGGCGCGCAGCGCCTGCACCAGTGCGGTGAAGTGCGCGCGGTCCTGCGGGCTGGAGGCGATGCCGGACTCGTGGTGGCCGGGGTATTCCCAGTCCACGTCGAGGCCGTCGGCATGCGTTTGCTCAAGCAGGGCGGCGGCGCTGTCGGCGAAGCGCTGGCGGCTCGCCGCGGTCATCGCCGCCTCGGAGAAGCCGCCCACGGTCCAGCCGCCCACCGAAACCATCACCTTGAGTCGTGGATGCGTGGCCTTCAGCGCGATGCGCTGCAGCAGCAGGGCGCGGGCCGTGGGGGGCAGCGCTACGCGGCCGTCGACCGGACGTGCGAAAGCGAAGATCAGGGTGTCGATGCGATCCAACTGGGCATCCGGGATGGGGTACTTTGCCGTGTCGTAGGCCACCACGCGGTAGTGATCCCGCGCCGCCGCCGAGGCGTGTGCGGACAGCAGGCAGGCGAGCATCGCCAGTAGCGGGAGCAGGGTCGGTCGGCGCGAAGGCATCGGGATTGTTCCGCAACGGGGGAAGCGCGATCATCGTAGCGCTTCGGCGACGCGGCCAGTGCGAACTAGACTGGGCGCCGGATTTGCCCGAGTGCCCTGCGTGAACCCTGCCGACCGCCCCGACGACCCGCGCCCCCAGTCGCCGCCCGAGCCCGACCCCGGCGAATGCTGTGGCAACGGCTGCGATCCGTGCATCTACGACCTCTACAACGACCAGGTGGCGTATTACCGCACGGCATTGGCGACGTGGAAGGCGCGGCATCCGGACGCGTGAGCCGCATTGGCAAGTGCGTTTGCCGCCCCCAGATCGGCGGGTATCGTGCCAGTGGATGCCGCCATGATTCCTTTTTCCGTACTCGACCTCGCGCCGATCACCGCGGGCAGCGATGCCGCGCAGGCGTTCCGCAACACGCTGGACCTGGCGCAGCTCGCCGAACGGCTGGGCTACACGCGCTACTGGCTGGCCGAGCACCACAACATGCCGGGCATTGCCAGCGCGGCGACCGCGGTGCTGATCGGCCACGTGGCCGCCGGTACCTCGACCATCCGCGTGGGTGCGGGCGGCATCATGCTGCCGAACCATGCGCCGCTGCAGGTGGCCGAGGCTTTCGGCACGCTGGCCGCGTTGCACCCGGGGCGGATCGACCTCGGTCTTGGCCGGGCGCCCGGCACCGACCACGCCACCGCGCGGGCGCTGCGCCGCTATTACGACAGCGCCGACGCATTCCCGCAGGACGTGGTGGAGCTGCTCGGTTATTTCGAGCCGGCCGTGCCGGGCCAGGCGGTGCGCGCTGTGCCCGGCGCGGGTAGTGCGGTGCCGGTGTGGATCCTCGGCTCCAGCCTGTTCGGCGCGCGTCTGGCCGCGCAACTGGGCCTGCCGTATGCGTTCGCCTCGCACTTCGCGCCCGATGCGATGGACGAGGCGCTGGCCCTGTATCGGCGCGACTTCAAGCCTTCGGCGCGCCTGGCGCAGCCTTACGCCATGCTCGGCATCAACGTGGTGGCGGCCGGCAGCGATGCCGAGGCGCGTCGCCTGTTCACCACCCAGCAGCAGAGCTTCATCAACATGCGGCGCGGGCAGCCCGGGCTGATTCCGCCGCCGATCGACGACATCGAGGCGTACTGGACGCCGACGGAAAAGTTGATGGTGGAGCGGGCGCTGGCCTGCGCCGTGGTGGGCGATGCCTCGACGGTGAAGCAGGGCCTGGCGGAGTTCGTCGCGCGCCACCGGCCGGACGAGCTGATGATCACCAGCAACGTGTTCGAGCATGCGTTGCGGCGGCGGTCGTATGAGTTGTTGGCGGCGGCGCGCGCATGACGCGCTTTTCGTCTGTCGAAACGGGTCTTTGATTCTGCGTGTCCGCCAGTTTCAAAGCGGTTTCGTCCACCTGCCGGTGGCCGAGCGACTTCCTCTTTGCGTGCTCAAAGAGAAAGTAGCCGAAGAGGAAAGAGCACCCCGAGGCAGCGCTCTCCGGGCATCCTGCCCTGCGAGTGCGTGAGCCAGGGGCCCCGGAAGAGTAGCGCGCCCCCTGTGCGCAGATGCAACAGTCAGAGCAAAACAAGGCCAAGGCGGCGCGCCGCACCGCGAGGCTTTGTGCCCTCAGTGTCCAGATACGGTGCGGCGTGGCCGCGCCGTCTATCGCGTAGGCGGGAGTAATTAACTGATGCTTGATATGTGCTCATGCCTATCTATAAATACTCACCATGAGCAATCAATATCGGATAAGCGAATTCGCCCAACGTATCGGTCGAGCGACGAGCACGATTCGTCGCTGGGAACGAGAGGGCAAACTGACCGCCAAGCGCCTTCCATCCGGCCAGCGTTATTTTGACGAATCGGACGTG
>DAIDKO010000157.1 GCA_027450005.1 Rhodanobacter sp. | reverse complement strand
GGCCACGCTGATGCTGGCCGGCATCCGCGAGATCCTGGTGATCAACACGCCGCACGAGCAGGCGATGTTCCAGCGCCTGCTCGGCGATGGCTCGCAGTGGGGCATCGACATCCATTACGCCGTGCAACCCTCGCCCGACGGTCTGGCGCAGGCGTTCACCATCGGCCGCGACTTCGTCGACGGCAAGCCCAGCTGCCTGGTGCTGGGTGACAACATTTTCTATGGCCACGGCTTCACCGAGCGCCTGAAGCGCGCCGCGTCGCGCGAGCATGGCGCCACCGTGTTCGGCTACTGGGTGAAGGATCCCGAACGCTACGGCGTGGCCGAATTCGACGCCACCGGCAGGGTGGTCGGCCTGGAGGAAAAGCCGACCAAGCCGAAGTCGCACTATGCCGTCACCGGCTTGTATTTCTACGATGCCCGCGTCTGCGACTACGCCGCCTCGCTCAAGCCCTCGCCGCGCGGCGAGCTGGAAATCACCGACCTCAACCGTTGCTACCTCGAGGACGGTTCGCTGCACCTGGAACAGCTCGGTCGCGGTTTTGCCTGGCTGGACACCGGCACGCACGAGTCGCTGATGGAGGCCGGCAACTACATCGAGACCATCGAGAACCGCCAGGGCCTCAAGGTCTGCTGTCCCGAGGAGATCGCGTACATCAACGGCTGGATCAATGCCGACCAGTTGGCCGCGCTGGCCGCACCGTTGGCTAAGACCGGCTACGGCCAGTACCTGCAGCAGTTGACCCGGCAGGGGTTGGTGCGATGAAAGTGATCGAGACCCGCCTGCCCGGCGCCGTGGTGATCGAGCCCCAGGTGTTCGGCGACGCCCGCGGCTTCTTCTACGAGAGCTACAACGAGGCCAAGTACCGCGAGGCCGGCATCGACCGCCGCTTCGTACAGTCCAATGTCTCGCGCTCCGCGCGTGGCGTGCTGCGCGGTCTGCATTACCAGTGGCCGAACCCGCAGGGCAAGCTGGTCAGCGTGCTGGAGGGCGAGGTGTACGACGTGGCGGTGGACATCCGTCGTGGCTCGCCCACCTTCGGCCAGTGGGCCGGCGTCATGCTGACCGCCGAGAATCACCGCCACTTCTGGATACCAGAGGGTTTCGCGCACGGCTTCTGCGTGGTGTCCGAGTTCGCCACCTTTGCCTACCAGTGCACCGCGCTCTACGACGCCAAGGCCGACGCCGGCGTCCGCTGGAACGACGGGGCGCTCGGCATCGACTGGCCGATCAGCGCGCCGCTGCTGTCGGACAAGGACGTCAAGGCCCCGCTACTGGCCGAGGTGCCTGCCGAACGCCTGCCGATGTACGCAGCATGAGGATCCTCTTGCTGGGCGCGAACGGCCAGCTTGGCCGCAGCTTCATCGAGGACGGCGGACTGGCCGCGCGCGGCGAATTGTTTGCCGCCAGCCGGGATGGCCGGCGCTACGACGGCGCCGCCATCGAGATCGCCGACCTGGCGGAACCCGATGCGCTGCCAGCCCTGCCCGACCGCATTCGTCCCGAGGTGATCGTCAACGCCGCCGCCTACACGGCGGTGGACCGGGCCGAGCAGGAGGAGATGCTGGCTACGCGGGTCAACGGCGCGGCGGTCGGCGTGCTGGGGCGCTGGGCTGCCGCGCACGGCGCACTGCTGGTCCATTACTCCACCGATTACGTGTTCGATGGCGCAGCCGGCGCGCCCTACCCCGTGGACGCGCCCACCGCGCCGCTGGGCGCCTACGGTCGCAGCAAGCTGGCCGGCGAGCTCGCCCTGCGCGACAGCGGCGCGGCGCACTTCATCTTCCGCACCGCCTGGGTGTACGCGCCGCATGGCCACAACTTCCTGCGCACCATGCTGCGCGTGGGCGCCGAGCGCGACGAGCTGCGCGTGGTGGCCGACCAGGTCGGCGCGCCCACGTCCACCGCGCTGATCGTGGACGGCACGCTGGCCGCACTGGACGCGTGGCGAGCCGCTGATGCCTCGCAACGCCGTACGCTGGAAGGCACGCACCACCTGGTCGCCAGCGGCCACACCAGCTGGCACGGCTTCGCCACCGCGATCTTCGAAACAGCACACGCCCGCGGCCTGCTGCCGCGCGTCCCGCGCGTGGCAGCCATCACCACCGCCGACTACCCCACGCCAGCCAGGCGCCCGGCGTGGTCGGTGCTGGACAACTCGGGTTTTGCCGAACGCTTCGGCTATGCTTTACCGGATTGGCAAGACGGCTTGCATGGCGTGCTGGACACGCTGTCGCACCAATCCGCCTGACGCCTGCAAGAGCGCATCCTGTGCGCGATGAACCCTTCGCGAAAGGTTCGCGCAAGGGGTGCGCTCCTGCATGGCGAGCCGTGACGCCTCGGGCCAACGCACTCTCGCAGGAAAATCCACCATGCTCATTCCCCTGATCCTAAGCGGCGGCAGCGGTACCCGCCTGTGGCCCGTTTCGCGCCGAAACCTACCCAAGCAGTTCCTCTCGCTGGCCGGCCACGGCACGCTGTTCCAGCAGACCGTGGCGCGTACCCGCGCGCTGCCCGGCGTGGCCGCGCCCATCGTGGTTGCCAGCGAGGACCATCGCTTTTTGGCTGCCGAGCAGTTGCGCGAAGCCGGAGTCGACGACGGCACCGTGGTGCTGGAGCCGCTGGCGCGCAACACCGCCCCGGCGATCGCGCTGGGCGCGCTGGAGGCGCTGAAGCGCGATGCCAATGCGGTGCTGCTGGTGCTGCCGGCCGATCACCTGATCGCCGACACCGCCGCCTTCGTCGATGCCGTGCAGCGTTCGCTGCCGACCGCCCGGCAGGGCTGGCTGGTCACCTTCGGTATCCGCCCGGACCGCGCCGAAACCGGCTTCGGCTACATCCGCCGCGGAGAATCCATCGGCGAGGGCACCTTCCGCGTCGAGCGGTTTGTGGAGAAGCCAGACTTGGCCACCGCCGAGGGCTATCTTGCCGACGACGGCTACGGCTGGAACTCCGGCATGTTCCTGTTCCGCGCCGACCGCTACCTGGACGAGCTCGGCGCCCACGCGCCGGCAATGCTGGCGGCCGTCCGCGCTGCGCACGCCGCCGCGCAGGCCGATCTCGACTTTGTGCGCGTGGACAAGGCACTGTTCGCCCAGGTGCCGGAAGACTCCATCGACTACGCGGTGATGGAAAAGACCGCGCGCGCCGCGGTGATCCCGGTGAGCTGCGGCTGGAGCGACATAGGCTCGTGGTCGGCGCTGTGGCGGGCCGGCACGCGCGATGCCGACGGCAACCTGCGCGAAGGCGACACGCTGGCGGTGAACACGCACAACTCCCTGCTGCGCTCGCACGATCGCCACCTCGTCGCCACCGTCGGCGTGTCGGACTTGGTCGTGGTCACCACGCCCGACGCCACTCTGGTGGCGCATCGCGACGCCGCGCAGGACGTCAAGAAGATCGTCGACCAGCTCAAGGCCAACGGCCGCAGCGAGCATTCCTTCCACCGCGTGGTGCACCGCCCCTGGGGCAGTTACGACTCGCTGGAGGCCGGCGAGCGTTTCCAGGTGAAGCGCATCGTGGTGAAGCCGGGCGCCAGCCTCAGCCTGCAGATGCACCACCATCGCGCCGAACACTGGATCGTGGTCTCCGGCACCGCCGAGGTGACTTGCGACGAAAAGGTCTACCTGCTCGGCGAAAACCAGAGCACCTATATCCCGCTGGGCAGCACGCACCGTCTGCGCAACCCCGGCAAGGTGCCGGTGGAGCTGATCGAGGTGCAGTCCGGCAGCTACCTGGGCGAGGACGACATCGTGCGCTACGACGACGTGTACGGGCGCGCCTGAGCGCTCGTCCCGGCTACCGCTTGCGCTGCCTCAGGTTACGCCGCAGGCGGTACTCGTCCCGCGCCACGTACACCGCCGCGCCCAGCACCATCAACGCCAGCACGTACCAAGTGATCAGGTAGTTGAGGTGGTGGTTCGGAAAATGGATCACCGTCATGCCTCCGCGCGGCCATGCCGCTACATCTATGCCGGCATCCGCATCGACGAAGTACGGCGCCACGTCGGTTAGGCCGCGCGCCTTGGCGATGGCCGCGACGTCGCGGGTGTACCAGGTGTCGGTGGCAGGGTCGTTGTGGCGGAACAGTGCGGAGGGTTCGGTGATGCGCAGCAGGCCGGTGACAGTGACTTCACCCGGAGGCGGCGGCGGGCAATGCCCCTTGAAGTCGCACCAGCCGTCCGGCGCGAAGCCGCGGTTGACCAGCACGATGCTGCCGTCGTCGCGGCGAAGCGGCGTGAGTATCCAGTAGCCGGAACCGGCCGCGGTGGCGGTCCATACCCGCGTCTGGCGCCCGTCCATCCACTGGCCGTGGAGCCGCACGCGCAGGTACTCGTCGTTGGCCGGGGTGATACCGGCCCACTGCGCCTGCCGCGGTGCCGGCACGGGCGGCGCGTGCACCCGCTCGTTGGTGCGCGCGATCAGCGCCGTCTTCCAGGCCAGCCGGTGCACCTGCCAGGTACCCAGCGCCACGAAGGCGGAGAACAGCGCGGCGCCGAACAACGCCAGTAGCACGAGCGCCAGCGGGCCACGCACCTGGCGTTCGTTGACGTCGGAAGGACTCGAGGTGTCGGGATTCATAGCGGAAGATCCGCCCGCCACGCGAGTGCGCGACGGGCGATCGGCAACAGCTCGCCCGTCAGTCGTTGGGCAAGCCGCCCTGCCGGCTGAACCACAACGCGGCGAGCGTGCCGATGGCGCCGGTCAGCAGGTACAGGCCCACGTAGGGGACGCCCGCGTAGATGGCCAGCGACAGCGCCACCAGCGGCGCGAAGCCGGCCCCGATCAGCCAGCCCAGGTCCGAAGTGATCATGGCGCCGGAATAGCGGAATTCCGGCGGGAAGTTCGCGCTCACTGCGCCGGCGGCCTGGGCGTGGGCGAAGCCCAGCAAGGCGTAGCCGACGATGACGAACAGGTAGCTGTTGACCACGCCACCGGACAACAACAGCGCGGTCCAGCCACTGTAGACCGCGATCAACAGGCTACCCACGGCCAGCGTGGTGCGACGGCCGAAACGGTTGGCCACCTTGCCCGAGATGATCATGCAGGGCATCGCCACCAAAGCACCGACCACCTGCACCAGCAGAAAGCTAGTCACCGACTGCTGCGTGTAGAGCAGCGCCCATGACAGCGCGAAAATCGTGACCAGGTGGAACAACGCGTAGCTGGCCAGCGGCGCGAAGGTGCCCAGGGCGACGTTTCTGCCCTGCGCACGCATCAGCGAACGCATGGAGGTCGGCTCCAGGTCGCGCTCCTTGAGCTGCTCGGCGTAACGCGGCGCGACCACCATGCGCAGGCTGGCGAACAGCGACACCACGTTGATGGCGAATGCGGCGAAGAACGGATAGCGCCAGCCCCACTGAATGAATTCCTGTGGCGTCAGGGCAGCCCAGATATAGGCGAACAGCGCCGCCGCGAGGACAAAGCCAAGCGGATCGGCCAGCTGCGGCAACATGGCGTACCAACCGCGCTTGTCCCGCGGGGCCTTGAGCGCCGCGAGCGAGGCCAAACCGTTCCAGCTGCCGCCCAGAGCAAAACCCTGCGCGAAACGCAACACCGCCAGTGCCCCGATGGCCGACCAGCCAAGCGTGGCGTAGCCGGGCAGGAAAGCGGTGCCGGCCGTGGCCATGCCCAGCAGGAACAGCGCGATGGTCAACTTGGCGGCCGCGCCGATCTGGCGCTGCAGGGCCACGAAGAACATCGAGCCTAGCGGGCGCGCGACGAAGGCCAGCGCGAACAGCACGAACGAATAGAACACGCCATCCATGTGGCTCGCGAAGGGAAAGAACACCTCCGGAAACGCCAGCACGCAGCCGAGGCCGAACACGAACAGGTCGAATGACTGGCAGATGCGGCCGATCACCACGCCGATGGCGAGATCGCCGGAGGTGAGCTGGTCGTGGGGGTTTGCGCTGTGCGCGAGCTGGGCCGGGTGGACGGCCGACTGAGCGTTGCTGATTGACATGGGGATTCCGTGGAGAAGCGCGTGCAACCGGATATTGTCGAACAAACTGGCTGCGGTGCGGTGGATTGCGACACCGGACCGCACCTTGATCAACCCGACCAGCCGGGAAACTCGACTGCATTACGGGGTATTATAGGCGTCCCCCGAGGGAGCGGTGTAAGCAGCTCCCCCTCGCTTCCCCAAATAAAGATACACGTGTCCATGACAGTGAAACGTCTCCGCGGCTTGCTGCTGCTCCCGCTTGCGCTGCTTTCCGGCTGCCACCTCGCCCTGCTCGATCCCGCCGGAGACGTCGCGCGCCAGCAAAGCGACATGATGATCGTGACCACCGCGATCATCTCCCTGATCGTCGTCCCGGTGCTGGTCGCCGTCGGCGTCATCGCCTGGCGCTACCGCGCCTCCAACAAGCAGGCGCACTACGACGCCCACTGGGACCATTCGCCCAGCCTGGAGCTGCTGGTGTGGGCCGCGCCGCTGCTCATCATCATCGCCGTCGGCGCGATCACCTGGATTGGCACCCACCAACTGGACCCCTATCGCCCGCTGACCCGCGTGGCGCCGGGCCAGCCGGTGGCCGCGGACGTCAAGCCACTGGAAGTGGACGTGGTGTCGCTGCGCTGGAAGTGGCTGTTCTTCTACCCGCAGTACGGTATCGCCACCGTCAACCAGCTGGCTGCGCCGGTCAACCGGCCGATCGACTTCAAGCTCACCGGCGACGCCATGATGGACGCGTTTTCGGTGCCGGAGCTGGCAGGCATGATCTACACCATGCCAGGCATGCAGACCGTGCTGCATGCGGTGATCAACAAGCCCGGCCACTACCGGGGCTTCTCCGCCAACTACAGCGGCGCCGGCTTCACCGACATGCGCTTCACCTTCGACGGCCTGAGCCAGCAGGACTTCGATCAGTGGATCGCCAAGGCACGCGCCGCCGGCGGCACGCTGGACCTGCAGGCCTACCAGAAGCTGCGCCAGCCGCAGCGCGACGTGCCGGCAAGCTCGTTCGCCAGCTTCGAGCCGGATCTGTTCACGCGCATCCTCGACCGCTGCATCGACGCCTCGCAGACCTGCATGGCCGAGGCGATGCCCGCCGCTGCGCACGGCGGCGAGGCCATGCAGGACATGTCCGGCACCCACGGCGACCATGCCGCGCCCACGGCTGCCGAGAAGCCTGCCTCCACGCAGGCCGCCGAGACGCACTGACCTGCGCACACCGATCTGTTTTCTGGGATCCCGACCATGCTTGAACCAACCACCCATCCCGCCGCCAGGAGCTTCCTGTTCGGCCGGCTCACGCTCGACTCGCTGCCGTTCCTGCAGCCCGACCTCGAGGGCCGCATTGTCCTCGTCACCTTCATCGCGGTGTGCCTAGGCGGCCTGGCCATCCTCGGCCTGATCACCAAGAAGCGCCTCTGGGGCTACCTCTGGAACGAATGGTTCACCAGCGTGGACCACAAGAAGCTGGGCATCATGTACATGATCCTCGGCACGGTGATGCTGCTGCGCGGCTTCGCCGACGCGCTGATGATGCGCGCGCAGCAGGCGATCGCCTTCGGCCCGAACATGGGCTACCTGCCGCCGGAGCACTACGACCAGATCTTCACGGCGCACGGCTCGATCATGATTTTCTTCGTCGCGATGGCCTACATCGTGGGGTTGATCAACTACGTGATGCCGCTGCAGATCGGCTCGCGCGACGTGGCGTTCCCGTTCCTCAACAACCTGAGCTTCTGGTTCACGTTCTGGGGCGCGATCACCTTCATGGTGTCGCTGTTCGTGGGCAGCTTCTCCACTGCCGGTTGGCTGGGCTACCCGCCGGTCTCCGAGCTGCAACAGGGCCCGGGCGTCGACTACTACATTTGGGGCCTGCAGCTGTCCGGCGTGGGCACCCTGCTCAGCGGCGTCAACTTCGTGGTCACCATCATCAAGATGCGCGCGCCCGGCATGACGATGATGAAGATGCCGGTGTTCACCTGGACCTCGCTGTGCACCAGCGGCCTGATCATCGCCACGTTCCCGGTGCTGACCGCCACGCTCTTCCTGCTCTCGCTGGACCGCTACATCGGCACGCACTTCTTCACCAGCGACTTCGGTGGCAACGTGATGATGTACATCAACCTGATCTGGGTGTGGGGCCACCCGGAGGTGTACATCCTGATCCTGCCGATCTTCGGCATCTACTCGGAGATCGTGCCCACGTTCTCGGGCAAGCCTTTGTTCGGCTACTCCTCGATGGTGTACGCCACCTGCGCGATCATGATCCTGTCGTACCTGGTCTGGCTGCACCACTTCTTCACGATGGGTTCGGGCGCGGACGTCAACTCGTTCTTTTCGCTGACCACGATGATCATCTCGATCCCGACCGGCGTGAAGATCTTCAACTGGCTGTTCACCATGTACCGCGGCCGCGTGCAGTTCACCGTGCCGATGCTGTGGACGATGGGCTTCCTGTTCACCTTCACCATCGGCGGCATGACCGGCGTGATGCTGTCGGTGGCGCCGGCCGACTTCCTGCTGCACAACAGCCTGTTCCTGATCGCGCACTTCCACAACGTGATCATCGGTGGCGTGGTGTTCGGCGTGTTCGCCGGCGTCAACTACTGGTTCCCCAAGGCGTTCGGCTTCAAGCTGGACGAGTCCTGGGGCAGGGCCAGCTTCTGGTTCTGGCAGATCGGCTTCTGGCTTGCGTTCGGCCCGCTCTACATCATGGGCCTGATGGGCGTGACCCGCCGCCTCAGCCATTTCGACAACCCCGCGCTGCAGCCGTACTTCATCGTTGCGGCGGTAGGCGCCGGGCTGATCGCGCTGGGCATCGCCAGCTTCATCATCCAGATCGGCGTCAGCATACTGCGCCGCAAGCAGTACGCGGTGGGCGGCGATCCGTGGAACGGCCGCACGCTGGAGTGGGCCACGTCCTCGCCTCCGCCGGCCTACAATTTCGCTTTTGTCCCCAACGTGCATGAGCGCGACGCCTGGATGGACATGAAGCGGCATGGCTACCGCCGTCCGCTGGAAGGCTTCAACGACATCCACATGCCCAGCAACACCGCCTCGGGCGTGATCATCGGCACGCTGTCCTTCCTCTGCTGCTTCGGCCTGATCTGGTACATCTGGTGGCTGGCCGTGGCGTCCTTCGTCGGCGTCATCGTCGCGAGCATCGCACATACCTTCAACTATCACCGCGACTACCACATCCCCAAGGCGGAGGTGGATTCGTTCGAACACAGCGGCAACTGGCAGGACGCGGCCCAGGGAGCAAACGCATGAGCAGCACGGCTGTCGATACCGCACAGTCGCGATTCCTCTGCCTGGAGGAACCGCACGCGCACAACGGGACCCTGCTCGGGTTCTGGATCTACCTGATGAGCGACTGCTTCATCTTCGCGTCGCTGTTCGCCTGCTACGCGGTGCTGGGCACCAACACCGCCGGCGGCCCGTCGGCGGCGCAGGTGCTTGACCTGCACGGCCTCGCCATCAACACGGCGCTGCTGCTGGTCTCCTCGGTGACCTTCGGCTTCGCGATGCTCGAGATGAGCCGCCGGCGCAAGGGAGCCGTGCTGGCCTGGCTGGCCGTTTCCGGCCTTCTTGCCGCGGGCTTCGTGACGCTGGAGATCCGCGAGTTCCTGGGCATGATCGCGGAGGGCGCCGGCCCCGGCCGCAGCGCCTTCCTGTCCTCGTTCTTCACCTTGGTCGGCACCCACGGACTGCACGTCTCGGTGGGCATCCTGTGGCTGATCGTGCTCATGGTGCAGGTGGGCAAGTTCGGCCTATCCGAGGCCAACATCCGCCGCCTGCAGTGCCTCAGCATGTTCTGGCACTTCCTCGACCTCGTCTGGGTCGGCGTCTTCAGCTTCGTTTACCTGTCAGGTGTTCTGCGATGAGCCATTCCACTTCCCACGAACACGCTTCGCACGGCCAGGAACACGGCCACGGCGAGCACGCGAACCACGGCAGCCTGCGCAGCTACCTCACCGGCTTCGTGCTGGCCGCCATACTTACGGTGATCCCGTTCTGGCTGGTGATGGGTCACGTGTTCCAGAGCCACTGGCTGACCATCACCATCGTGCTGGCCTTGGCCATCGTGCAGATCCTCGTGCACGTGATCTACTTCCTGCACCTCGACACGCGCTCGGAGGGCGGCTGGAACATGCTCTCCTTCATCTTCACCATGGTGCTGGTAGTCATCGTGCTGGGGGCGTCAATCTGGGTGATGTACAATGAAAACTCGCTGATGATGCCGATGTCCCAGCAGGCCAACCAAGGCACGTGAGCTCTGCGTTGAGATCACGCGGGATCGCTTGCGTCGGAGCGGCGGCCATCCGCGCCGCACGACCCAAGGAAAAAGCCGGCCACGCCGGCTTTTCCCTTTTTGCTCATTGCGCGCCGGGCTTCGGCCGCACCTCAGCGCACCCCGCGCACCGGTAGGATGGCCCAGGCGCCCAGCGCAACGAAGACCGCCCCCACGGCGAACAGCCCTGCGTAGCTTCCCTCGCTGGCCCGCAGGATGGCCGGTGCAATTGCCGGCATCAGCGACTGCGGCATCACGCTGGCGATGTTGAAGATGCCAAGGTTCCTCGCCGCATGCGTTTCGCGCTCCGGCAACACGTCCGTCACCAGGGCGAGGTCGACGGCCACGTAGACGCCCTGCGCAGCGCCGGCGAGCGCCATGCCGGCGAGGAACCAGGGCAACGAAACCGCGAACGCGACCATCAGCAGGGCCAGCGCGTAGGCGAGCGCCGCACCGCACACGAAGGCCTTGCGACGGCTGATGGCGTCGGACAAGCCGCCGCCTAGCGCGCTGCACACCGCCACCGCGCATGACTGCACCAGGGTGGACAGGAAGATCAGGCGCGGCGCCTCGACCGGTGCGCGGCCCAGGTGCTGGATCAGGTAGAACTCTTGGTAGGTCATCAGCAGCGCGATCCCGGTGTACAGCAGGAAGCGGCTGCTCCATGCCCAGGTGAAGTCGGGGAAGCGCAACGGGTGGATCCAGAAGCTGCCGAGGAACTCGCGCCAGCCGTAGCGGGGGCGTTGCGATGCAACCATGCGCCGGTCCGGCAGCAGCCAGGCCAGCCCGATCGCTCCCGCGAAGGCGAAGGCCGCTGGCACCAGGAAGATGGCGAACGTGGAACCCTCGAGCGCCTGCACCAGGAAGGTGCCCGCGGTCATGCCCAGCGGCAGGCTGACCCCCACGATGCCGGATACCGTGCCTCGCTGCGGCGCGGGGATCTGGTCGGAGAAGATCGCCACCAGCGCGGCCAGCTCGGCGTTGAAAGCAAGCTGCGTGATGCACCAGCCCAGCAGCAGCTGCACCACCGACGTCGCTGCCGCGATGATCGCCAGCCCGGCGCCGCCGCCGATCGCACCGGCGATCAACCAAGGCCGGCGCATGCCGAAGCGCGAGGCTGTCCGGTCCGACAGCCGGCCGAAGAACGGATTGCCGAACAGCGCGATCAGCGCACCTACGCTCACCACCAGCGACAGGTTGCTGGCCGCGTCGGCCGGGGCGATCTCGCGCACGCGCATCGCCAAGCCGACCAGGATCGGCGGCAACAAGGCCATCCAGAGGCCCGTGTAGGCCACGCCGTAGGCCACGATGAACGGCCAACCGACGGGGCGCGCTCGCGGCTC
>DAIDKO010000156.1 GCA_027450005.1 Rhodanobacter sp. | reverse complement strand
GTGCCGGTATTCGTGCGCGGTCGTTCGGCCTGGGCCGAGGGCGTGGGCGAGCGGCTCACGCCGCTGGCCCTGCCGCGGCGCCATTACGTAGTGCTCGATCCGCACGAGCACGTGCCCACTGCGGCGCTGTTTCAAGCGCCTGAATTGACACGAAATGCGCCGCGGGCGACAATTTCATCCTTTGTTTCGGGCGAAACAACGGAAAACGCCTTCACCCCGGTGGTGCGCGAGCGCCATCCGCGCGTGGCAGCGGCACTGGACTGGCTGGACCGCTACGGAGCGGCGAGGCTGTCCGGTAGCGGCGGTTGCGTGTTTCTGGAAACGATGACGCGAGAGCAGGCCGAGGCTGTGGCGGCAAAGTGCGGCGGTGAGTTCGGCGTCCACGTGGCGAATGGCGTGAACCGTTCATCGCTGCTGGCTGCACTCGACCGGCATCGCGCGGCTTCAGCCAGAGCGAAAACAAGTTGATCCCACGCGGTGTTCGAAGCGGCGTGATCGCTTGAAAAGTCCGGACAGGATGGGCGGTAGAGCTTTCCGTCACATGGATGTGGCGTAGTGAATAAATTTTGGGGCGTCGCCAAGCTGGTTAAGGCACGGGATTTTGATTCCCGCATGCGCAGGTTCGAATCCTGCCGCCCCAGCCACCCAGCACTTTGCAGCATTTCCGAGGAATGCAAGCGTGGACAGGTCCAGCCCGATGATGCTGTTTGCTGGTAAGGCGCACCCTCAGCTTGCCGAGGACGTCGCGTCGCGTCTGGGAATGCCGTTGGGCAAGGTGCTAGTCAGCACTTTCAGCGACGGCGAGGTGCAGATCGAGATCGAGGAGAACGTGCGCAATCAGGACGTGTTCGTGCTGCAGCCCACGGGCGCCCCCAGCGCGAAGAACCTAGTCGAGCTGCTGGCGCTGGCCGACGCGCTGAAGCGCGCCTCCGCCGCTAGCGTCACCGCAGTGATCCCGTACTTCGGTTACGCGCGGCAGGATCGTCGCCCGCGCTCGGCGCGCGTGCCGATCACAGCGAAGCTGGTGGCCAAGATGATCGGCACCGCCGGTATCGACCGCGTGGTCACGGTGGACCTGCACGCCGAGCAGATCCAGGGTTTCTTCGACATCCCGGTAGACAATGTTTATGCCTCGCCGGTGCTGCTGGCCGACATCTGGCGCAACTACAGCATGGACGACCTGATCGTGGTGAGCCCGGACGTGGGTGGCGTGGTGCGTGCCCGCGCGCTGGCCAAGCGCCTGGACGACGCCGACCTGGCGATCATCGACAAGCGCCGTCCCAAGGCCAACGTGGCGACGGTGATGAACATCATCGGCGACGTGGCGGGCAAGACCTGCGTGATGGTGGACGACATCGTCGATACCGCAGGCACGCTGTGCGCCGCCGCTGCCGCGCTGAAGGAGCGTGGTGCGAAGAAGGTGGTGGCCTACTGCGTGCATCCGGTGCTGTCCGGCGCGGCGATGAGCAACCTGGAACACTCTCAGCTCGACCAACTGGTGGTCACCGGCACGTTGCCGCTTAGCGACGAGGCCAAAGCCAACGCCAAGATCCGCGTGCTCTCGGTGGCCGAGCTGCTGGCCGAAACAATCCGCCGCATCGCCTTCGGCGAGTCGGTAAGTTCGCTGTACATTGACTGATTCTTCATTTTTGCGATCGTCCATGGTCGCGAAAATCAAACGGGCAGCCGTCCATGGCTGCGCTTTTGGAAGGAGCCGGCTTTTCTGGTCGCGGAAAAGTCGAACGACCGCCGCGAGGCGGTTCATCAACCCAAGGTGGTACTGAAATGGCACAGACTCATGAAATCAAGGCCGAGAGCCGCAAGGACGAGGGGAAAGGTGCGAGCCGCCGCCTGCGTCGTGCGGCCTACGTGCCGGCCGTCGTCTACGGCGCGGGCCAGCCCCCGCAGAGCATCCAGATCGAGCACAACACCGTGCTGCTCGCCGCAAAGCACGAGTGGTTCTTCTCCTCCGTGCTCGACCTGAACGTCGATGGCAAGGTGCAGAAGGTGCTGGTGCGCGACTGGCAAAAGCACCCGTTCAAGCAGCAGATGATGCACATGGATTTCCTGCGTATCGACGAGAGCCACGCCATCCGTGTGAACGTGCCGCTACACTTCCTCAACCAAGAGAAGTCCGCCGCTGGCAAGACCTCCGGCGTGGTGATCTCGCATAACCTTACGGAAGTTGAAATCTCCTGCCTGCCGAAGGACCTGCCGGAGTTCATCGAACTCGACTTGGCCGACCTGAAGCCGGGCGACATCATCCACCTGTCGCAGCTGACGCTGCCGAAGGGCGTGGAGATCGTGGCACTGCACCTGGGTGCCGACCACGACACCACGGTGGTGACCGCGAACGCGGTGAAGGGAGAGTCCGAGGAGGCGCCGGCTGCCGATGCTGCCGAGGCCGCTCCTGCCGCTGCTCCGGCCAAGGACAAGAAGTAAGCCGCTGCGGATCGCGCCCGGCCGGGCGCTGTCCTCGTGCGCTTGCTAGCCTCCATGGCGGGTCTGCGACTCGTTGTCGGACTGGGCAATCCCGGTGCCGAATACCTCAGAACCCGGCACAATGCCGGGTTCTGGTTTGTGGACGCCCTCGCGGCGGGGCAGGGCGAGCGTTGGGGTTTCGACGGCAAGCTGCATGGCGAGACCTGCAAGGTGCGCATTGACGGCCAGCCTGTATGGCTGCTCAAGCCGGCCACCTTCATGAACAAGAGCGGCATCGCGGTGGCTTCCGCGCTGCGCTATTACAAGATCGATCCGGACGAATGCCTGGTGGCGCACGACGAGCTGGATCTCGGAGCGGGCACCGTGCGGATGAAGTTCGACGGCGGCCATGGCGGTCAGAACGGCCTGCGCGACATCGTCGCCCATCTAGGCCACGGCAGGTTTCATCGCCTGCGCATCGGCATCGGCCATCCGGGGCACAGGGACAAGGTCACGCCTTGGGTGCTCGGTCGCCCGTCGGCGCAGGACGAGGACGCCATCACGGACGGTATCGCGCGCGCGCTGGATGTGTTGCCGCTGGCGGTCGTCGGACAGTTCGAGAAGGCCATGCAACGGTTGCATACCGTCGCTGGTGCATAGTTTTCCCGGTGTCGCCGCCGCTCGCGCGGCAACGGCGCCTGCAACGGTATAAACGCTTTCGGAGTTTTCCATGGGTATCAAATGCGGCATCGTCGGCCTGCCCAACGTCGGCAAGTCCACCCTGTTCAACGCGCTGACCAAGGCCGGCATTGCTGCTGCGAACTTCCCGTTCTGCACCATCGAGCCCAACGTTGGCGTGGTGCCGGTGCCCGATCCGCGGCTTAATGCGCTGTCGGCCATCGTCAACCCGCAGAAGGTGATCCCGACGGCCGTAGAATTCGTCGACATCGCGGGCCTGGTGGCCGGCGCCTCCAAGGGCGAGGGGCTGGGCAACAAGTTCCTCGCGCACATCCGCGAGGTCGACGCGATCGCCCACGTGGTGCGGTGCTTCGAGGGTGACGTGATCCACGTCGCCGGCAAGGTCGATCCGATCGC
>DAIDKO010000155.1 GCA_027450005.1 Rhodanobacter sp. | reverse complement strand
CGACCACTACGACATCGCCTACCGGCTGCAGCACCACTGGGCCCAGCTGAAGCCCTACCTCGACGGCAAGATCCATCTCTACGTGGGCACCGCCGACACGTTCTACCTGGACGGCGCCGCGCACAAGCTCAAGGCGGTGCTAGACGGCCTGCACGCGAAATCCGACATCCGCTTCATCCCCGGCCGCACCCATTTCGACCTGTACCGCGTCGGCAACGATCGCCAGGGCTTGCTGAAACAGATCAGCTGGCAGATGTACGACGTCGCGCGTCCGCATTCCAAACTGCGGCCGCCGTCGCAGCCTTGACGACGAACCGGGCGCTTTCCTCGCATCGCGTGGACAGGGTCTTGCGGCATAGTGGCGAAACCTGCGCGGAGTTTGCCGCGCGGGCACCCGGGTGCATGCAAGCGGCTTCGCCTCGCGGGGCGCGGCGTGCAACGGGCGGCACGGTGACCTGACGCGAGGGCAGGGCCGTCCGCCATCGAGACCACCATCGGGCGAGAAGGAGTTTGATGATGAAAGCGTCCGTCGTGTTCGCCTTGGCGTTCGGCAGCCTGCTGGCCCTGCCGGCCGTGCAGGCGCAGTCCGCCGCACCTGCTGCCGCACCCGTAGGTTCCACCGGTCAGTGCAAGGACGGCAGCTACACCAGCAACGCTACCAAGCGCGGCGCCTGCAAGGGCCACAAGGGTGTGAAGGCGTGATACGGCGCCGCCGGCGCGTCGTCGATGACGGCCGCGCCTGCCGCTGCCGCACCGGCGTCGGCCAAGAAGTCGATGGCATGGAGCAAGCCCGCCGCGACCGCGGCGCCGGGCGGCGGTCCGGGCATTGTCTGGGTCAATGCCAGCAGCAAGGTCTACCGCTGTCCCGGCGACAAGTGGTACGGCAAGACCAAGCACGGCGAGTACATGAGCGAGACCGACGCCAATGCCAAGGGCTTCCACGGCGAACACGGCAAGGCCTGCAAGCCGTAATCCGCCACGCCACCGTCGAGGCAACGAAAAGGCCGGCGCAAGCCGGCCTCTTCGTTGGTTTCACGACGGCTGGAACGGCGCCGCGGGACTGTCTTCGCCCAACGGGCCGAGGTTGCGCACCACCATGCTTGTTGGCGTGGACAGCGGCAGGCTGGCCGCACGCAGGCGGGCGAGGATGTCGAACAGGATGTCGCTCTTCACCGCCCCCACGTCGCGCGGGCTGCGCACGTAGGCGGTCATGCTGAAGGTCATCGAGCTGGCGTTGATGTTGTCCAGCCGTACCAGCGGCGCCGGGTTCGCCAGCGTGGCCGGATGCGCCTGCAGCGCCTCCAGCATCAGCTGGCGCGCTTGGTCGGCGTCGGTGTCCAGCGGCATCGGCAGCAGGATGCGTACGCGGCCCTGCGCGCTGCCGTGGGTCACGTTGCGCACGTTCTGGGTGATCAACTGCGAGTTCGGCACGATCACGGTGGAGCGGTCCCACAGCTGGATCTCGGTGGCGCGCACGTTGATGCGGCGGATGTCGCCCTCCACGTCGCTGGACAGGCTCACCCAGTCGCCCACCTTCACCGGCCGCTCCACCAGCAGGATCAGGCCGGAGATGAAGTTCTGCACCACCGCCTGCAGGCCGAAGCCGATGCCCACCGACAGCGCGCTGGCGATCCACGTGATGCTCTGCAGGCTCACGTTCATTTCGGCCAGGGACAGCGCGAACACGATCACGCCACCCAGGTAGCCGAGCAGGGTGAGCACCGAATCGCGCATGCCCACATCCATCGACGTGGTGGGCAGCAACTGGTCGCGCAGCCAGTTCTTCAGTGCACGCAGCGCGAGCAGGCCCAGCACGAACACGGCGATGGCGCCAAGAATGGCGCCGGGGCTGATCGGCAGCTGGCCCAGGCTGTGCCCGCTGAAGAGCTGCGCCGCGCGTTGCGCCAGCTCCCCCGGGCCGGCATCGTACGGAGACAGCACCATCGCCAGCGCGACAAGCGCCAACAGCACGCGGGTCACCCCGGTCAGCACGGCAGAGGCCTGCTCCAGCGTCTCGGGGGAGATGTCGAAACCGGCCTGCAGCTGCTGGCCGCTGCGGCCTTGCGGCGAGAACAGGGTGTCGAACAGGTCGCGTGCCAGTTGCATCAGCAGGTAGAGGCAGGCAAGCACCAGTCCGGCCCACAGCATCTGCGCCGCCACGAAAAAGGCCAGTGCGATGAATCCGGTGAACACCGCCAGCCAGCACACGGCGACGCCCAGTACGACGGCGAAACTCACCAGTCCCATCCACAGTGGCCGGCGCGGCAGTTCGTCGCCCAGGGCATCAGCCTCGCGCCGCGCATGGCGCAGGCGCAGCAGCAGCGAGCCGATCAGCCCGCTGATCAGCAGGGCCAGCAGGGCATGCCACAGCACCGTGGCCGGCAGGCTGGCGCCGGTGTTGCGGATGACGCGTTCGATCGCGCCGGTGAGCAGGGCGGCCCCGCCCAGCAGCCACGGAAAGCGCTGAAGTCGCTGCGCTGCGATATCCGACAACGGCAGCAGTCGCCACGAGGCGTGCCGCGACGACAGCAGCGCACTGCCCAGTCCCGCCATCAGTGCGGAGAAAGTGACGACGTGCATCATCGAGGTGGCCAGCGCATCGAGTTCGGCGTCTAGCGTGCCGTTCCAGTCGATGCCAAGCTGCAACAGCTTGGCGGCGAACCCGATCACCAGCGTGGTGGAGAGTGCGGTGAACATCGCGGTCGCGCTGCGGCGCAGGTGGCCATCCGGCAGCCAGCGCGTCGCGACGGCTCGCCACAGGCGCCGCAGAACAGGGCCGGAGCCCGCCACCAGTGCTACGGCGGCGAACAGGCAAAACAGGAATGGCATGCGGTTGGGCGGCTGCCAGGCATCGCTCCAGCCTTCGGCCCAGCTGGCGACGAAGCGATGCAGCCTTGCCGCGTCGCCCGGAAACGCGTGCGCCTGGTCGGCCCAGAAGGCACGACCCAGTGGTGTGCCGGTGCGCTCCGCCAGCCGCGCCTGGAACTGGTCGTTGCGCAGGCCGGTGATCTGTCCCACCAGTTGCTGGGCATCCAGGCTCAGCGATTTCGCCTGCACGATCTGCGCGTTGAGGTTTGCCTGCGCCTTGTCCAACTGGCGGCGCTGCGCCGCCACTTCCGGGGCTTCGGGTGGGGCACCCTTGGCCGGCGCCGGGCCCAGCACGGTGATCTGCGCCTGCAGCGCGCTCATCTGCGGCGCGAGGCCGTCGGACAGTTGCTGTGCCTGGTCCTGCACTTGCAGCGCGCGGGTGCGCAGGTCGGCCAGCGGAGTGCCGCCGGGCTTGCCCTGTTGTGCCTTGTCTAGCGCGGACTTCACCTCGGCAAGCTGGTCGCCCAGTTGCTGCAGGGTCTGCGCCGGCGTGGCCGCGGGCACGGCGGTGTCCGCCGCCTTCGCGTAGGCGGATGGGACGACAAGGGCAAGGGCCAGCAGGATGGCCGGGAGTGCCGGCAGACGAGGGATCAGGTTGGGCATTCCGGCATGATCCGGGCCGCGTCGCGGGGGGTCAACCGGCGGCGCATGCGTACGTTGCCGGCGTTCAGGCCGGAGTGCGGTGTACCGGAAGTATTCTCCGATTGATACGGGAAAGTTTGCAGTGCAAACCTATTTGCATTGCTTGCCATGGAGTCGTGCCTTGTCGGACGGGATGCATGAAAAGCTCTGTGAACTGGAATTGCTGACGCGCGAATGCGCGCGCTATTCGCGCAGTGCAGGCGGGCTGGCGTCGGCACTTGGAGGCCTGTTCTGCCTGGCCTCGTACCTGCTCGGTGGCCTGTTGCCTCTGTCGGCGATATTGCGGATGGCGCTGGTGGCACTACCGATTCTGTGGTTGCTGGCCAGGAAGGGCGCGGCGCGCCGTTATTACCAGCGTATTGGCCACGTGGAGGAGCAGGAGAGTACGGTCGATCGCCGTGTCCATCGCTGCTGCGCAGGTGTGACCTTGCTGGTGGCCGTGCTGGTGACGATCCATACGTTCCCGCAAGCCGTTCGCCTGTCGCCCGGCAGTCTCGTCTATCTGGCGCTCGTCTGGCTGCTGGCGCTGGCCGCGTGGCGTTGGTTGCGCAGTGCTTTGGACTTTTTCGTCGGCACGTTTCTGTTTTGCCAGGCGGCGCTGGTCTGCGCGGGTTTCGCCTATCCGGTCATCGGTACCGCCGCGGCAATCGCGAATCCGCTGATGGCCTTGCTGGCCCTGCTGTTCCCGTTGATGGCGCTGCTGCCGATCGGCCGCGAGGTGAGCGACCGTCGCCGTTTCCGGTCGTTGCGCGCGCGGCTGCTGCAATTTCGCGAAGCAGCGGGCCAAGCATGAGCGCGCCGTCGCGCATCGGCGAGGTGATGGTGCTGGATCGGCTGGTGCACGAGTCGGTGCGCTTGCTGATACTTGCCGTGCTGGTCAACGCCAAGGAAGTCGAATTCGGCTTCCTCGAACAGGTCAGCGGACTCAGCAAGGGCAACCTTTCCAGCCACATGGGCAAGCTGGAAGCGGGGGGGCTGATCGAAGTGAAGAAGAGCTTTCGCGGCAAGCGCCCGCTCACCGAGTTGCGCATCACCGCCGCCGGTCGCAAGGCGCTGGCCGAC
>DAIDKO010000154.1 GCA_027450005.1 Rhodanobacter sp. | reverse complement strand
CGCCACCTCGACCACCCACCAGGGTCCGAATCGACCCGGAATTGGGGAAATTGCCCGAAAACTGAGCACTCGATGAGCATCGTCATGCCGTTCCAGCAGCGGAAATTCGTTCGTTCGTCAGGTACTTCAACGGCCTGCTAGAGGTCGACTAGAAGTTGGCTGCTGGAGTGTGCCCGCAACCCACTTGGGTGGTAGCTTCGCGCGCGCCTGACTCAGGCGCCCCCTGGGGTGAGAACAGTTAGCTCGCCGCTATTTTGAATTCGTCCCTCTGCAGAGAGCCTTTCCATGGCGCTTGCCACACGCGCCTCGGCTTCTGCCGGCATACGCGCCATACCCAGGAGCCGGCAGACCGCACGGCAGGTATCGGTCTGGGGCATCGCGCCATACTGCTTCAGGGCGAGGAGAACGAGCGCTGCCAACTCTTCGATGCAGACATCGTCAACATGTCGCCGCGAGTCTTCGTGGCCGTCCGCAATCCGCGGGGCCGGTAGATCAGTGATGGTGCGAGGCGCAGGCCAGAGGAACAGGTTGTCGGCTTCCCGGGTTCGGTTGACGTCGGCAGGCAGACGGCGGCGAAGCCGCTCGACGATTCGTGACCCGGTGCGTTCCAGGCCCCAGGCCCGAGCAATCTGGCGAAACAGGACGGCCTCCGCAATCGGGCCCTGGGCATCGATCACGTCGCGTAGTTGCTGCGTGAGCAGGACGTCGTTCGCAGGCTCGTAGAAAGCAGCCGGGTTGCCGCCTGGAAGGCTGAGCACCGTATAGATCTCAGCCGCGGGCGCCTTTGCCGTCGAGAGCGGAGCGGTTTCGCTGTGGAGCGGGGCAGCTCCTGCCTGCTCCACATGGCCGGCTTGTTCAGCGTCGCTGGGCGCGGCGGCCGTCGCGTCTGCATCGCCAGCCTCATCCTCTGCCGCGTCTTCGGCTTCCTGGGCCAGCAATTGCTCCAGGTACCCCGCTACCTTCTCCATTTCCCGCTCGGGGTTCAGCCACCAATCGGTCGACCAGATGCGGTAGATGCGCCACCCCAGCCCCTCGAGCACCAACTGCCGCAGTCGGTCGCGATCCCGCGCCGTAGCGCCCGAGTGATAGGTGCGTCCGTCGCATTCGATGCCGGCCAGGTAGCGCCCAGGTGCCCGTGGATCAACAACACCGATGTCGACGCGATACCCAGAGCATCCGACCTGCGGATGCACGGTCCAGCCCCGCTCGCGCAGCAAGCGGATCACCGCGGCTTCGAACGGGCTGTCGGGTTCCAGGCCCAGCGGTATCGCCTGCTCGACCAGCGCGCGCGGGCCACGCAGCGCGAATTCCAGGTAGTGCTTCAGGTCGCGCACACCTGCCGCGCGCACACGCGACAGGTCGATGTGCTCCGGCAGCAGACTGCTGTAGATGACCACACCTTCGCGTGCGCGAGAAATCGCCACGTTCAGCCGCCGGTGACCGCCTTCGCCGTTCAGCGGCCCGAAGTTCATGGTCATGCGGCCCGCGGCGTCCTGGCCGTAGGTGATCGAGAACAGGATCAGGTCGCGCTCGTCGCCTTGCACGTTTTCCAGGTTCTTGACGAACAGCGGCTCGCTCGAGTGCGCGGCGATGGCCCGATCGAGCGCCGGGTTCGCGCGGCGTCGCGCGTCCAGCAGGTTGTTGATCAGCGACTGTTGGGGCTGGTTGAAGGTGACTACGCCGACGGTCTGGTGCGACTTGGTCTTGTCCAGGTAATGCTTTTCGATGGCGGAAACGATGGCCGTGGCTTCGGCCTGGTTGGTGCGGCTGCCGCCACGGTCGTAGGTGCCCTGCACGCGTTCGAGGCGCACCGCGACGTCGTCGGTCACCGGTGAAGGGAAGGTGATGAGCCTGGAGTCGTAGTAGTGGGCGTTGCTGAAGGTGATCAGGCTCTCATGGCGGCTGCGGTAGTGCCATTCCAGGCTGAGCTGGTTCATGCCCGCGCCCAGGCACTCGTCGAGGATGCTTTCCAGGTCGTGGACCTGGGTCATGTCGGGCGCATCGTCGTCTTCCTGGCTCGCCTTCGCAAAGAAGTTGGTCGGCGGCAACTGCTTGGGATCGCCGACCACGACCAGCTGCCTGCCACGGGCGATGGCGCCTACGGCATCCCACACGGCGATTTGCGATGCCTCGTCGAACACCACGAGGTCGAAGGGCGCGTAGCCGGCATCGAGGTATTGCGCGACCGATAGCGGCGACATCAGCAGGCAGGGCTTGAGCCGCGGCAGCAGGGAGGGCAGCCCCTGCATCAGCTGGCGGATCGGCATGTGACGGCGCTGCTTCTGCAGTTCACGCTTCAGGCGGCCGTATTCGGTGTCGACTCCCGTCAGCACTGCCCCCATGGTCGGCACGCGTTGAGACAGCAGGACTCGGATGTAGGCCTCGGTCAGGTGCTGGAAGCGCTCGTCGGCGGCGCGGAACTCGCGGATCTTGCGCTCGTGGTCGGCGCTGGAGAACTCGCGCAGCGCGGGTTCGCGATCGATGGTCTTTTTGAGCCACCAATTCTGGTAGCTGAATTCGAAGTGCTCGACGATTCCGGCCAGCGGCACCTGGCCTGTCTCCAGCGCGAGTACGAGGTCCTGCAGGCCCTGGGCGATCGCGGCATCGCGAACCTTGCGCCACAGGCTCCACGGCTGCAATTGCCGCGAGTGCATGCGCCAGGTGTTGAGAATGCCCTGGATGCGCTCCAACGCGCCTTGGGCGCGCGCCGGCCCTTGCAGCGGCTCGGTAGGGCGGGCCAGCTCCTCGACCTTGCGCAGACCCTGCTCGAGCTCGCGCCAGGTGTCGCGGTAGGCCAGCAACGCCGAGCCGACCGGGGCCGAGGCATCGAGCAGCGCTCGACCGGAGCCGACCAGGGCGTGAAGGCGCGTTGACCAGGCGGGTTCGGGTTGGCCGGCGGACATGCGCACCACCGCGTCCTGAAAGCTCTGCGCCCATGCCTGGTAATTCGCCAGCGAGTCCCATGGCGTGTCGAGGCCTTGGTAGTGCTCCTCCAGCAGCACTTCGGCGTCGGCCTGCATGGATCGCAGGAACTGGTCCTCGTCGTTCACGGCGGGCAGGGCCGTGAGCATCGTGTCGACCTGCTGTGCGGTGGGGCGCTTCGTGCCGTCTCGGAAGCTGGAAAGCTTGTTCAGCATGGCCCGCTTGGCGAACACTGCCTTGGGCCACCACGCAGCGTTGGCTTGTGACCAGGATGCCTGCAGTTCCACGGCGTTGAGCTTGGCGACCGCGGCGGTCCAGCCTTCGCCGACCTGCTTCCAGGCCGCCGCCCGGGCCTGACCGTGTTGGGCCAGGGCGCGCAGCTTGGTTTGGGTGCCCGGGTCGCGGGCGGCACGTGCGACGCCCACCGGCACCTTGGGTGCCGCCAGCATCACGTCCGCCAGGCGGTCGACCTCGCGATAGCTCTGCAGGTCCAGGCCGCGGGTCGGGATGCCCACGTCGCGTTCGATGGTGGCGGCGATGTCCCGCAGTTTCTGGATGGTGCGGTCGAGCGCCGAGGCGGCTTCGAGAAGCTCGTCCTGCCAGCTCGGCGACCATTCGGCATGCCCGATCTGGGCCAGCGGGTGGCCCTGAAGTTCGCCCAAGTCGCCGGCCATCGCAGCCATGCGCCGGGTGGTTTCTCGCAGCGCGTCGAGCGCATCTCGGTCATGGGTCAGCGGATCGGCCCATGGCATGCGCGAAGCCTCTTCTCCGGCGTGGCTGATGCAGGTTCCGATCGCACCGAACACGGTCAGCCCGGTCGGATAGTCCTTGTGCAGGGCGGCGACGAGATCGTTCAGCTCCCCGCGCAGACGCTGCAGCCTCTCAGCCTCGCGATCCCAATCGTCGACGGTTCGCTCGGCGGCGATCTCCAGCACCTTGCCGAGTTGCTGGATGACCTCGGTTTTCTTCGCCTTCGACGAATGCAGTTCGAGGCAGAAGGGGCCGAGCCCGATCTGGGACAGGCGCCGGTGCACCACTTCCAGGGCCGCCATCTTCTCCGACACGAACAATACGGTCTTGCCCTTCGCCAGGCTGTGCGCGATGAGGTTGGTGATGGTCTGGCTCTTGCCCGTGCCAGGTGGCCCTTCGAGCACCAGGTCGTGCCCCGAGTCGACGGCGCACAGCGCGCGCAACTGCGAGGAGTCCATCAGCAGCGGGGCCAGGATCTCCTGCGGCTTGAAGTCATCGAGGTGTTCGCGTGCTTCGCCGCCGCCTTCGCGCGCAAACGCTTCACCGGGATGCTCGATCAGGTGCTTGACGACGCGGTTGCCCTTGAGCTGCTCGGTTCGATCTTGAAGATCCTTCCACATCAGGAACTTGGTGAACGAGAAAATGCCCAGGCAAGCCTGCTCCAGCACTTCCCACTGGGCGATTTCGCGCACGGCCAGGCGGAAGGTCTGCAGCACCTTGGCCACGTCCACGCCCTTCTCGTCGGTGGGCGGGGTGTCCATGCCGGGCAGGTTGAGTTCGAACTTGGTGCGCAGGAGTTGCAGCAGTGTCGGGTTGACGATGGTTTCATCGTCGTGGCGATGCAGCCGAAAACCGCTGCGCACCGACTGGCGGGCCAAGGTCACCGGCACCAGCAGGATCGGCGCCATTTGCGTGGTTTCGGCCTTGGCGACCTCGGTCCAGCGCAGAAAGCCCAGCGCCAGGTACAAGGTGTTAGCACCGCCTTCTTCCAGGTTGGTGCGTGCAGTGTTGTGAATCTCCAGCAGCCTTCCGTCGAGCTCGCTCTGCGGCACGCGTACCAGCAGTTCCTTGTTGGCCAGGGCCTGCAGCGCCATCTGTTCGACCGGGCTCTTGCCGCTGCGCTGCATGTGTACTTCGGCCATGCGTGGATCGCTGCCTTCCATCAACTCGGGCAGCGCACGAATGGTGAATTCCAGCCCGTCGGCCAGCGCGTCCTCGAAGCGCCCGAGGTCGGGGGCGATCAGCGCCAATGTGGACTTGGTCGACTTGAAGTTCAGCAGCCGGTTGCGCAGGGTCAGGTCCAGCAGCTTGGATTTCCAGCTGGCGAGGCGGCCTTCGGGGGTATCCGAAACCGGCACATCAATCGGAGCCAGCAGCTCCGGGTCGAGCGGCGGTAGCTGCGGCGTGGGTTCGATGGCGGGCGGGGCTTCGGTTTCCGGGGCGGACTGACGGCTCAGATAGTTGTGGCGCGAGGGCAGGGCGCGGATCTGCAGCTCGCGCGCACGGTGGATATCGATCGCGTAGCCGAAAGCCTGTTCGTCGAGCAGATGTTCCTGGCCCTGTTCCATCGCGATGCGCAGCGACGGACGGTGGGACTGGTGGTGCGCGACCGCAGTGGTCTCGAACACCAGCAGTTCGCCACTGTCGACGCGCTTGCGCACCGCCTGCACGTCGTCTGTTAGCGGATCGGGGAAACACGCTTCGTGCAGCCACACGCCGACCCACGCGTGCCCTTCCTTCATCAGGATCACAGGGCGCAGCCCGGCCTGCTCCATGCAGGAGGCGAACAGCATCGCCAGGTCGAGGCAGGTGGCGACCCGGCCTTCCAGAATCCGATCAGGCGTGCGGATCTTCTGCCCGTCGCTGGTGAACGAAGCGGGCGGCTCGGCGTACTGGAGCGACTCGGCCGCGATGGCGCTGTACAGCGCCGAAACCTGCTTCCAGACCACGTCCCGGCTCTTGGACTGGTAGCCGTTCATCGACAGTTCGCTGTGCTGCGCGCGAAGCAGCTTCGATGCCTTGCCGATCAGCTCGTCGATGGCCGGATTGTTCGGCATGCAAAACGCCGCCAGCAGCTCCGGCAGCGCGCGCGTGCCCGCCCATTGGTCGTAGGACAGCACCTCCACGGTGCGAGAGGCGCTCGCGACCTCTTGGCCGCCCGCCAGAACTCGTGCGTCGATCCGGGCGCTGAGGCCCTCGTTCAGGTCGGACAGAAAGGCGTGGTCGGGCTGCAGGTCGAGCGGTGAGACCGAGCGGCTTTCGCCGGGAGCCAGGCGCTCGAAGCGCAGATGCATGCCCCGCGCAAAGCTCGGGTTGCAGCTGATCAGGACCTCGATTTTTTCCACGGCCTCGGCGGCCGGGTTGTGCAGGCGAATGCCTCGCACCACCGGAATCGCGTTCTGGATCGAGGCATAGCCCAGCGTCGCATCGGCCTCGATTTCGAGCGCCAGCGCGGTATCGGGCTGCACGGGAGAAGCGGCGATGGCTTGATCTTGTTCGTCCATGGCTTCCGATTAGGCGAGCATTAAGCGAACATAGCACCCATGGGTGGCGAAGTTGTTGTTACTTAATGTGTTTTCTGACCGCGATGCGCTCACGCTTTGCGGAACAGGTAATTGCGCCTCGCGCAGCCAGCAGCCACAAATTGAACGCTTGCCGCCGCCTGGCAGGCATGACCGAATAGGCTCACAGGGGGGACTATGGAAATCGTAGTTTTGGTCGTCGTGATTGTCGGCATCTGGGTCGGGCTGCGGGTCTTGGCCACAAGTCGTCGGCGAAAGTGGCTCTTGGCCAAATACGCGGACGCGATGATCGTCGAAGCGATCATGAGGCGGAAGATTTGGCAGGGCCAGTCGAGCGAGCAGTTGGTGGACTCCCGTGGCCGCCCGGTGGATGTCGACGAAAAAGTGATGAAGACCCGTAAGCGCGAGGTCTGGAAGTA
>DAIDKO010000153.1 GCA_027450005.1 Rhodanobacter sp. | reverse complement strand
TTGTAGAAGCGGATCTTGACGTGAAAGCGCGATTCGATGGGCGCGAGCAGCCCGGCCGCGCGGGCGATGTAGATGGGCTGGGTCGCCGGCTGCACGCCGAAGCGCACCACCTCGTCGGCATGTGCGAGGCCCAGGGCCGCGGCGGCACAGGCCAGGCCTGCGTAGACGCGCGGGGTGCGGAAGGAACGAAGCTTCATGGCAGGACTCCCGTGGGTCAAAACCAGGACAGGGTTTCCCGGTTTTTGATGCAAGGGTTGAGGCAAACGTCGTGCCACCGGCGGCGCGCGACGCGCCTCGCACTCTGGAGGCGCGCGCGAATCGGGGCGGGGCGTGGAGCCGGGCCGAGCCGGTCACGCACATCGCCGGGCCGCGCAGGGCCCGGTCTCGGCACTCGGGTGGTGCGCGATGCCCAATGTTGGCGCGGGTTTCAGGGCGACCGCGACCCGGGGAGGGAGGTGCTGGAGGAGATCGCCGCGCGAGTCGGGCCTGCCTCGCATGGTACCCAGCCCGAGACCCCCAATAGTCAACGCCCTCCAAGTGCAAGGGCCCGTAAGTTTCTCAACTTATGGGGCCCTTTTCCCAGGTTACGGAGCCTACCTACAAGCACCCTGTCGGCGAGAGAAATTGGAGTCACTTGCGCTGCGAGCCGCATCAATGACTTAGCTTGCTTCGTCGCTTCAATTCTTGACAGCAGATTGAAGGCAATTCACGTCACGTTGACAGGTCGGTGATGGCAATGCAGGTCACGCCATCGTTGCCGCGGGCCCTTTCCGCCCGCGCAGGCGATGCGCTGAAGCCCCATCTCGGCCGGGCGGGCAAAAGCGGGCGCGAGATCACGGCTCACAAGCAGTGACACGATCTGCTAGCTAGCGGATCCGGCGGCGCACGCCGCCTCGGCCAGCTTGACCAGCGCGTGCACGCTCTGGTTAGCCGGCGTCGGGGTGCCGAACCCGGCGCCGCTGCTCACGATCAGGCCGTTTAGGTTATCGATCTCGGTCGGCTCGCCTTGCGTGAGGTCCTGCGCGGTCTACGACAACTGGCCCGGCATGATGCGCGCGGGCTGTTGTGCGTTTTTCTCACGGGCGCGTGAGCAAACATGCGTTGCGCCGCAGCGCCACGGGCGCACAATTTCCTCATGCGCCGAGACTGCGCGAGAACCCGGACGTCAGCCGCCGGGACACCACGAGGAGACCACCGATGAACCTTACGCGACGCAAGGTCGGCCAGGCGTTGGCCGTTTCAGGCCTGTGGGCCGCAGCACCGTGGGTGCGCGCGCGGGCAGCGGCCACCAAGGTACGCATGGTGGTGTTCGGCCAGCCCTCGCTGGGCGCGTTCCTGCAGCCGGTGATCAAGCAGCGCAAGCTCGACTTGGCGCACGGCATTGACCTGGAGTTTGTCGAGCGTACGCCCGACGCCTACCTGCTCGAGTTCAACTCGGGCGAGTTCCAGGTCGGCGGCAGCGCCGCGCTGCTGTCCATCGGCGTGGCGCGCGACCGCGGCATCAAGGTGTCCTACCTATTTAACCTGAACGACTATTTCGGGGCCGTCGTCACGTCGCGCCCGGACATCCATACGCTGAAGGACCTTGCCGGCAAGCAGTTGGTGGCGGCCACGGCCACCACCAACTATGCCATGTTCCGCTGGCTCATGCAGCGCGAGCAGGTTTCGCTGCGCGATGTGGCGGTGACCAACACGGCGCCACCCGGGCTGCTCGGCTACGCGTTGGCCGACCGCGCCGACGCGGTCGAGTTGTGGGAGCCGGCCTATTCGCAGCTGATCGCACGCAAGCCGTCGCTGCGCACGCTCGACCTGGGCATCCGCAAGCACTGGCAGGCGTTCAGCCCGGGCACCTCGATGCCCTACCTGGGCGTGGCCGCGCACGACGACTGGATCGCCGCCCATCCGGAGCTGGTCAAGGGGCTGTACCAGACCTTCCTGCAGGCCTCGGCCTGGGTGCGCGGCAACCCGGGGGCCGCGGCGCAACTCATCGCGCCCACGCTGCCGGGCTCGGACGCGACCGTGCTGCGCGGGATGATCGAGTCCAACGAGACACTGGCGATGAATGTGGTCGATGCCGCCGCAGCGCGCAGGGGCATCGAGGCCGTGTACCGCGCCGGGCTGCAGAGCGGCTACTACAAGACGCCGGTGGATCCGGCGTCGATCTACGGCGTGTCGCTGGCCTGATTCCCGTCCCGGAGCCACTCCATGTTGTGGAAAAAAGAGACCGTCATCACCTTGGCCGTGATCGTCGCGGCGTGGCAACTGGCGTCGCACTTCCTGCCGCCGTTCCTGTTCCCGTCGGTGCTGACCATCGGTGCCGAGATCGGACGCATCGCCACCCACGCCAAGGCGCTGGGCAGCGTGGCGGCGACCTCGGCGCGCATCCTTGCCGGCATGGCCGGCGCCTTCGTCATCGGCGGCGCGCTGGGTCTGCTGATGGGGCGGGTGCGCTGGGTGGAGCACTACGTGCATCCGGCGCTGACCTTCGACCAGGGCATCCCGGCGCTGTCGTGGGTGGTGTTCTCGATCATCTGGTTCAAGACCAACGAATTCCGCATCTGGTTCATCATCGTCATGACCACGCTGCCGGCCTTTGCCTTCCAGATGTACGACTCGTACCGCTCGATGTCGAAGGACCTGGTGGAGATGGCGCTGTCCTTCCGCCCCAGTCGCTGGGACATGTTCCGCACCCTGGTGTGGCCCAGCGTGCTGCCCGGCATCTTCACCGCCTGGAAGGTCAACCTGGGCAATGTGGCGCGCGTCGTGGTGGTAGCCGAACTGGTCGGCGCCACCAGCGGCGTGGGCTACCAGCTGCTGGTGCAGCAGCAGCAGTTTGACATGGCGGGCGCGATGGCCTGGACGCTGGTGCTGGTGGTGTTCGTCACACTGGCGCAGAAGGTCGTGGAGCTCGTCGAGCACGCCAGCCTGCGCCACGTCGTGGTCTCCGAGCGCATGGCCTGAGGAAGCAGCGATGAACGTGATTCGCTTCGAGGAAGTGTCCAAGCAGTTCGCGGTTCGCGGCAAGGGCACGGCGTCCGCGCCTTACGCGGTGCGCGGGCTGAGTTTCGCCATCGAGCGCGGTGAGCTGGTCGCCGTGGTCGGCAAGACCGGTTGCGGCAAGTCGACGATGTTCAACCTGCTGATCGGCCTGAGCGCGCCCAGCGACGGCATGGTGGCGGTGCTCGGGCGCGACCCCTTCGCCGAGTTCGCGCACCTGGCGGGCAAGGTGGGCGTGGTGTTCCAGGGCGACCGCTTGCTGCCGTGGCGCAGTGCGCTGGCCAACGTGGAATACGGACTCGAGTTGCTGAAGGCGCGGCGAGCCGACCGTGTGCAGGTGGCTCGCCAGTGGCTGCTCAAGCTGGGCTTGGAGGCGCACATGGACAAGTATCCGCATGCGCTGTCGGGCGGCATGCGCCAGCGCGTGAGCATCGCGCGCGCCTTCGCCACCGACCCCGAGATCCTGCTGTGCGACGAGCCGTTCAGCGCGCTCGACGAGATCAACGCCGCGCTGCTGCGCAACGAGCTGCGACGCCTCGTGAAGGAGTCCGGCAAGACCGGCATGCTGGTGACCCATTCGATCCGCGAGGCGATGGACGTGGGCGATCGCATCCTGGTGCTGCGCGCGCCGGGGCACGTCACCGCCGAGTTCCGCGTCGCCGACACGCTCGCCGCCGTCGGCGAGGCCGGGCTGAAGCGGCAGATCCTCGACGCCATGGGGCAGGAGGCGAGCCTGCAGGACGCCGACGCCCTCGGGCCGGCCGCGGCGGCTGGGCGCGTCGACAGTGCCGCGTGACGCCGGTGCCAGCCCTCGGCTACAGGCTCTGGTCGCTCCAGCCGGCCTGGTTGGCCCATTCGAGCATCGCCTGTTCGGTGTCGCGTCCCTCGCGCAGCAGCCAGTCGATGAAGCCGTCGACCACGTGGCCGTTCTTCGCCGCATTGGCGTAGTAGCGCCGGCGCATCGCACCGAGGCGCCCGAAGGGCGCACACAAGGTGCCGGCAATGACGTCGTCGATGGCCAGAAACAGCGGTGCCAGCACGACACCCAGGCCCTCGGAGGCCGCCTGCAGTGCGAAGTACATCTGCTCGAACTTGAGCTGGGCGGCCGGACGCAACTGCGCCTGGCCCACCGCCTGCAGCCAGTCCGCCCACGCGTAGGGCTCGGTGGCGTAGCTGATCAGCGTGCAGCCGGCGAGGTCGGCGGGCTCGCGCAGGCGCCGCGTGTCGAGCAGGTCGGCGTGGCACAGCGGCACCACCAGTTCGGTCATGAACGGCTTGGAGATGCAGTCGGGCAGTCCGTCGTGGGCGCCGCGGATGGCGATGTCGTAGCCGTGCTCCTGGAAATTCACCGGGGCCAGCGAGGTGGTCATGCGCACGTCGACGTCCAGGTGCTTGCGCTGGAAGCCCGACACGCGAGGAATCAGCCAGCGCATCGTGAAGGTGGGAGGCGCGCTGATGTGCAGCGCCGTGGGCGAGGCCTGGTCGGCCACGTGCATCGAGGCCACCGCAAGGCGATCGAGCACGGCGGTGACCTCCACCAGGTAGGAGCGCCCGGCCGAGGTCAGCAACAGCTGCGACGGCGTGCGCTTGAACAGGGGCGTGCCGAGCCAGTCCTCGAGCAGCGCGACCTGCCTGCTGACCGCTCCGTGGGTCACGCTCAGTTCCTGTGCAGCCTTCGTAAAACTCACATGGCGCCCAGCGGCCTCGAAGGCGCGTACCGCGTTGAGCGAAGGAAGTTTGCGGGTCATGGGGCGGATGCTGGGGCGCCTGCACGGCGCCAGGCAGGGTCAGTTTATCTCACATAGGGTGATGAATCCTGGTTTGCTGGCGCGTCGCCACGCGACGAATACTTCATCCCTATCGATTCCCTTCATGCCATGAAAGCCGCTCCCTTTGACTACCTTCGTGCCGACAGCCTGGAGCAGGCCCTGCACGAACTCGCGCGCCACGGCGGCGACGCCAAGCTGATCGCCGGCGGCCAGAGCCTGGTGCCGATGATGGCCATGCGCCTGGCGCGTCCCAGCGTGCTCGTCGACATTCACCGGCTGGCCGAGCTGCGCGGCTGGCAGGTCGCGGGCGACGCCGTGCGCCTGCGCGCGGCGTCGCGCCAGTGCGAGGTCGAGGCCGACGCCGGGCTCGCCGGCGCCGTGCCGCTTTTGCGCGCCGCGTTGCGATGGGTCGGGCACCAGCAGACGCGCAATCGTGGCACCGTCGGCGGCAGCCTGGTGCACGCCGATCCGGCCGCCGAACTGCCGCTGGCGGCGGCGGTGCTGCAGGCCCGGCTGCACCTGCGCAGCGAGCGTACCGAGCGCTGCGTGGACGCGGCGGACTTCGCGCTCGGTCCGATGTTCACGACGCTGGCCGACGACGAATGCCTGGTCGCCATCGACTGGCCGACGTGGAGCGTGGGCGAGGGCGAGGTGCTGCGTTGCGAATTCGACGAGACAGCGATCCGCCATGGCGACTTCGCGATGGCCTCGGTCGCGGTGCAACTCGTGCTCGACGCTTCCGGCGTGTGCCGGCGTGCCGCGATCGGCCTGGGCGGTGTCGACGCCACGCCGCTGGCCTTTCCCGACCTGGCGGCGCAGCTGCACGGACGACGCATCGACGCGAGCAGCGCGGCGGAAGTCGCCCAGGCTGCGGCGGCACGCTGCCAGCCCGGCAGCGACATGCATGCCGATGCCGAATACCGTCGCCACCTCGGCGCCGCGCTGCTGCAGCGCGCCCTGCTGCGGGCGGCCGGCGAACCCGTCGCCGGCGCCGCATTCTGATGGAGTTCCAAGCGATGCCTTCTTGCGTGACCATTCGAATGACCGTCAACGGCAAGGCCGTCGAGCGCACGGTCGAGCCCCGCCAGACGCTGGTCGATTTCCTGCGCGACGAGCTGGGCCTGACGGGAACCCATGTGGGTTGCGAACACGGCGTGTGCGGCGCCTGCTCGGTGCTGCTGGACGGCCAGCCGGTGCGCTCGTGCTGCATGTTCGCGGTGCAGGCCGACGGCCTGCAGGTGACCACCGTCGAGGGCCTGGCGCCGGCACGTGGCCGGTTGTCGACGCTGCAGGATGCCTTCTGCGAGGCGCACGCGCTGCAGTGCGGCTATTGCACGCCGGGCATGCTGGTGGCCTGCCATGCGTTGCTCGAGCGCAATCCCCATCCCGGCGAGGCGCAAATCCGCGAGGCCATCGGCGGCAACCTGTGCCGTTGCACCGGCTACCAGCAGATCGTCGACGCGGTGAAGCTGGCCAGCTCGCAGGAGCTGTGCCATGACTGACGCGACCGCGCGAGGCGCCAACGGCTTCCGCTACATCGGGCGCCGTCGGCGCGCAGTCGAGCACCGGCGGTTCGTGCTCGGCCAGGGGCGCTACGCCGCCGACCTGCGGCTGCCGGGCATGCTGCACGTGGCGTTGGTGGCCAGCCCGCACGCGCATGCGCGCATCGTGGCCATCGACGTCGCCGCGGCGGCGGCGTTGCCGGGCGTGGAAGCGGTGCTCACCGGCGAGGAATTGCAGCAGCAGGTCGATCCGATGCTGCCCGGCGTGGATGCGCCGAAGGTCGCGCGCTACCCGCTTGCGCGCGGCGTCGTGCGCTATTGCGGCGAATGGGTGGTGGCGGTGGTAGCCGCCACCCGCGCGCAGGCCGAAGACGCGGCCGAGCTGGTGCGCGTCGAATACGAGCCGCTCGCGCACGCGGGCGATGCCGCGTCGGCCATGCGCGAGGACGCCGTGCTGGTGCATCCGGAGCACGGCAGCAACGTGATCTTCCAGCGCAAGTTCCGCTGGGGGGAGGTCGACGCGCACTTCGCCGCCGCCGCGCGGCAGCTCTCCTACCGCGTGCGCTGGGGGCGCAGCTCGACGGTGCCGATCGAGACCTTCGGCGTGACCTGTGCGTGGAACGACGCCGACGGCCTGCTCGACGTGTGGGCCTCGATCCAGATGCCCAAGTATCCGGACCAGCTCGCGCGCTGCCTTCGCCTACCCGGCAATGCCGTGCGGGTGCACTACGACATCGACGTCGGCGGCAGCTACGGCGTCAAGCGCGGGCTCAAGCACACCGTGCTGGTGGGCTACCTGGCGCGCAGGCTCGGGCGCCCGGTGCGCCTGCTCGAGGACCGCCTGGAGAACATGCGCGGCGGCGACATGCAGGGCCCGGACCGCCAGTTCGACGTCACCCTGGCCTTCGACGACGACGGCACGATCCGCTCGATGCGCATGCGGGCTATCGACGACATCGGCGCCTACTCCGGGCGCGCGCCGCTGCAGCTGGGCAAGCCGGTAGGGGCCATCGTCGGCCCCTACCGCATCGCCAGCGTCGAGTACGAGGCCATCGCCGTGCTCACGCACAAGACGCCGCAGGAAGCGGTGCGCGGTTTCGGCCAGTCGCCGACCAACTATGCCATCGAGCGCGGCATGGACAAGGTCGCGCGCGCGCTCGGCATGGATCCCGTCGAGTTGCGCCGGCGAAACCTGATCGGTGCCGACGAGTTTCCATATCTGATCCCCAGCGGTACGACCTACGACTCGGGCGATTATGAAGTGGTGATGGACAAGGCCCTGCGTGCGGCTTCCTACGACGAGCTACTGCGCGAGCGCGACGCATTGCGGAGCAGCGGCCTGCTGGCCGGCGTGGGTCTGTCGACCTGCCTGGAGCCGTCGGGCGGCAATTCATCGTTCGAGCCGCTGTTCAACGCCAGGAATGAGACTACCACCTGGATGGATTCCTGCCTCGTGCGCATCGATCTCGGTGCCACGGTGACGGCGCTGATTGGCACCTCCAGTTCCGGCCAGGCCCACGAGACGCTGGTTTCCACGGTGGTCGGCGAAGTGTTGCTGCGCGAGCCGGATTCGATCCGGGTGCTGCACGCCGACTCGCTCAACGCCCTGCCGTCGAACAGCCCGGTGGGCAGTCGCATGGCCATCATGCTCGGCGGAGCCGCGGCCGGCGCGGCGAAGAAACTGCGCGCCAAATTGCTGGCGATGGGCGCCTACCGCCTGGGCGCCCAGGTTGATGCCGTGGACTACGTCGACGGTGCCGTCGTGCTTCGCGCCGACGCTTCGTGCCGCGTTTCGTGGGAGCAACTGGTCGACATTGCGCACCGCAAGCATCACGAGCTTCCGCCGGGGATGGAGCCCGGATTACAGGAGAAGTTCGTGTGGGAGGTTCCCACCGGGGGCAGCCTGCCCGACGCCGACGGGCGCGTACAGATGTACCCCTGTCACTCGTTCGAATCGCATGTCGTGCTGGCCTCGATCGATCCGCTCACCGGCAAGGTTTCGCTGCTGCGCTACGTCGTCGGGCACGACTGCGGTGTGATGATCAGCCCGGACGTGGTGCACGGCATGACATACGGTGGCGTAGCCCACGCAGTGGGCGCTTCGCTGATGGAGAAATTCGCGTTCTCCGACGAGGGGCAGTTGTTGTCGGGAACCTTCATGGACTACCTGCTGCCCAGCGCGGAGGAGGTGCCGGCCATTGCCATCGTCGACCACTGCACACCGTCGCCGCTGACCGAGTTCGGCCAGAAGGGCTCCGGCGAGGCCGGCTACCTCGGCGGGCCGGCGGCGATCGCCAACGCCGTCAACGACGCGCTGGCGGTGCGTGGCGCGGCGATCGACTCGTTACCAATGACTCCGCAAGCGGTATGGCGCGCGTTGCGCGAAGCCGCGAACCACGAAGGGACGACTGCATGACGCACAGCGTGATGACCCTGGAAGTACGCGGCCCGCACTGCAACCTCGCGGTGCACCTGCGCGGGCCGGCCGAAGGCCCGCCGGTGCTGATGTCGCACGCCATCCTCACCTCCAGCGCGATGTGGGAGGCACAGGCCGAGCGCCTGGCCGACGAGGGGCTGCGCGTGCTGTGCCTTGACACGCGCGGCCATGGCCGCTCGAAGGCGGCGAGTGCGTCGTGCACGATGGACGATCTGGTCGCCGACACGCTGGCGGTGATGGATGCGCTGCAACTCGATCGCGCGCACTTCGTCGGGCTCTCGCTGGGCGGCATGATCGGCTTCGGGCTCGGCATCGCCCACCCCGGGCGCCTGCTCAGCCTGTTGCTGTGCGATGCCCGCGCCGACACGCCGTCCGACGTCGCGGCGCCCTGGGACGCGCGCATCGCGCTGGCGCGCGCGCAGGGCTGCGCAGCGCTGGCCGAGGCGACCATCGAGCGCTGGTTCGGTCGCCCCTTCCTCGATGCACGGCCGGACCTGGCGCAGCGCTTTCGCGACATCATCGGCGCCACCAGCACTGACGGCTTCGAGTGCTGCGCGCGGGCGCTGCAGGGCATGGACTACCTCGGGCGCGTCGGCTCCATCACCACCCCCACGACCTTGCTGGTCGGGGCCCGCGACGGCGTGCTGCCGCAGGTCATGCAGGCCTTGCGCGCGGACATCGCCGGCGCCGAACTGGAAGTCGTCGCCGACGCCGGGCACCTTCCCAACATCGACCAGCCCGCGCGCTTCGAAGCCGCGCTGCTGCGTCATTTCGCCCGCGTCGCCGGGCACGTCTGACCCGATCCAGGAGACTCCGATGACCCTTCCGCTCGACATCCACCAGGACGGCCGCCTGCTGCGCATCCGCTTCGCGCGCACCGAGGATTGCGGCGTCAGCGACAGCATGGCGGTGGCGCTGGCCGACGCCGTGCTGAACGCCCACACCACCTCTGACGCCGTGCTGCTGAGCAGTGCCGGCGCGGACTTCTGCACCGGGCGCGTGCGCGACGCCGGCCAGCCGCCATCCGCCGAGGCCTACGCACGGCGCCCCGAGTACGACCCCGTGTTCAACAGCTACAAGGCGCTGCGCAGCGCGCAGGTGCCGGTGGTGTGCGCGGTCGAAGGCAGGGCGATGGGCCTGGGCACCGCAGTGGCTGCGTTGTGCGACGTGGCCTTCGCCAGCGACACCGCGCGCTTCAACATTCCGGAAATCGAGCACAACGTGATGCCGACCATGGTGATGTCGGCGCTGTACGACCGCATGAACCGCAATGCCATCCTGTGGATGGCCTACTCGGCCGAGTTCATCGACGCGCAGCGCGCGCTGGCCTTCGGCATCGTCAACCACGTGGTGCCCGCAGCGCGCCTGAACGAGGAGGTGGAACGCTTCTGCAGCGTACTGCTCAAACGACCGCGTCCGGCCATCCTCGGACTCAAGGAGTACCTGCGCGTGGCCCCGCGCATGGACGAGCAGGGCGCCATCGATTACGCGCGCAGCCTGCACTCGATGGTCAACACCGCCGCGGCGATGAAGCGCCCGGCGCACGGCTGACCGGCGCGGTGAGGTGGCCATGGAATTCACCGGAAAGCACAGCATCGACGCATCCCCCAGCGAGGTCTGGGCGGCGATTACCGATCCAGCCGTGCTACTGCGCTGCCTGCCAGGCGCGCAAAGCGTCGAGCGCGCCGGCGAGGACGCCTACGTGGTGGTCATGGCGGTCGCAGTAGGCCCGCTGCGCGCGCGCTTCCAGGGTCGGCTGCGCCTGGAGGACGTGCGCCCGGCTCAGGCCTGCACCATGGTGTTCGACGGTGAGGGTGGCGTGGTTGGTTTCGCGCGCGGGCGCGCTAGCGTGCTGCTGGCGCCCCAGGACGCCGGCACCCAGCTCGCTTACACCGCACAGGCCGACGTCGGCGGCAAGCTGGCCCAAGTCGGCTCGCGGCTCATCGACGGTGTCGCGCGCAAGCTCTCGGAGGACCTTTTCGGGGCGCTGCAACGCGAACTGGCCGCAACGCCAACGCCCGCGAGTGTGACGGAGCCGGTGGCCGCGCAGGACACGCCGCGTGCGCGCTGCCGCATCAACGCCTGGTGGTTGCTACCAGCGGGCGGTGCCGGCGCCGTGGTGACCTGGCTCGTGCTACTGGCCGCCGGGCGCCTGCACTAGCAGATTGCCATCCAATGGGCATCGGCGAGGCGACCTGCCTGCGCGCTGGCGAGGATCACCCGTGCATGCTGGTACTACCTCAGCCCGGCCCACGGGTCAGGGACAGTGCTGGACCATGGAGGTGGTGCTCGATCCAGCGGCCTGGCGCGGCGACGCGCCGGTCTCCCTCCACTGGGCCGAGCCGCTCAACAAGACAGTTGCTGCGGCAAGGGCGAGACCGTGCTCGCCGGACATCTGCGTCGTGATGAACCTGCATTCCCCCGTGCTGGCAGGCAACCACGCGCGCAATGTGGTGGGAGCACGCGAGGACATGCGGATGGCGGCATTCGGGACGGTGCATGTGCCGAGCTGGCTAGCCAGCTCGGCACATGCCGCTCAGAAGGAGTGCCGCAAGCCGAGATCGAGCCCGTTGGCGGACTGCCCGTAACTGCCTGCGAAGGTGTTCGTGGTGTCGTGCACCCCGTAGGCGGCGGCGCTGCCGTTGGAGATGTGGCTCAGCCCGCCGTACAGCATGGTCGACTTGGACAGCGAGTACTGATAGCCCGCGCCGATCATGCTGGCGTTACTGTCGGCCACTTCCTGGTTGTCGGC
>DAIDKO010000152.1 GCA_027450005.1 Rhodanobacter sp. | reverse complement strand
AGCAAGCCGTTGGTCGAGTCCGTTTGCGACGTATAAGCACCATTCACCAAGGTATGCCTGGCGCCACGCTGCTCACATACAGAGTCCAGAGCTTCGGCCAAAACGCCTTTGGCCCATGCACTCATCCTTCGATTGAACCGCCTCCATGGATGCTTTGATGCGATCACGGCGGTCCAATCTTCAGAAGCAACGATGGCTGCCTTGTCAACGATGGCTGCCTTGTCAACGATCGAGTGGGCTGCCTGATAGGCGATGGTGCGAGGCCGCTTCTGCGTTGTTTACTTGCGGTCATCAAAAAAACCATCCCCTCGACAACAAGTGCGCCCCCATCACCCACCATTACTCGCTAACGCCAACCGCAACGTGCGCAGCAGCTTCCGCGTGGTCACCGGCTTGTCGAGCAGGTGCAGGCGCGGCATCGGCGGCAGTTCGTCCAACTGCGGTGGCGCGTAGGGGCGCGCCAGCATCACCACGGCGCCGTCGTAACCCTGATCGACCAGGGCGGCCAGCATGCGTGTACCGGTGAACAGGTTCATGTCGGCATCCATCAGTACCAGGTCCGGCACACCGTGCGTGCCGATCCATTGCAGCGCGGCGGTACCGCTCTGGCTGGCGCTGGCACGGTAACCCCAGGCGTCCAGCGTGTCACTGAGCAGGGAGAGCTCGCTGGCGGCCTCAGCCACCACCAGTACGCGCTCGCCGGCGCCTTCCAGCATGTCGACGTCGTCGCCATCGTTCGTGTTGGCATAGGCCTCCCGCAAGGGAATGTAGAGATCGAAGCGGGCACCACGACCTGGGGCACTAGCCACGCGCATTACGCCGCCGTGGCTGGCAATGATGCGCCGGCACGACAGCAGGCCGAGGCCAGTGCCGCTTTCCTTGGTGGTAAAGAACGGCTCGAACAGGCGTGCCAGCACGTCAGCGCCCATGCCCGGGCCGTTGTCGATCACGCTGAGGCGCAGGTGTCGGCCAGCATGCACCTGCTCGCCGGCCTCAAAGAAGTCTGCCTCCAACCGCTGCTGCACCGCTTCGATGCGCAGTTCGCCGCCGTTCGGCATGGCCTGGATCGCATTGAGGCAGAGATTGAGCAGGCATTGCTGCAGTTCGGTGTGGTTGCCGGCGAGTTCGAGTTCGGGCGCTTCCACCGCCATCTGCATGTGGATGGTGCGCGGCACGCTGCCCTGCAACAGCAGCTCCAGCGCATCCATCAGCGCACCCAGGCGCACCTGCTCGGCGCGCCGTGCGCCGCGCGCGAAGGAGAGCATCGACTGCACCATCTCCAGGCCGCGCTTGCCGCAGTCACACACCAGCTCGCCCAGCCGCGCAAGCTGCGGATCGTCGCGGTATTGGCGCAGACTTTCGCCGGCCAGCTGCAGCGGTTGCAACAGGTTGCGCAGGTCGTGGCTGAGGCCCCCGGCCAGCATCGCCAGACTTTCGAAGCGCTGTGCTCGGATCAGCCCGGCCTCGGCGCGCTGGCTGGCGCGGTGCTCGGCGGCCTCGGCCAGTGCGCGGCGCACCGCGCTGGCCAGGCGCGCCGGGTTTTGCTTGAGGATGTAGTCGGTGGCGCCGTCGTGCAGCGCGGCGATGGCGGCCTCTTCACCCAGTGTTCCGGAAACGTAGATGAAGGGCAGCTCCGCGTCGCGCTGGCGCAGCAGCTCCAGCGCGCGCCGGCCGGAAAAACCCGGAAGGCTAAGGTCGGACAGCACGATGTCAGGCGCGAAGTCGCGCAAGGCGGCCAGGTAGGCCGCCTCATCATCCACCACTCGCGCCTCGTGCGCGAGTGCATCTCCGACGAGTTCAGCCAACACCAGCTCGGCGTCCTCGCGGCTGTCCTCCACCAGAAGTATCCGGATCGGGTGCGCGTCGCTGCCGTGTGAACCGTGTATGGGCTTTTCCATTCGCCTTCTCACTCGTAATCGGGTGCCTGGTTCAGCACGGCCCAGAACTGCCCCAGCGTGCGCACGGCGTTGAAGAACTGGTCCACGTCCACCGGCTTCATGACGTAGGCGTTGACGCCCAGGTCCCAGCTGCGCGCGAGGTCGCTTTCTTCGCGCGAGGAGGACAGGATCACCACCGGGATGCGGCGCAGGCTGTCGTCAGCGCGCATGCGCTTGAGCACTTCCAGACCGTCCATCCGCGGCATCTTGATGTCCAGCAGCACCACCGCCGGGTTGCCCAGCTCGCGCTTGGCCCAGTCGCCGCGGCATTGCAGCCAATCCATGCATTCCACGCCGTCCTGCAGGTGCACCACGGGATTGGCGAGGTTGGCCTCGCGCAGCGCGTCCAGCGACATTTCGGCATCGGCCATGCTGTCTTCGACCAGCAGGATGGTGCGGATGTGGCGATTCATCATGAAAGCCTCTCGTGGGTTGTGCCGGACAGGTCCCGCGCCGGCAAGGTGAAGTGGAAACGCGCACCAAGCCCAGGCTCGGCAACGGCCCAGATTCGGCCCCCGTGACGGGCGAGGATACGACGCACGTTGGCCAGGCCGATGCCGTTGCCGGGGAAATCCGAAGCGCGATGCATGCGCTGGAACACGCCGAACAGTTTGTCGGCATACTGCATATCGAAGCCGGCACCATCGTCGCTCACGCTGAACTCGTAGTCGCCGTTGCGGCCGCGCTGCACCTCCACCGCGATGTGCGCGTGCTCGCGCTGGCTGGTGTACTTCACCGCGTTGCCGATTAGGTTCTGCCACACGGTACGCAGCATGTTCTCGTCGCCCACCACGATCGGCAGCGGCGCGATCGCCCAGCTGATATGCCGCTCCGGCGCCTCGGCCATGCAAAGTGCGCGCGCCTCCTCGGCCAGTGACTGCATGTCTACGGGCTGCAGGCGCAACGCGCCACGACCCAGGCGGGAGAACACCAGCAGGTCCTCGATCAGCTGGCCCATGCGCTGCGCCGAGCTGCCGATCACGTCCAGATAGTGGCTGCCGGTCTCGTCCATCCGCTCGCCGAGGTGCTGGCGTAGCTTGCGTGCGAACCCGGCAATGTGGCGCAGCGGCGCGCGCAGGTCGTGCGACACCGAATAGCTGAAGGCCTCCAGCTCGCGGTTGACGTCGGTGATCTGCGCCACCTTGCCTTCCAACTGGTGGTTCAGCTCGTTGACTCGTAGCTCGGCCAGCGCGCGGGCGGTGACATCGCTCACCGTGAGCAGCAGCGCCTGCGCGTCACTGTCCTGCTGCTGGATGCGTCGCGCGTTGATCACCACGTGACGGTCCACGCCGTCCGGCGTGTGCTGCACCACTTCGTAGTCCCACAGCTCGCGGTCGCGCAGCAACACGTCATTGAGCCGCTGCAGCAGAGCACCATCGCTCCATGCGCCGTTGCCGATCTGCGGCAGCGACAGCGGGCGCTGGTGCTTCGGGTCCAGCCCGTACAGCTCGGCGAACGCGGCGTTCACCAGCAAGCTGCGCAGCTGTCCGTCGAACAGCGCGATGGGCTCGCGCACCGCCTGCACGATCATCTGCGAGCGAAGCACCGCACGGCCCTCACGAGTTTCCGCCAGCTGGCGTTTGCCGATCTGCCGCTCGGAGGTGACCACTACCACGATCAGCAGCAGCAGCTGCGCCAGCGCGATCAGGGCGAGCAGCAGCCGGCTGCGCTCCATCTGCCGGTCGACCTCTCGGCGGCGCTGGTCCACCAGGCGGTCGGCGGCCCGCGCGATACCACCGATCAGCGCGTGCATGCGGAACAGGTCGCTGGTATCGCGCAGTGATTGCCGCGCGCCTGCGGTATCGCCCTGGTGCAGGCGATCCAGCGTGTGGTCCAGCAGGGTGATGCGGCCATTGACCACGCTTACCAGCGCGCCGATGCGTGCCTGCTGGTCAGGGTTGTCGCGGGTCAGCGCGCGCAACTGGTCGAGCAGCGCCGGCGCTAGGCGCTTGGCGCTGTTAGCGCGCCGCTCGATGGCGTTGTCGCCGTCGCCGGCGAGGATGCGGTAGCTCGCCGCTTCGCTGTCGCGCACTACGTAGGCAATGTTGTAGGCAAGCGCCTTGATCGTGCTGGTCTGGTTAAGCCAGCTATTGACCCGCTGCGTATCGTCGGACATCACGCGCGTAGCAAAATACGGGAGCGCCACGATGACGACCATCGCGAACAGCAGGCCTGCGAGCCGCCAGCGCGGCATACCCTTGGCTCTCATCGGACACGCAGCATCGGCGGCTCCCGGTCGAAAGCGCCCGACTCCCCGGCGGACACCCGCCTATTCTGCGCAGGTTTTACGCCAGCGGCCAGCCCGCTTGCTGCCTGCGACAACGTGAACCTATCGCCTGGCGCCAGTCGCCGCGTCCCAATGCTTGTTCGGCTCGGCCTGCATTACGAAGCGAAGCTCGCCACCGGCAAGGATCTCGCCGTGGTGCAGGAAGGGGCGAGCCAAGGGTTTGCCGTCGAGGAACACGGCACCGACATAGGAGTGCGCGCCATCTAGATTGTCCGCCACGATGGTGAACTTCCGGCCATTTTCCAGGTGCAGGACCGCCCTCGGCACGAAGGGCCGGCCGATTGCGTAGACGTCGCTGGCCGGTGTGACGGGGTAGAAGCCCAGGGCTGTGAAGATGTACCAGGCCGACATCTGGCCGAGGTCGTCGTTGCCGGCCAAGCCATCCGGAGTGATGCCGTACTGGGTGTCCATGATCTGCTTCAGACGCTGCTGCGTCTTCCACGACGCACCGGCATAGTCGTACAGGTAGGCGATGTGGTGGCTGGGCTCGTTGCCGTGCGCGTACCAGCCGATCAGGCCGGTGATGTCCTCCACGTTCTTGAAGACGGCCGGGTCGACCTTGGCGTCGAACAGCTGGTCGAGCCTGCCGACGAACTTCGCGTCGCCGCCGTAGGCGGCGATCAGGCCCGGCACGTCCTGCGGCACGTACCACGAGTACTGCCACGCGTTGCCCTCGGTGTAGTCGCTGCCGTAGGCGGCGGATGAGGGGTCGAACGGTGTGCGGAACTGGCCGTTGCTGAGCCGGGCGCGCATGAAGCGGGTCTTCGGATCCCAAACGTTACGCCAGTTGGCGGAACGCTTTTCGAAGGTGGCGTAGGTGCCCTTGCGGCCCATCGCCTTGGCCATCTGCGCGATGGTCCAGTCGTCGTAGGCGTATTCCTGGGTTTTGGAACCGGCCTCCGTTTCCTTGTCGATGGGTACGTAGCCGAGCTTCATGTAGTCGGCGAGGTCGCCGTAATCGCCGTAGGTGGCGGTGGATACCATCGCCTTCAGCGCGACGTTCGCATCGAAGCCGCGGACGCCCTTGATGTACGCGTCGGCGATGACCGCCACCGCATGGTAACCGGTCATGCACCAGGTTTCCTGGCCCTGGTAGGCCCACACCGGCAGCATGCCGAACGGGCTGGCCTGCTGCACGGCGATCAGCGAGCGGACGAACTGCGTGCTTAGGTCGGGCCGCAGCAGCACCATCAGCGGCTCCTCGGCGCGGTACACGTCCCACATTGACCAGCTGGAATAGAAGTCGAAGCCGTCCGCCTTGTGCACCTGGTGGTCGGGGCCACGGTATTCGCCGTTCGCGTCCATGCTCAGCGTAGGCGCGAGCATGGTGTGGTAGAGCGCGGTGTAGAAGCCGGTGCGCTGCGCCGGCGTGCCGTCCACGTCGATCACGGACAGCGCCTTGTTCCACGCCGCAGTAGCGTCGGCGCGGCGGGCATCGAAGTCCCAGCCCTTGCCGTCCCGGCTGAGGTTGTCGATCGCATTGGCCTCGCTGACCGTCGAAATCGCCACCTTCACCAGCAGCGGCTTGTCCAGCTTGCCGAAGTCGAACACGCCTTCCAGCGCGCGACCGTTCTCGGCGTCATGGTCCTCGGCCCGGTTGCCCGGCCCCAGGAAGCCCTTGTAGACCACGTTGGTCTCGCGGTCGTAGAGCGTGCGCGAGACCATCGGCTGGTTGAAGCGCATCGCGAAACACAGCTTGCGCCCCGGCGCCCATCCACGGGTGATACGGCAACCCGTCACCGTGCTGTCGGGGCGCACGCGCAGGCTGGCCCACAGCACCTTGCCGGGGTAGTCGTAGATGCTGGGGCGCAGGTCGAGCAGCACGTGCGCCGGCTTGTCCTTGGGGAAGGTGTAGCGGTGCCAGCCGACGCGCATAGAGGCAGTCAGCTCGGCGCGGATGCCGTAATCGCTGAGGGTCACCGCGAAATAGCCCGCCTGCTCAACTTCGCTGGCATGGCTGAAGCGCGAGCGGTAGCCGCTGCCGGGCTTGTCGGCGTCACCCGGGTCGAGCTTCAGGTCACCGGCAATCGGCATCACCAGCACGTCGCCCAGGTCCGAGTGGCCCGAGCCGGAAAAGTGCGTGTGGGAGAAGCCCATGATGGTGGGGTCGCCGTACTGGTAGCCGGCAGCCCATTTGTACGCATGCCTGAAATCGGGCATCGCGGTGTCGGGCGAGAGCTGGATCATGCCGAACGGCACCGTGGCACCGGGATAGGTATGCCCGTTTCCGCCGGTGCCGATGCGCGGATCGACCGCCGCCGCGTGGCCGCCTCCCGCCGCCAGCGCACTGCCGGAGACTATGGCCAGCGAGACCGCCACTACGAATGCCGAGCAAACCTGCTTGCCGCTTTGCTTCATGAGTCGCCCCTCGATTTTCTTGAAAGGCAGCTATGCACCGCTGCCCGTCGGGCTCTCGCGATCATGGGAGATCGTAAAAGCTCAAGCATGGTCGATCACAAATTTGAATCGTTCCAAGTTGAGGACACTACGAACACGGCGCGGACGGTTACATGTTGCATCTCAGTACCACGCGCGTCAGGCTTACGCTACATTTTGATCGTTCCAAGCGATCACAGGCGAGCGATGGCCACGGACAGCGCACCTCACGCCAACCGCAAGATTACCCTGACCGACATCGCCGCCGCCTGCGACGTGTCGCGGGCCACGGTGTCGCTGGTGTTGCGCGGCAGCCCACTGGTGAACAAACACACCCGCGCCCGGGTCGAGGAGGAGCTGCGTCGCCAAGGTTACGTCTACAACCGCGCCGCGGCCAACCTGCGCCGACGCACCTCGTCGAGCATCGCGCTGGTTGTGAACGACCTAGCCAATCCGTTCTTCGCCGAGTTCGCCACCGGCGTGGACGAAGCGCTGGGCGGCGCCGGCTACGTCACCCTGCTGGGCAGCACGGACGAATCCATCGCGCGCGAGCAGCAGGTGCTGGCCTCGCTGCTGGAGCACGACCCCGCCGGCGTGATCCTCTCACCGGCCGAGGGCAGTACGGCCGACCAGGTGCTGAAGACCGTTGGCATGCGCACACCGCTGCTACTGTTCAACCGCGAACTGGCCGGCAAGGCGACGCCCGCCGCGCCATGGGACCGCTTGATGCTGGATAACCAGCGCGGCGCGCGGTTGGCCACCGAGCACCTGATCGCGCTGGGCCAGAAGCGCATCGCGTTCTTCGGCGGCCACGCTGGCTCCAGCTCCTGCCAGCAGCGCCATGCCGGTTACGTCGAGGCAATGCAGGCAGCGGGCCTGCCGATCGAGCCGCACTGGCGGATCGAATGCGCGCCCAACCGCGTCGACGCGGCGGCGCAATGTGGCGCACTGTTCTTCGACACGCCCGCCCCGACCGCGGCGGTCTGCTACAACGATGCGGTGGCGCTGGGCCTGATGCTGGGCCTTTACCCGCGCGGCATCAAGCCCGGGCGCGACTTCGCCGTCACCGGTTTCGACGACATCGCCGAGGCGGCCTTGAGCGCACCGCCGCTGACCACGCTGACCTCGGCGCCGCGTGCGCGCGGCAGGCAGGCCGCCGAACTACTGCTGCAGCGCGTGCGCAACCCGCAGGCCGAACCGCAACGCACGGTCTCGTCGGTGAAACTGGTCGTGCGCGGCAGCAGTTGCCCGCCGCCCGCCATCTGAGAACGCGCACCACAGAGGAAACGCATGGCTTTCAACACACCGCCGCAACCCGTCGCCGCGGGTCCCGGCCGCGACAGCGGACGCTACACCGACTACCCGCTGGCCATGATGGCCTGCTCGGTGATCTTCTTCATGTGGGGTGCGCTGACCAGCCTCAACGACATCCTCATCCCGCACCTGAAGTCGCTCTTCACGCTCGACTACAAGCAGGTGATGCTGGTGCAGTCGGTGTTCTTCGGCGCCTACTTTCTGACGGCGCTACCCGCCGGCCGGCTGGTCGAGCGCCTGGGCTTCAAGCGCGGCATGGTGGCGGGACTCGCGGTGGCGGGTATCGGCGCGCTGCTGTTCTGGCCGGCGGCGCAATGGCAGAGCTACCCGCTGTTCCTGTTTGCCTTCTTCGTGCTGGCCACTGGCATCACCGTGCTGCAGGTGGCAGCCAACCCCTATGTGGCCCTGCTCGGCCCCGCGCGGACCGGCTCCAGCCGTTTGACACTGGCACAGACGCTCAATTCGTTCGGCACCGCGGTGGCGCCTTGGGCCGGCGGCCTGCTGATCCTCTCCGGCATCATGCTCGCCACCGACCAGGTGGCCGCGCTGCCCGCCGTGCAGCAGGCGGCCTATCGTGCGCAGCAGGCGCACTCGGTGCAGATGCCCTACCTGGTGCTGGCCGCCGTGTTGTTCCTGCTGGCCGTGTTCGTGGCGCTTTTCCACCTGCCGCCGCTACCCGAGGCCGGCGGGCAGGCCGACGGCCGCAAGCACACGCTGGGCGATGCGCTGCGTGTACCGCACGTGGCCTACGGCGTGCTGGCAATCTTCTGCTATGTCGGCGCGGAGGTGGCCATTGGCAGCTTCCTGATCAGCTACATCTCCCAGCCGGATATCGGCGCCATGACCGAGCAGCAGGCCTCGCGCTACGTGAGCTTCTACTGGACCGGCGCGATGATCGGCCGCCTGGTCGGCACCTTCCTGCTCGCGTGGCTCAACCCGCGCCGCCTGCTGGCAGTGTTCGCCGCCGTCGCCGGCCTGCTGGTGCTGACCAGCATGACCAGCCAGGGCTACCTGGCGATGGACAGCATCGTCGCGGTGGGACTTTTCAACTCGATCATGTTCCCCACCATCTTCGCGCTGGGCATCGAGCGGCTCGGGCCACTCACCGACCAAGCCTCCAGCCTGCTGATCATGGCCATCGTCGGCGGCGCGGTGATCCCCTGGCTGCAGGGCGTACTGGCCGACCATCTCGGCGTGCACCATGCCTTCCTTCTGCCGGTGCTGTGCTACGCCTTCATCCTGTTCTACGGCCTGCGCGGATCAAAGATCCGCGAGGCCAGCTAAAGGTATCCCGCACGATGCGTTCCGTACTCTGCTTCGGCGAAGCCCTGATAGATTTCCACGCCGAAGGCCGTGACCCGCAAGGTTATCCGCAGGCGTTCCTGCCCTTCGCCGGTGGCGCGCCCGCCAACGTGGCGGTGGCGGTGGCGAAGCTGGGCGGGGCGTCGCGCTTCGCCGGCATGCTCGGCAAGGACCTGTTCGGCGATTTCCTGCTCGACAGCCTGCAGCATGCCGGCGTCGACACCCGCGACGTGGCGCGCACCGACACGGCGAATACCGCGCTGGCTTTCGTGGCACTGGACGCGCATGGCGAACGCAGTTTCAGTTTCTACCGGCCGCCCTCGGCCGACCTGCTGTTCCGCCCCGAGCATTTCCGCGCGGACACGTTCGACGGCACCGCCGTGTTCCACGTTTGCTCCAACAGCATGACGGAGCCCTCCGCGGCCGAAACCACCCGCGAAGGTATGCGCCGCGCACGCGCAGCCGGCACCTTGGTCAGCTTCGACCTCAACCTGCGGCCAGCACTGTGGCCACGCGACGTCGATGCACGCGCGGAAGCGTGGCAGGCCCTGCAACTCGCCGACCTGGTGAAGCTCAGCGCCGAGGAGTTTGCCTGGCTCGCGGTGGACGGCGAAGCGGCCGTGATGGAACGCCTCTGGCAGGGCCGTACGCGCCTGCTGGTGGTCACCGACGGTCCCAACCCGCTGCGCTGGTTCCATCCCGACGCCGAGGGCGAATTGCCTGCCTACCGCGTGCCGATGGTGGACAGCACGGCGGCGGGCGACGCCTTCGTCGGCTGCCTGCTGCAACAGCTGGCCGAACAGCAGATCGGTGCCGGCGAGCTCGACGCGCTGGTCGCCACGCTGCCGCGACTGCACGCCACGCTGCGCCACGCCGCCGCCGCCGCCGCGCTCGCGGTGACGCGGCAGGGCTCGTTCGTCGCGCTGCCGACCCTCGACGAAGTCCTTGGCTTCATGGCATCCCATTCCTGAGTCCGACCTGCGTGAGCCCCAAACTTCCTTTCACGCCGCTACCTGATTTCAACTCGCCCGCCTTCCTGCGCCAGCACATCGCCGACACCATGGCGTTCTACCACACGCGTGCGATCGACCCGGACGGCGGCTTCTTCCATTACTTCAAGGACGACGGCTCGATCTACGAGCGTAGCCATCGCCACCTGGTGAGTAGCGCCCGTTTCGTCTTCAACTACGCGATGGCCGCCCTCGAGTTCGCCGACGACGCGAAGCTCGCCATCGATTACCGCGATGCCATGCAGCACGGCCTGCGCTACCTGCGCGAGGTGCATCGCAATGCGCGGACGGGCGGCTACGCCTGGACGATTCGCGACGGCGCGCCCGAAGACCGCACCAACCATGCCTACGGCGTCGCCTTCGTACTGCTGGCGTACTCCAGCGCGCGCAAGGCCGGCATCGCCGACGCCGCCGCGTGGATGGAGGAGACCTGGGAACTGCTGGAACGCCGCTTCTGGGATGCCGGCCCCGGCCTCTACCGCGACGAAGCCGATGCGGAATGGAACTTCAGCGGCTACCGCGGCCAGAACGCAAACATGCACATGTGCGAGGCGATGCTGGCCGCCTACCAGGCCAGCGACGAGGTGCGCTACCTCGACCGTGCGCTGATGCTCGCCGAGCACATCACGCGCCGCCAGGCGGCGCTCGCCAACGGCCTGGTGTGGGAGCACTACGACACGCAGTGGCGCATCGACTGGGAGTACCACAAGGACGACCCCAAGCACCTGTTCCGCCCCTGGGGTTTCCAGCCCGGCCACCAGACCGAGTGGGCGAAGCTGTTGATGATCCTCGAGCCGTTGCTGCTGGAACGCAACCGCGAGGAACACTGGATCTTGCCTACCGCGCGCCACCTGTTCGACACCGCGGTGAAGCATGCCTGGGACGAGACCTACGGCGGCCTCTGCTACGGCTTCGCGCCCGGCGGCAACGTGTGCGACGACGACAAGTATTTCTGGGTGCAGGCCGAGTCGGTCGCCGCCGCCGCCCTGCTTGACGCGCGCACCGGCGATGCCGGCTACGCCGCGTGGCACGACAGGCTGTGGGCCTATTCATGGCAGCACTTCGTCGACCACGAACACGGCGCGTGGTACCGCATCCTGACACGCGACAACCGCAAGTACAGCGACGAGAAGAGCCCCGTCGGCAAGGTCGACTACCACACTATGGGTGCGTGCCACGAGCTGCTCCAACTGCGCGCGCGCTGACACCAGCGGCCTTAACTGTCCGGTTCCGTCGACGTCATGCCCGCGCAAGCGGGCATGACCGTTTCCGAGCGCGTATCCCCTGCACCAAGCTTGGAGGCCTTGCCGCGATGTAATTGGGTAGGGGCCGGGTTACCCCGGCCGCCCTCCCACAACACCGTACCTGCGTTTCCGCATACGGCGTTTCCTGTCTGCCGCGTAGACCATGCGGTCCTCGAGGCATCAAGCTTGATTCGTTCGTCGTTTCGCCTGTCGTCCTTTGAACACCCCAATCACCTTCCGAACTTCCGGCCCTTCCAGCTTTGACCAAGGCGCCCGGTTTGGGTCACGGACTCTCACATTTAAATCGTCGAATGCACCACCACAATGCATCCCACAGCGCCATTCAAGGCGCTACGCGCCATGCCTGGCGCACCAAAAAACGCCACGGCAAGGCCGGAGCGCGGAGGAAAGCTCGACCCGAAAGAGATCAGTCGAGCTTGTAGTCATACGTCAGGAACATCTCGCGGCCGATGTACTCATCAGCAAATTGGTTCGTCGGGATGAACTCGAAGCCACCGGCGTAATTCGGGATCGCCGCAATCTTGTTGAAGATGTTGGACACGGCGAAGGTCAGCGTCGTATCCGGGTTGATCTGCCAACCGACCGCACTATTCCAGGTGATCCATGGCGGGATGCAAACCTTCTGTATGGTGTTCGCGGCCGGCACGGTATTGCCATCCTGCGTTACGGTGCAGACACCGGTGCGGTAGACGGTGCCGTCGGCCGCCCTAGCCATGACCATGCCCGACTGGATGCCATTGGGTAGGACATCGCAACTGCCGTAGTTATTGGCGCGAACGCTGCCCACACGCACGCCGGGAAGTGACGCGTTCCAGTGACACTTGTGCTCGTTGCCGATCCACGAAACCCGGCTTGCCGGATTGTTGTAGCGCGTGTTCAACAGCGGGTCGGAAGCCAGCACACGCTGCTTTTACTCGAGGTTGTCGGTGTAGTTGATGCTCGTGGTGAAGTCACCGTAGTCGGCGTTGTGCCACCTCTAGTCGAGCGAGGCATCCACGCCGCTCGCGGACAGAGATGCCTCGTTGATCGAACCGTGTTCATCCGAAACGATCTGGTTGGTCGCATTGCGTTGCACCATCTGCAGCAGATGTTGCAATTCGCCAAGCCCGGTACATGCGCCGTATACGGCGACCGACCGGTTAAACCATTCGCCTGGACGCCGGTAAAGCAACCGGCCTCGTCTTGCAAAAAAGTTTCCTTGCCGAGGTACTGGATGGCGTTATCTACGCCCATGTGTCAGTAGTCGGCCGATACCGACAAGCCCTGTGCATCCGAAATCTGCCACGCGAAACCGTAGGTCTAGGAGTGACCAGCCTGGGGAAGCGGCACGCGGCTGCCGCTCGTGTGCAAGGTGTGGTACTTCGATTGCGGGCGCTGCACGTTGGGGCACCATGTGCTGTTGTTCATACCCGTCTTTATGTCGTCGATGCATCGCAAGGGATCGGTGTTATCGCCCAACGGCGAGGTCGATCCGGTGATGTAGATGGCCTGCATGTCCGGCGCATTGAAGTTGGTGCCGTAGGTACCGCGGATCGGCAGGCCGTCATATGGGCGCCACTCGATGCCGGCACCCCGGTTGTGCCCCGCGTCGGCGCGACTGGCGTCGCGGTACTTGTCCAGGCAGGCGGAGGTGGTCCAGGTCAGCCAGTTCAGTACCGGCAAGCGGAACTCGGTGCCCAGCGAGTAGCGCTGGCGGGTGTCGCCGCCATTGTTAAAATAGAGCGGATTCACGAACGCGGCCGAATTCGCTGACCGCGCATCGGGCGTGAGCAGGTAGCCGTAATGCGCGGCCTCCAGCACCGTCGCTCAGCCTACCGACTCGTCCACCCACAGGAACTTGAAAAGGTCGCCGTTGATGCGGAACTGTGCCTAGCCCAACCACGACGAAGCATTCGCCATCAACAGCCGCTTAACCCGGGCACGACGAACCGATCCGGATGAATGCCGGCGAACGCGTGCTGTTCCACATCGTCAACGGCAACCCCACCGCGATCCACAGCCTCGCCCTGCCGCTACTAGCCTATGCCCTCTACGATCCGGTATCGGTGAGTGCGATCTCCGGGGGCACGGATTTCGATGTCACCGCGATCGCCTTCGTCGGCCTGGTAGCCGCGCGGTGACCGATCCTGATGGCCTTCCTCTGGTGCTTGCTGGCATGCCTCCTCATTGTCCTGGCCGGAGCTGGTGCCTAGGTTCGGGAAGGCTCGTGGGCGAACCATGGCGCCGTCCGCCGCACCAGATGCACGACAGACAGCATCACCGGCACCTCGACCAACACCCCAACCACGGTGGCGAGCGCGGCCCCGGAACGCAGTCCGAAGATGCTGATCGCCGTCGCAACCGCCAGTTCGAAGAAATTGCTTGCGCCGATAAGCGCGGAGGGACCAGCCACGCAATGCGGTACCCGCGCCCAGCGGCTGAGGCCGTAGGCGATCGCGGCATTGAAGTACACCTGCAGCACGATCGGCACGGCCAGCAGCAGGATCACCAGCGGCTGCGCCACGATGGCCTTGCCCTGGAAACCGAAAAGCAGCACCAAGGTGGCGAGCAGCGCGCCCGTCGACCAAGGATCGAGACGGCGCATCGCGGTATCCAGCGCGTCCTGCCCGCCTGCACGCAGCAGGCGCCGCCGCCACAGTTGCGCCAGCACCACCGGCACTACGATGTAGAGCAGCACCGACAGCAACAGCGTGCCCCACGGCACCGCGATCGAGGCGACACCAAGCAGCAACGCGACGATGGGCGCGAAGGCCACGACCATGATGCTGTCGTTCAGAGCGACTTGGGCCAGCGTGAAGTTCGGCTCGCCGCCGCAAAGGCGCGACCAGACGAACACCATCGCCGTGCACGGGGCCGCCGCCAGCAGGATCAGGCCGGCAATGTAACCATCCTGCTGGTCGACCGGCAGCCAGGCGCCGAACACATGCCTCACGAACAACCAGCCAAGTAAGGCCATAGAAAAAGGCTTGATCGCCCAGTTGACCAGCAAGGTAATGCCAATGCCGCGCACCTGCCGCCGTACGACCGCCAACTGGGCGAAGTCCACCTTCATCAGCATCGGCACGATCATCAGCCACACCAGCACGGCCACCGGCAGGTTGATGCGCTGGACCTCCAGCGCCGCCAGCACCTGGAACGCCGCCGGAAAGGCATGACCCAGCGCGATGCCGGCGACGATGCAAAGCGCCACCCACAGGCTGAGGTAACGCGCAAACGGCCCCATCGAAGCGGTCTCAGTGTTCACGTTCGCCCTCTTGGCCAATGGCACGCAAGGCTTGCCTGATCGACATGCGGTCCAGCTTCTCCACCGGCAGCGCAAGCAACAGCTCCACACGCCGGCGCAAAATCATCCACGCGCTCTGGAAAGCCCGCTGCCGCGCCTCCTCGGTCCCTTCGACGGCCACCGGATCGGGCACACCCCAGTGTGCGGTGACGGGTTGGCCCGACCAGATCGGGCAGACCTCGCCGGCCGCGTTGTCACAAACGGTGATGATGAAATCCATCTGCGGCGCTCCTGCGGCGGAGAACTCATCCCAGCTCTTGCTGCGCAGCGGCTCGTGGTAACCGAACGCCTCAGCCAGCTTCGCTGCCATCGGCTGCACCTTACCGCTGGGGAAGCTGCCGGCGCTGTAGGCCTTGAACCGGCCCTGGCCAAGCACGTTGAGCAAGGCTTCGGCCATCACGCTGCGCGCGCTGTTGCCGGTACACAGAAAGAGGACGTTGCAGGGTTCGGTATGCATGTTAGCAACAGGCCCTGGCCGACTGGGGGCCACAGGTTTTCGGGACGACCGAAGCGGCCGCCGGGCCGCAGCAGGTGTTCGCGGAGTCGACGGCAGCCACGGAGACGCTGGTGTAGGTCGTGGCTTCGCCCAACGTGTGGAAGGTCTCCCAGCGCACGCCCTGCGGGTCCTCGGCCCAAAACTTGTCCGAATGCGCGTAGCAGCAGGTGGCGGCCTGTTCGGCCAGGGTCACTGCGTCGGCCTGCAGCAAGCGTTGACCGATCGCGGCGAGCTCGGCTTCGTCTTCCGCCTGTATCCCCAGGTGGTCGACGCCGGCCGGTCGGCCGCGCTGGGAAATGGCGAAGTTCACGCGCGGATCGTCCAGCATCCATTTCGCGTAATCAGCCTTGGCGACGCTGGGAGCGGCGCCGAACAAGATGGTGTAGAAACGGATGCTGTCGGCGAGGTTTTCGACATTCATGTGGGCATGAAAGCGCTTCATGACGCCCTCCGGTTGGTATTGCAGCTGGAAGTGGTCGTACAGGAGGCGCCGGGCGACCCGGCGCAGCAGTTCTCGGTGAGGAAGCCTAGCAATGCATTCATCTGAGGGTAGTTGGCCCGGCACTGGATGACGCGGCCGCGGCGCTCGTCCTCGACCAGGCCCGCGCGGCGCAGGATGTTCAAGTGGTTGGTCAACGAGGCTCCGGCCATGGCGGTGGCCTCGGCTAGCTCGCCCACGGCCATGCCCACATCGCCCGCCCTGACGAGCAGGCGGAACAGGATCAGGCGGCGCTCATGGGCTAGCGCGTTGAGGCAAACCAGTGCGGCTTTTGATTTCATATTTCTAGAATAATAGAAATATTTGACGCCAATCAAGCCTAAAAAATGGGGCGCTTAACTCCGGATCGTCCGGCATGGACAATGCGTGGGACGGCCGGTAGCAGATATTCAACGTCTGCGGCAACCGGCGCTCAACCGCGGAATGATTAGGCGTTCTTTTGCCTGCGCTGTTGCGCGGAAAGCCTCTGCTACATGTTGCCAACCACCGCGAATATCAGCAGCAAGATGCCAACGATCCAGCCGGCAAGCGCGAAGCTGTCAGGCAGGTGCGGGGCAATGCCGACGCCGCTGGCAACTACGGCAAATGCAAGCACCAGCAAGCTTCGCATGCCGTACAGGCTTGCGAGCGGTAACTAGTGGGCACCCAGCAAAAAAACTGCCATCGCCGGGAAAAACAAGTTGAGCCGGTATATCGCAACCGTTACGACGAGAAGCATGGAAACCGGGAGACCACACGCAGCCTGCATAGCCAGCCGACGAAACGGATTGTCGTGGCTAACTGACGTTGGCCGGCGAGGACAACGCAGGGTCGCCGATGTAGCCGGGTAGATGAGGAGGCCGCCAACGACCAGCGAAATGATTGCCTACAGCGCCGAATGGCACGCGCCGAGTTCCGCCGACGCACGCCAAAGAAAGCCCGAGACAGACTGACCGACAAGGCCACCCCGATGGATGCATAACCTTGCGCTGGCCCCATTTGGGTGGCTGGCTTGCGCCGCCATCCTGTTCTAAACAGCCATGCGCGGACGCACCCGGCAATGGTTGCTGATGCTGGCCGCAGGGGCCTGCTGGTGTTCGCCCACGCCTCCGTGGCGGCATCGCTGCAACTGGCCATCATCACTGCACCCGGCGCGCCCGGGTTCAAGCTCGATAGCAACACGCTGCGTAACGTGTACCTTAAGAAGATCTTCCTGGACGACCGCGGCCAGCGGCTCACGCCGGTCAACCTGCCGAGCAGAACCCGCCTGCGCGGTGCATTGACCCGCGCGATCCTGCACATGGACGATAACCAGCTTCAGGACTACTGGGACAAGCAGTATTTCCAGGGCGTCAGCCCGCCCTACGTCCTGGCGTCGCCGGATGCGGTGGTCCAGTTCGTGGCGAAGACACCGGGCGCGCTCGGCTACGTGGCGGCCTGCCAAGTAGACGCGTCGGTGTGCGTAGTGATGACGCTCGCCCTGCCGGCCCGCCCCGGCGACCAGCCGCCGGCATGCCCGAGCCGCCCCGCCGCGCACTGACGCGGCATGGGCACGCAGATCCTTGCAGACCAAAGTTGCAGGTTGCGTGATGGCGCGCCTGCGCAGGAAGGCGCCTTTTCCATGTATATTAACAAGTTGGCTGCATGGCACGGAGTTCGCTGAAGCGAGGTGTCCGCATCCGTCCCTTCCTCTACCGTGCCTGGTGCCGCTTGAATCCCATTTCGACGCCGCGTTGCGATACGCCCCTCCCGCGCCATGGCATCTTCCGCATCCTGGTCTGCCGGCCCAACCACCGCCTCGGTAACACCCTCCTGCTAACGCCGCTGATCAGTGAACTCGAGCGGCACTTCAAGGGAGCGGAGATCGACCTCATCTCCGAGGGCGACATCGCGAAGGAAGTGTTTGGCAACTATTTCAGCGTGCGCAACGTGTATTGCCTGCCCAAGCGCGGCTTCAAGCATCCGATCCCCTTCCTGCGGCTGATCCGCCAGGTTCGCAGGACGCAGTACGACCTCATCGTCGACCCCTGCGTCGATTCCGGCTTCAGCCGGGCGCTGGCGCGCCTGCTTCGCGGCACGCACAAGCTCGGCTTCAGCGATGCCGAGGGGCGGGACGGCCTGACGCTAGCGGCACCGGTCGAGGTCGCGGGAGCGCACATGGCAAAGCGACCGGTGAACCTGCTGCACTGGGCGCTGGCACTGGACGGTGCGCAGCAGGACGAGGTGCCCACGCTCGACATCCGGCTGACCGGCCCGGAACTGCGCAACGGCCGGGAGGCGGTCGAGCAGTTGCTGTCCGGATCGCGTCAGGCCGCCCAATCGCCCGTCGTCGGCCTGTTCGCCAACGCCACCGGCAACAAGCGCTATCCGGCCGCGTGGTGGCGAGAGTTCATCGACACCTTCACGACGCTCTGCCCGACCGCGAGCATGCTCGAACTGATTCCCATGCATGGCCGCTCGATGCTGGGCGCGGAGTGGCCAGGGTACTACTCGTCGGACATCCGTCGCATGGGTGCGGTGATGGCCAACCTGGACCTGGTGATCACCGCCGATTGCGGGGTCATGCACCTTGCCGTGGCATCGCGCACGGCGACCCTAGGCATGTTCTCCGTGACCGATGCATCGGTGTACGAGCCCTACGGCCAGGGCAACCATCCGCTGCGGACATCAGGGCTGACCGCCAGCCAAGCGGCCCGCCAGGTGGTCGAGATTCACCCGTGGCTGCTGGCAGGCGAAACGGGCCTAGCTGCAGCTCCGCAGCATGGCGACACCGCGCCGGCCGCATGGCCGACGCATGCCGTGGCAAGAACCTCGATGCAGGAGGATATGTGACTGACGCGGGCTCCGTGTGGATGGTGGTCGGCATGGGCAGCCAGGTGATTTTCTCGGCGCGCTTCGTGATGCAGTGGATCTACAGCGAATGGCGGCGCGAGAGCAGCATCCCGATGGCGTTCTGGTATGCGAGCGTGATCGGCAGCATC
>DAIDKO010000151.1 GCA_027450005.1 Rhodanobacter sp. | reverse complement strand
AGTCGCTTCCACTCGTAGAAATGCTCCCACGCGCTGGTGATGGAGCCGTAGCGGGCGTTGTCGCCGTTCGAGACGATCAGGAAGGCGTTGTGATGGAAAGCATGGGCGATAACGTTCTCGTCCATGTAATCGCGCAGGTTGCCGTCGAATCCCTCACGAATGTTCTTGTAGACCGCCTTCAGCTCGATAAACACGAGGGGCAAGCCGTTCACGAAGCACACCAGATCGGCGCGACGGTTGTAGTTCGGCGTGCGGACGCCTGTCAGCACAAGCTCGCGCACTGCGAGGAAGCGGTTCGAGCCGGGCGCGTTGTCGAAGTCGATCGCACGAGCGCGAACAGTTTTCCGATTCCCTGCTACATCGCGGTATTCGACCGGCACACCGCCGCGCAGAAGGCGGTAGAAATCGCGATTGTGCTGGACCGTCGAGCGGCTCACGTCATAGGCGGTGAGCTGTCGCAGCGCATCGTCGATCGCGGAGTCTGGCAATCCCGGGTTGAGGCGGGCCAGCGCCGAGCGAAGGTCGCGCGTCAGCACGGCCTCCTTAGTATCGGCGCGGCCTAACAGGCCGCCCGGTCCGAAGGTCTCTTCCTTCCATGCAAAGACGCTCTCCCAACCGAGCACCTGCTCCAGGTGGTCGGCAAACGTTTTCTGCACCAGCCTGTCTTCGCCGTTGATCGGAGTTATCGCCATCGCGTGGTCCCTCTCCTGCTGGTGCTTCTCCACTTCATCAGACAGCGACCTCGCCGCTCATGAGGCGCGGGAGGAGGAGGTCGCGGGCTTGGGTGAGTAAAGCGCATTGCCTCTCAAGATTTGCGACTAGCTTGAACTGAGAGGCCACGGAATCCTCGAACTCGCTGAGCATTGCAGGGTGCGTATTCCGGCGAACGTGACCGGCGATTCCGGTCGATCGTGACCGGTTCTGCAGCGTGAGGTATTGCGCGTTCACAGTGTAGGTTGGTCGGTCACGATCAGTCGGGTTTTGCCTCCTTTTTGGGCTGTTTCGTGGCCTGGCGCAGCGAGTCGCCGGTCAGGGTGAAGCGATGGTGTTGCTGCATGAGCCGGTCGAGGATGGCGTCGGCGATGGTGGCGTCGCCGATCCAGGCATGCCAGTGCTCGATGGGCAACTGACTGGTGATGATGGTGGCGCGCGATCCGGCGCGGTCGTCGATGATCTCCAGCAGGTCAGCGCGGGTCTGGCTGTCGATGGCGCTCATGCCCCAGTCGTCGAGCAGCAGCACGTCGGTCTTGGCCAACTGGGTCAGCCACTTGCCGAAGGTGCCGTTGCCATGGCGGATGCGCAGTTCCTCCCCCAGGCGCGGCACGCGCTGGTAGCAGGCCGAGTGCCCGCGGCGGCAGGCGTACTGGGCCAACGCACAGGCGAGCCAGGATTTACCCGCACCTGTGGGGCCGGTGATGAACACAGCGTGGCCGGCGCTGATCCACTCGCCCAGGGCCAGGCTCATCACGGCACGCCGGTCCAGGCCGCGTCCGGCGCGAGTGTCCAGATCCTCGATAGCGGCCTGGGTGTACTTGAGCCTGGCCTCCTTGAGCAGCCGAGCGCGGCGCTTGTCGTGGCGCAGATGCACCTCGCGCTCGACCAGCAGGGCCAGGCGCTCCTCGAAGCTCAGGGTGCTCATGCCGGCTTGCCCGAGTTGCTCCTCCAGTGCGGCGTGCATGCCATGCAGTTTGAGTTCGCGCAGCTGCTCCAGGGTGGCGTGGGTCATCATGGTGGGATTCCTCGGTGTCATTGGTAGTAGGCAGCGCCGCGCACGTGAGCGTGCTGCGGGCTGTTCCATTCGGGGGTTTCGGCGGCGGCATGGCGGTCGCGCCCGTTGGCCAGGATGTCGCGCACATGGCTGTACTTGGTCGTGCCCAGCTCGGCGGCCACCGCGCAGGCCGCTTCCAGGCGCGGCTTGCCGTACTTCCTGGCCAGGCCAAGCAAACCCAGGCAGGCGCGGTAGCCGTGCTCGGGGTGGCGCCGCTCCTCGAGCAGCCGGCGCACGATGTGCCCGGTCATCGGACCGATGCTGTTGCCCCAGTGGATCAGGCGCTGCGGGGTCCACTCCCGGTGGGCGCGGTGCGCCGCCGACAGATGCTCGGGCACTGTGGTGAAGCCGCCGCGCTGCGCGCTTCTGGCATGGGTGGCCACGCGCTGGCCGCGGTGCAGCAACTCCACCGCGCGCGCCGTGATGCGCGCCTCCAGCTGCAGGCCCACCAGAGTCTGCGGCACGCTGTAGCGGTGGCCGTCGATCTCGACATGGTGGTCGATGTGCACCCGCACCGTCTTGTAGCTGGCCCACTCCCAGGGCTGCGCGGGCAGCGACTGCAAGGCCGGCGCGTCGATGGCGGCGAAGGCCGTGGCGCGGCTGCCGGGCAGCTTCTGGAACAGCTTGGCGTTGAGACGGTCCAGCAGCGGTGCGATGGCCTCGTTGACGTCGTCGACGGTCTGGAACGTGTGCTTGCGCAGGCGCATCAGGATCCAGCGCTCGACCACCTGGACCGCCGACTCGACCTTGGCCTTGTCCTGGGGGCGATAGGGCCGCGCCGGCAGCACCGAGGTGCCGTAGTGCCGGGCGAAGTCTTCCACGGTCTCGTTGGCGCGCGGCTCGTAGCGGTTGGGGTCGGCGATCAGCGCGCGCGGGTTGTCGGGCACGATGAGTTGCGGCACCCCGCCGATGAACTGCAGCGCCTGCGCGCAGCCGTGCAGCCAGTCGCCCAGCGTCTGCCTGGGCGTGGCGCAGGCGAAGGTGTAGCTCGAAGCCCCGAGCGCGGCCACGAAGATGTTGGCCACGCCACCACCGGCCAGCGCAATCGTGGGGCCGGCGTAGTCGACGAACAGCTTCTCCCCGGCGCGGTGCACCTGGCGCATCGAGCGTCTGAGCAGCAGGCAGTAGCGGCGGTAGTTCTCGCAGAACTGGCTGTAGCGCCACGTCGCCTGCCCGGGGTGGGCCTCGACGTACTCATCCCACAGCAGCGCCAGCGTCATGCCCTTGCGACGCAGCTCGTGGTGGACCTGGCCGTAGTCGGGCTGTGCGTAGTGACTGGGGCGATCGGCGCGCCCGGCCAGCAGCCGGCGCTCCAGCGCCGACTCGCTGAGCGCGTCCACAGCCGGCCAGTCCAGCCCGCACGCCGCCGCAAGCAGGCAGTACTTGGCGACAACGCCCTTGGACACACCAAGGGCTGCGGCGATGCGCTCGTGCGACAGCCCGGCTTGAAGTTTGAGACGTAGAACGTCCTTGATCTTGCGCATGTTGATCCTCGGCGCGGGCATGCCTTCTCCGGTCAAAAAACCGGCAAGGCTACCCGCCTGGGTTGATCGACTTGCGCAACACCATCACGTTGGCATACAGCACCGTTCCGGCATCGTGACCGACGATTCCGGTATCGTGACCGGTCATTCCGGTCACCCCCCGAAATCGGTCACGATGGCCCGGAACGACCGGTCACGTTCGTCCGGAATCCGCGGTCACGTTCGCCCGGAATCGGCGGTCACGATGCTCCGGAATACGCAGTCCGGTAGCCTGCGCCCATGCACTGGGGCGGCGGCCGGCATATCCGGCTGGCGCATCGGCCAACTGCATCGGCGTATCGTGCATCGTGCTGGACACCATCTCCGGACGGAGGTTGATGTAGCGATGCAGCATCACCAGCGTCTTGTGCCCAGTGATGAG
>DAIDKO010000150.1 GCA_027450005.1 Rhodanobacter sp. | reverse complement strand
GCCAATTTTGATCGTCTGGGTCTGGTGTCGCTGCTTGATACCGTGCGTCGACTCCAGTGTCTGTCATGAACCGCCGGATGCGGAACCGCACGTCCGGTGGTGTGGGAGGGCGGCCGGGGTGACCCGGCCCCCTACCCGATTTCGCCAGGCATGGCGCGCAGCGCCTTGACTGGCGCTGTGGGATGCATCGTGGTGGTGCATTCGACGACTTGAAGGTGAGAGTCCTTGACCCACACGGCAAGGGGAAGGGTGTAGCCGAACAGCAAGGGTGTCCGTCGCGAGGCGGAATCTGAAGGAAGCTGCAGGCAAAGTGCTGGCCTGACGAACAGGAAGCGGATATAGGCGGCGTAGTGGGGTGAGGTAGCCAAAATTGCCAAAGCCCGGTACTTGCACGGAACGCTACGACGTAGATCCGACGGGCATAAGCATGAAAGTCACGCGCATTACCCTGGGAGATCTGCCGCTCTCCCGAGAGGCTACTGTCCATCGCGAGGTGACGGTATGGGTTGTGGGAGGGTGGCCGGGGTAACCCGGCCACCTACCCAATTCAGCGTGCAAGCGCGTCACGGCTACCCGCTCGATTCATGCGATCAGGGATGATGATGGCAACAGAAATTGCCCCGACTTCAGCCAGGCCTGTGTGATGACCCGTGCGCGACAACCCCGACCATCAGCCGGCAGACGTCACGGCGTGGCCCGCGCGCTGAGCAAGCTGGGCGTTTGCTCGCGCAGCAAGGCGGAGGCCGCGGTGCGCGCGGGGCGTGTCGCCGTGGATGGGCGCCCGGTGCGCGATCCTGAGCATCCGGTCGAGACGGAGCGTCAGACGATCAGCCTGGACGGCGTAGCCGTGGCGGCGGTCCAGCGCGTCTACCTCGCACTCAACAAACCCCGAGGCGTTGTAGTCAGCGCGTCGGATGAACATGGCCGCGATACCGTGTACGGCCTGCTGCAGGATGCCGGGGTACCTTGGCTGGGGCCGGTAGGGCGGTTGGACAAGGCCAGCGAGGGGTTGCTGCTGCTGAGCAACGACAGCGTCTGGGCGGCGGGCATCACCGAGCCGAGCACGCATCTCGACAAGAGTTACCACGTGCAGGTGGCTGGACAGCCCGACGCTGGAGCCCTAGCGGCGATGCTGGAAGGTGTTCGCGAGGGCACGGACTTGCTCAAGGCGCGCAGGGTGGAACTGCTGCGCGTCGGCGAAAAGAATGCCTGGCTGGAAGTGGTACTAGACGAAGGCCGCAACCGGCAAATACGCCGCCTGCTGGCGGCGTTGGGTTTCGATGTGCTGAGGCTGGTACGCGTGGCGATCGGGGCGTTGCAGCTTGGCGAGTTGGCCAAGGGGCATTGGCGTCACCTGAGCGCCGCCGAAGTGGCGGCGCTCAGGACGCGTTGAGCATCAGATCACGCCGAGTTGCCGGCCCACCTTGGTGAACGCGGCGATGGCGCGATCCAGGTGTGCGCGGGTATGCGCTGCGCTCATCTGGGTGCGTATGCGCGCCTCGCCCTGCGGCACCACCGGGTAGAAGAAGCCGGTGACGTAGATGCCTTCCTCCAGCAACGCGGCAGCCATCGCCTGCGCCTTGGGTGCGTCGTAGATCATCACCGGCACGATGGGATGCACGCCGGGCTTGATGTCGAAGCTGGCCTGGGTCATCCGCTCGCGGAAGTAGCGGGTGTTCTCCTGCACTTTCGCGCGCAGGTCGCCGGCCCTTTCCAGCATGTCGAACACCTTGATCGCCGCAGCCACCACGTGCGGCGGCAACGAGTTGGAGAACAGGTAGGGGCGCGAGCGCTGGCGCAGCATCTCGATCATCTCGCCGCGGCCGGTGGTGAAGCCGCCCAGCGCGCCGCCCAGCGCCTTGCCCAGGGTGCCGGTGAACAGGTCGATCTTGTCCATCACGCCGTTGACCTCGGCGGAGCCACGGCCAGTGTCGCCCAGAAAGCCGGTGCAATGGCACTCGTCGACGTGCACCAACGCGTTGTATTTCGCGCACAGAGCGGTGATCTGGTCGAGCTTCGCGATGAAGCCGTCCATCGAGAACGCACCGTCGGTCGAGATCAGCTTGGTGCGCGCGCCGGCTGCGTCGGCGGCCTGCAGTTGCTGCTCCAGGTCGGCCATGTCGCTGTTGGCGTAACGGAAGCGCTTGGCCTTGCACAGTCGGATGCCGTCGATGATCGAGGCGTGGTTGAGCGCGTCGGAGATCACCGCGTCTTCCTCGCCCAGCAGTGGCTCGTACAGGCCACCGTTGGCGTCGAAGCAGGCGGCATAGAGGATGGTGTCCTCGGTGCCGAAGAACTCGGCGATCTTCTTTTCCAACTGCTTGTGCAGGTCCTGGGTGCCGCAGATGAAGCGCACCGAGGCCATGCCGAACCCGTGGGTGTCCAGCGCGTCCTTCGCGGCCTGGATCACCTCGGGATGATCGGCCAGACCCAAGTAGTTGTTGGCGCAGAAGTTGAGCACCTCGCGGCCGCCCTCCAGCTCGATCTCGGCCGACTGCGGCGAGACGATCACGCGTTCGGCCTTGAACAGGCCCTGTTCGCGGATGGAGTTCAATTCGCTGGCGTAGCGCGCCTGGCCGGGGTAGCTCATGGTGGGGTTCCGCTCGTTGGGTAAGGATGATCGCAGGGATCTTGTTGAATAGTGCGGCCAAGGATGGCCGCCCGTTTGATCTTCGCGACCAAGGATGATCGCAAAAATCAGCGCAGGCCGAAATCGACGCGGGTGGTCTGGCCTTGGTCGTTGATGCCCTTGGCATCGAGCTTCGGCGCCAGCACGGACACGCGGCTGTCGGCGAGCTTGCCGCGCAGCCAGGCGCGCACCGCGTCGGCGCGGCGCTCGGCGAGGTGGCGCAGGGCGTCCGTGTCCGCCGGCACGTGGGATTCCAGCAGCTTGCGCATCACGTCCGGCGGCTGCGACTTGGTGAGACCGATGAAGTCGCGGGGCTTGGGAAACCTGGCGTGCTGGTAGGCTTTCTTCAGGTACTTGTCGTACTGCTCGGGCGTGAGCCTGGCCAGGTCGACGCCCTTGCCAGCCTCCTGCTGCACCAAGTCGTCCACCCCCACCCTGCGCAGGCCGCTCTCGTCGAACTTCGGATCGACGCGGCCGATGATGTCCAGTTTCAGCGAGGTCTTCTGCTGCAGGATCTTCACGATCTGCGTGAGCTTGTCTTGCGCCTTCGCATCGAGCACGGCCGAGCCGGGGGCGAATACCACGTAGCCCAGGTCCTGGTGCCTGGCGCCCCCGCCCATCGCCGCGGCGATCAGCCGGAACGGCGAGGTCACCGCGCGGCCGATCAGGTTGGCGAACGCGCGCCAGATCAGACCGCCGACGCTGAACTCCGGGTCGTCCAGCGAACCGGACACCGGCACATTCACGTCGATGTTGCCGTCGGCGTCCTTCAGCAGCGCCACCGCTAGCTTCACCGGCAGGTGGCTGATGCCGGGACCTTGGATCGCGTCACCAAAGCTGAGCTGGGTGATGAAGAGGTGGTTGTCGGCGTCGAGCTTGCCGTTGTCGAGCCGGTAATGCACGTCCATCGTCAGCCGGCCCCCGGTGATCGGGTAGCCGGTGTACTTGCCCGAATAGGGCGACAGGTGGGTCAGCTCCACCCCATCGGCCTTGCCTTTCACGTCGAGGAAGGCCACCGGCGCCAGCGGGTTGATCGTACCGGTGATGTTCACCGGCGCGTTGTCGTCGAGCTGCCCCTGCAGGGACACTGGGGCGGGCTGTCCGCCGGCCGTGCCGAACGCGCCCACCTGGCCGTCCAGCCCGGTGATGTTGGCGGTGTAGTTCGGCTTGATGAAGTTATCGGTGAAGTTGAGGTGCCCGTGGGCGAGGGTGATCTGGCCGATCCGGATTTCAGCGGCCGGCGCGGCAGACGAGGCAGGCGTCGTCGCTTGCGGCTTCGGCGCGGCGGGTGCGGGTGCCTTCTGTACCTGGGTCACCGAGACAGGGGCGGCGGCCGGGTTGGCCACCACGTCCTGCAGGTTGGTCCGTCCGTTCGCGTTGATGATAACGCGGGCGTAGAAATCGCTCAGCGCCAGCCCGGCCACCGATACGTACGGCACGTCCCCACCCAGGCGTACGGCCACTCCGCTGGCGTTGAGGGAATTCCAGCGCAGGAAGTCGTCGCCGGTGAGCTTGTCCTGCACGCGCACCCTGCCCAAGGTGACCTGTCCGCGCCAGTCCAGCAGCGGCTGCGGGCTATGTTCGCGGTAGCGCAGGTGGCCGTCCACGCTGAGCAGGGCGCTGCCGAGCGTCACGTTGAGCGGTGTCTCCATCAGGGACTGCAGCGGGGCGATGTCGAGACGGCTGCTGCGCACCTGCAGGTCGGCGTCCAGTGGCTGCGGGCGCATACTGCCGTCGATGCGCAGGCTGCCACGCCCGATGCCGCCGTCCAGCGCGAGCTTCAGCGGCCGGTGCATGTCGTTCGAAAGACCGTCGATGCTGGCGCGGTCGAGCTTGAACTCGGTGCGTCCGCGCCTGCCGGCGATGCGCGGATCGGTGAGCACCAGCGTGCCGCCCTCGACGCCGAGGTGGGCGATGTGCCAGTGCCAGCCTGGTGCGGCGGGCGCCTTGCGCGAGCCGTGTGCGGGTGCCGTCCTGACCAGACCGGTGAGGTCGATGGCGCCGTCGCGCAGCCGTCGCGCCTCGACGTGCAGGCCGCGCAGACTCACATGGTCGAGCTGCGCCGTGCTGCTGGCGAGGTCGAAATGCGTGATGCCGGCCTGCAGGGATTGCCAGGCCAGCGGCGTGCGGCTGCCTTGGTGCAGGGCGAGGTCGTTGATGGACGCACGGGTCGATTCCAGGCTGAAGTCGAAGGCCTTGCTCCAGTCCGCCTGCAGCCGGCCGCTGGCATCCAGCGTGCCCTTGGCAAGATCGGCGTCGAGCAGCGGCGGCGCCAGCGGCAGCAGCGGGGCCAGCCCCACACCCTCCAGGCTGAGCTGGCCGTCGTAGTGCCCCTTCGCCCAATCGAGCCTGCCGCCCGTGGCGAGGCTGCCGCCGTCGAGCGCGGCGGCGAGGTCGATCGTGGCTGCCGGCGCGGCGACCGTGGACAGGCCGCGCAGGGTGCCGTGGATGTTTTCCATCTCCAGCGTGGCGGGCTTGCGGCCGGTAGCGTCGGTGTATTCGAAACGGCTGTCCTGCACGCCGAGCGCGGCGATGCGCAACTCGGTGGCAGGGGTGGCCATGGCGCCGGGCTGGGCGGCGGCGCCGCCGGTCAGTGCATCGAAATTGCTGTGGCCGCCGGGCAGGCGGCTGTAGCGCAGATCGAGTTTGTCCAGTTGCACCGCGTCGAGCCGGTAGCGCGACAGCAGCGGCTCCACGTCGCCCAGTGCCGCATCGGCGTGGCCGAGCGCTAAGATTCGCGCACCGTCGGGAGTCGCCAGCGCGAAGTCGTCCAGTTGCAGGCGGCCGCCGAGCTGCAGTTGCGGGCCGGACGTGACCTGCGCGAAGTGCAGTTCGAGCTGGCCGGACAGCTGCCCGCGCGTGATCGCCAGCGGTAGCCTGACCGGCACGTAGCCGAGGTAGCGGGGCAGGTCGAGGTGGTCAAGCGTGAAATGCACTACCGACTCGCGGCTGTCCGCGAAGGGCTTGGTCTGGCCAGCGATGCGCAGCGGGCTGCCGTCCACGTCCATCGCCAGCAGCGGCTGCACGAACACGTTGGTGTCGCGCGGCAGGTTGGCGATGAACGGGATGCCGATGTCCAGATGGTCGATGCGGTGCGTGGCGTGGGTCACCGCGTCGTCGAACGCGATGTCGCCGTCATGCACGCTGATGTTGGACAGCGCAAAGCGTGCCGGCTTGCCGTTCGGCCTCGGCGGCCCGCCCGCGAACTTGTCCAACAGGTCGGAGAAGTTGAACTGCTGCGGCGCGGTGCGCGTGATGTGCAACTGTGGGTGCTGCAGCGAGAGCGCATCCAGCACCGGCGCCATGCGGAACAGCGAGGTCCACGAGGCGTCAATCACCGCGCGGTCGACGTCGACGAACGGCGAATGGCCGTCGCGGCCGGCGATATGCAGCTGGTCCAGTTGCAGGCGCAGCGTGAACGGGTCCAAGTGCACGGCGCCCACGCTGACCGGGCGATCGAGCAGGCGGGTGAGCCGCGTCTGCAACTGGCTCTTGATGATCGGCGGGGCGGCGAAGAAGCCGAGCAGGCCGAACACCGCCAGCACGATGGCGGCGACCAGTGCGCTCCGGCGCAGGCGGTGCGAGCGATACAGCCGCTCGGCGCGGTTGCGCACCGCCGCCAGATGGGAAGCGGCCAAGGGGCGAGGATCGTTCATGCTGGCGGTATCCGGTTGGCGTCGTGGGCCGGCCATGGGTGCCGGGTGCTTCCCCTGGCCGGTGGCCTTGCCGGCCGGGGAAGTTTACGCAGATGCCGCGTCGAAAAGCTGCGATGGCGAGGGCCGATCGCAGTCGCCAGGGCAACTCAGTTCCAGGAACACACCACCTTGCCGCACTGGCCGGCATCCATCAGGTCGAAACCCTTCTGGAAGTCGTCGATGTGGATCTGGTGGGTGAGCACTTTCTGCAGCGGGAAGCCGGTCAGCACCATCTGGGTCATCTTGTACCAGGTCTCGTACATCTTGCGGCCGTAGATGCCCTGCAGGGTGAGGCCCTTGAAGATCACCTTGTCCCAGTCGATGCCGGCGCCCTTGGGCAGGATGCCGAGCAGGGCGATCTTGCCGCCGTGGTACATGCAGTCGAGCATGTCGTTGAAAGCGCGCGGGTTGCCGCTCATCTCCAGGCCCACGTCGAAGCCTTCCATGTGCAGGTCCTTCATCACGTCCTTGAGCGAGGTGTTGGCGACGTTCACCACGCGGGTGGCGCCCATGTCGGCGGCCAGCTTCAGGCGGAAGTCGTTGACGTCGGTGACCACCACGTTGCGCGCGCCGACGTGCTTGGCGATGCCGGCGGCGATGATGCCGATCGGGCCGGCGCCGGTGATCAGCACGTCCTCGCCTATCATGTCGAACTCCAGCGCGCAGTGCGCGGCGTTGCCGTACGGGTCGAAGAATGCGGCCAGCTCGGACGGAATCTGGTCCGGGATCGGCCACAGGTTCGAGGCTGGCATGGTCATGTATTCGGCGAACGCGCCGTTGCGGTTCACGCCGATGCCGATGGTGTTCGGGCACAGGTGCTGGCGGCCGGCGCGGCAGTTGCGGCAGTGGCCGCACACGATGTGGCCCTCGGCGGAGACGCGGTCGCCCACCTTGTAGCCAGTGACGCCGGGGCCGATCTCCACGATGCGGCCGACGAACTCGTGGCCGATGGTGAGGCCGGGCTTGATCGTGCGCTTCGACCACTCGTCCCACTTGTAGATGTGCAGGTCGGTACCGCAGATCGCGGTCTTTTCCATCTTGATCAGCACCTCGTTCGGGCCAACCATGGGCACCGGCACCTCCTCCATCCAGATGCCTTTCTCGGCGTGGCGCTTGACCAGGGCTTTCATCGTCTGCGACATGGGGTAATCCAAAGCGGGCCCGGAGGGGCGGAAAGGCGCCGATTATAAATCCCCGCCAGCCCTTGCCGCCCGCCGTCGACGCTGGCGGCGCACGGTTGCAGCCGGGCCGGTTCGATCCATAGCGCGTGTGGATACGCGCGGGACAAGCATGTGGACAACTCCGATTTGCGTCGCCAGCACGGGCACTTGTCACGCATTGACGAAGTTTTGTGCAGTGTCGTTCGGCTACGCTTGCGCGCCAGACCCAAGCATCGCCGTGGATGAGCCTCGACACCCGCCCTCTCGCGATCTTCCTGATGGGCCCCACGGCCTCCGGCAAGACCGCGCTCGCCTGCCAGCTAGCGGAACGCTTTCCGCTCGGCCTGGTCAGCGTGGATTCGGCACTGGTTTACCGCGGCCTCGAGATCGGCGCGGCCAAGCCGGATGCGGCCACGCTGGCGCGCTATCCGCATGCGCTGATCGACATACGCGACCCGGTCCGGCCCTATTCGGCGGCGGAGTTCCATGAAGATGCGCTGGCGGCGATGTATGCGATCACGTCGCAGGGCAGGGTGCCGTTGCTGGTTGGCGGCACCGGGCTGTATTTCCGCGCCCTGCAGCAGGGACTCTCCGAGCTGCCCGAGGCCGATCCGGCGGTTCGCAGCCGACTGTCGGGCGTGGCTGCGCGGATCGGCTGGCCGGCCATGCATGCGCGGTTGGCGCGGCTCGATCCCGTCGCCGCGGCGCGCATCGGCCCGAACGACGCGCAGCGCCTGCAGCGCGCCCTGGAGGTGATCGAACTCAGTGGCAGGCCGCTGTCCGATCTGCAGGGTGGTGGCCGTCGCGGTGTGTTCCCATGGCGCGTGCTCAAGCTGGCGCTGCTGCCGGCCGACCGGCAGCCGCTGCAT
>DAIDKO010000149.1 GCA_027450005.1 Rhodanobacter sp. | reverse complement strand
GCGGCCGGCAAGGCACCGCCGGTCGGACCGCCGACCTCGACGAACCGCGAACCCGACTGTCGGGCGGCTCCGCCGCCCATCCTCACCGTGCGCCGGGATGGACCGACACGCGGTGGGGGCGGTTGAGATTCCGATCTGGCTTGCTGCCTCCACCGGGATATCGCGCAGTGCTTTGAGGGTGTCGAGGTCTATTACGTGGACGCTGTCGGCGGTGCCGTCGCTCACGTAGCCGCGCCGCAATTTCCGCAGCAGTGCGATGCCGTGGATGTGCCGCATGCCGGGGATTTCGTCGACCAGCTTGCCGCTTTGCGTGTCCACCGCCATGACGCGGTCCTTGCGGGCGATCGGCAGGTGATGCGATGCCGGATCGATGGTGAGGTAGTCTCAACCTCCGGTACCGCCCAACGGGTAACGTTGAAGCACGGCGTAGTCCGGCGTCGCGGTATGGGCCACGGCGACAGCGCCGACGGCGAGTAACAACCGAAGGGTTGGAGATTTCATGGCGGGCTCCGGCGACGAGGCCGTAAAGCATGCCGACGGGCGATTAGCCAACGCTCTGGACGCTCATTCGTGCCGATCCAGTGCGCTTGCCTTTTGCCGGTACCGGGCGGTGAGGCGGCCGATCAGCAGCGGCAGCAGCGCCAGCAAGGCCAGCGCGCCCATCGGCAGCAACACCGAGGCGTGCAGCAGCAGGCCGACGTGTAGCGCACCGTCATGAGCCAGGGCGTTGCCCAGCCCGGCGCCAATCGATGTCTCGAACAGCAGCGATACGGTGCCGCCCAGCCAGCTTGCGCCAATGAAAAGCCACAGGGGGCAACGCAGCCACGCCAGCCCCACGGTCACCGCGCCGAACGGCATCACCGGGATGAAGCGCAGGAACAGGGTGTAGCTCACCGGATGGCGTTCGAAGCCGTAGTGCAGTCTCGCGGCTAGCGGCGGCGGTTCGCGCGTGCCGGTGCCGAAGGCGTAGCGGCTGGCCAGGTAGAGGATCAGCGAGCCCAGCGTGAGTGCGATCGAGGAACACAGCGTGCCGTCAACCACACCGAAGGCGAGGCCGCCGGCGAGGATGATCACGATGGTGCCCGGGATGCCGGTGGCCATCGCCAGGGTTAGCAGGCCGATGTAGGCGAGCCGGCTTATCCAGGGGTGTTCGGCGATATGCGCGCGCAGCTCGTGCTGGTGCGCGACCAGTTGCTGCGGGCTGAAGCGGTCGAGCGTGCCGGAAAGGCACAGCACGATACCCGCGACAAGCAGCAGGATCAGCGGCAAAGCGGCGCGCAGGCGTTTCAATACGATGCGCCCCGAGCGCCATAGAGGGCGAGAACCTCGCGCGCTTCGCCGCGCCGGATATCGCAGCGCACATCGATACCACGGCGTTCCAGCTCCCCGATCCAGTCGGCGGGCAGCGGTCCCTCGTCGAACTTGGTGAGTTCCTCCACGTCCTCGGCGCGTGCGCCGATCAGCAGCTCGTCGATGCCCGCCCAGACCGTCGCGCCGAAGCATTGACAACAGGGCTGCGCGCTGGTGGCCAGCGCGTAGCGACCGCCGCTGGCGTTGATGCGGAAGCTGGCGAGACGTTGCTGCGCGCCCATGTAGGCCATCATCTCAGCGTGCGCTACCGAGCAGGTTTGCGGTATCACGCGGTTCACTCCGACCGACACCACGCGTCCCGCGGCATTGAAGACCGCGGCACCGAACGGGCCGCCTTCGCCGTGCTCGATGTTGCGACGGGCAAGCGCGATGGCGAGACCCACCCGTTCCTCATCGGAGGCATACCGCTGCGTGCCGTCGACCAGTTCGTTGATCCACGGCGGCAGGGTGAGGTGGATTTGCATCGGCAGCAGCATCGCGGGGCTCATTTCGCCCAGGTGTCGCGCAGCGTCACTACGCGGTTAAACACCGGTGCATCGGGGCGATGATCGACGCGGTCGGCCACGAAGTAGCCGAGGCGCTCGAACTGATAACGCTGCTCGGCGTCGGCCTGCGCGGCGGCAGGTTCGATCCAGCCGCGCACCACGCGCTTGGCCTCGGGATTGATGTGCGACGTCCATGGCTGGCCGTCGTCCTCGGCATCCGGCGCGGCCACGTCGAACAGGCGGTCGTACACGCGTAGCTCGGCTGCCACCGCGTGCGCCGCGCTGACCCAGTGGATGGTGCCCTTGACCTTGCGATCGGCGCCCGGCAGGCCGGCACGCGACTCGGGATCGAGCGTGCATCGCAGCTCGGCGAGGTTGCCGTCGGCGTCCTTCAGCACCTCCTCGCACTTCACGATGCCGACGCCGCGCAGGCGCACTTCGCCGCCCGGGACGAGGCGCTTCCAGCCCTTGGGTGGCACGTCGGCGAAATCCTCGCGCTCGATCCATAGCTCGCGTGCGAAAGGGACGTCGCGCGTGCCGAAGCCCTCGTCCTTGGGATGGTTGGGGAAGGCCAGAGCTTCCACGTGGCCTTCCGGCAGGTTAGTGATGACCAGCCTGAGCGGGTCGAGCACGGCTAGGCGGCGCGGTGCGTTGGCGTCCAGGTCCTCTCGGATGCAGTTCTCGAGGATGGCGTAGTCGATCACGCTGTTCTGCTTGGAGATGCCCACCCGCTCAATCAGCAGGCGCAGCCCGGCTGGCGTGAAGCCGCGGCGGCGCATGCCGCGCAGGGTATTCATGCGCGGGTCGTCCCAGCCATCAACGAAGCCCTCGGCGACAAGCTGGGCGAGCTTGCGCTTGCTGGTGATGCAGTAGCTGAGGTTGAGGCGTGAGAACTCGATCTGGCGGGGCTTGGCCGGCTTGACCTCCAGCCCGGCGGCAACCACCGACTGCCACAGCTCGGGATGGTTCGGCAGGTCCACCTTGTCCACGCACCAGTCGTACAGCGGACGGTGGTCCTCGAACTCCAGCGTGCACAGCGAATGGGTGATGCCTTCCATCGCGTCGGACAGGGCGTGGGCAAAGTCGTACATCGGGTAGATCGGCCAGGCGTCGCCGGTGTTCTGGTGGGACACCTTGCGGATGCGGTACAGCGCCGGATCGCGCAGGTTGATGTTGCCCGAGGCCATATCGATCTTCGCGCGCAGCGTGCGGCTGCCGTCGGCGAACTCGCCGGCGCGCATGCGCCGGAACAGGTCGAGATTCTCCGCGACGCTGCGCTCGCGGTACGGCGAGTTGCGGCCCGGCGCGGTGAGCGTGCCACGGTATTCGCGCATCTCGTCGGCGCTGAGGTCGTCCACGTAGGCGAGGCCATCCGCGATCAGTTTTAGCGCGGCGCGGTAGAACACGTCGAAATAGTCCGACGCATGGCGCAGCTCGTGCCATTCGAAACCCAGCCAGCGCACGTCGTCCTTGATGCCCTGCACGAACTCCGGGTCCTCCTTGCCGGGGTTGGTGTCGTCCAGGCGAAGGTTGCACCAGCCGCCGAATTCGCGCGCGATGCCGAAGCTCAGACAGATCGCCTTGGCGTGGCCGATGTGCAGGTAGCCGTTCGGCTCCGGCGGGAAGCGAGTGTGGATGGCGGCGTGCTTGCCCGTGGCCAGGTCCTCGCGGACGATCTGGCGAATGAAGTCGCGCGGACCGTCGGCCGTCGCGGCGGCGGTGTTCTCGGCGGGGCTGGACTGGCTGGACATGCAACGGCTCGTGGGCAGTTGGTGAAAGTCTCCAAGTTTACTCTGTACCCGCCGACCCGGCCCGAACCCAGCCACAGCGCCTGGCGCGAACCGGGCTCAGGGCGCCAAAGCCTCTGGCAAGCTGGTGCACACACGGTTGCGGTCCTGCGCCTTGGCCAGGTAAAGAGTCACGTCGGCCTGGCGCACCCAGGCTCCACGTTGGCGTGCCGCGGCCCGATCTACGTCACGCCGAGGCTGAGCGTGTATGGCTTGGCCAGCGCCTCGTCGGCGCGGCCGAGGCATTCCACCCGCTGGCGAATGCGTTCGGCCACCTCGCGCGCATGTTCGAGTTCGGTTTCCGGCAGCACGACGCCAAACTCGTCGCCGCCGAGCTGGCCCGGGCTGTCCACGCTGCGCAGGCTCTCATGCAACATCGTGGCCAGTTGCTGCAGCAGGGCGTCGCCTGCCGCGTGGCCGCGGCTGTCGTTGACCTGTTTGAAGCCGTCGATGTCGCAAAGGATCAGGGTCGCCGGTCCTGTTTACGCAGGTAGCGGTGCATCTCGCGCGCGGCGCTATCCATCCAGTGCGCGTGCTTGGCGATGCTGGTAAGCATTTTGGTGTCGTTGAGCTGCTCGAGCAGGCGGTTCCGGTGGCTAATCCGCTACGCCTGGCGGAATATCACCGTGCTCAGCCAGATCGGGTAGATCCCCAGCATCGGCAGGCAGGTGAGCATGCTCTTCATGTCGCTTCCGGGCTGGTAGGTCGCGTCGGCGATCCAGGCGGTCAGCGCGCAACTGGCAACGCCGATCGGCAGCGCCTTGCCCAGCAGGCACCGGCCTAGCGCCGCGTCGCGCGCCTTGCCAGACCAGGTGCGGCCAGAGCGTCCATTGTCGGCCAGCAGCAGCCACTCCCAGGTCGGTGCCTGTTGCCTTACAGCACCGCGGCCACCGGCCACCGGCCACAGGCCGAGCGCGAATCCACGCGTGCGCAAACGATGGACCAGGCTCACGAACTGCAGGCCTTCGTTGCCCGTGCCCATTCGCACCATTCCCCGGATCGCCCGTGTGTGACGATAGAGTAGAAAGCCCTTGCCATGCCACCGGCAACGGGGCTAGCGTGCCGGCATGCAAACCGTCTACCGCGCCGAAAACCTGTTCGATGCGCACCTGGTAAAGGACGCGCTGGAACACGCGCAGATTCCCGCCTTCATCGCCGGCGAATACCTCACCGGCGGCGTGGGCCAGTTGCCGGCACTGGACTACCTCGCCGTGATGGTGCCCGACTCCGGTGTCGAGGCTGCAGCAGGCATCGTGCGCGGGATCGAGGCGCAACTTGCCGAGGCGCGCGAAGCACTACGCGAATGGGACGACGATCCCGGCACGGCGGTGGGCGTGGCCGGGTGACGACGAAGAACACCATGCACGCGTTTGCCGCGCTGATCCGCGACGTGCCGGATTTCCCGAAGCCCGGCGTGTTGTTCCGCGACGTCACGCCATTGCTGGCCGATGCACGAGGCTTTGCCGATTGCATCGCCGCGCTGGCCGAGCCGTGGCGCGATGCCGGCGTGCAGGCAGTATGTGGCATCGAGGCGCGCGGCTTTATCTTCGGCATTGCGTTGGCGCAGGCGCTTGGCGCGGGCTTCGTGCCGCTGCGCAAGCCCGGCAAACTGCCGCCGCCGGTGCAGGCGCTGGAGTACCAGTTGGAATACGGCAGCGACCGCCTGGAAGCGCGCCATGATGCGCTGCCATCCGGTACCCGCGTGCTGCTGGCGGACGACGTGCTGGCCACTGGCGGCACGCTCGCCGCGGCACAGGCGCTGGTGGCGCGCTTCGGCGGCGAAGTGGTGGGCGCGTCGGTGCTCATCGAGCTGGCAGGGCTGAACGGGCGCGAGCGTTGGGTCGGCGACCGGCCCTTGCACGCCGTGCTGCGCTATTGAGCGGCGCGATCGGTTCGTGTCGGCACCGGCGACCGGTAGGTCATGGCGTGCCGGTGGGCAGCGACGCGCTGTGGTCAGCAGGCGTATCGACCGAGGTGACGTAGAACAGCTCGCACGCATCGGCTCCTGTGTCGTCGCGGGTCATCGACGTACGCCAATGCCAGCCGTCCGCGCGGTCGGCGTCCACCAGAAGGCCGTCCAGCACCGCAAGTTGCCCCACGCGCACCCGCGCCAGCGCGCGGCGCATGCCGGCGTCGGTGGCTATCGGGTGCATGTTGGCGCTGTGCGTCTCGATCTCGCGGCGCGGTATCGGGAATCGCCGCACGTGCCAGTAGCAGAAGCGGTCGGATTGTCAGACGTCGATGTCCTTTCGGCACGGCGCTGTCCGACATGCGGTCCCAGCCCAGCGCGAAATCCTCCGGCCCGTTCAGCGCCGTCTGCACCGGGTCTTCGAGCGCCGGTTCGCCCGGGCCCGGATGCATTGGCCGCATACGCCACCACGATCAGCCGCCCCACAAGGCAAGCAGCCGGACGGCGATCAGCCAGGGATCGCGCCAGTCGCGGCGCATCAGCCGGGAGCCGCGGCGTCGCGCGCCTTCATGCGGAAGCGGAGCGCCTGGTCGTGGCGACCACGTCGCGAGGATCGAGCAGATCCTTCGGCAGTTCGCGGAAAACGCCCGCTAGCTGCTTGAGGAAGCCACCCATCGCCGAGCTCTTGCGCCACAGCATCGCGATACGCCGGCTGGGCGGGTGGCTGCCGCGGAATTCGACCAGCCGCATGTTCGGTGCCTGCGCCACCGGCGGCTTCACCGCGAGGGTAGGCAGCAGGGTGATACCGACCTCGGCGGCCACCATCTGCCGCAGCGTTTCCAGGCTGGTGGCGCGGAAGCCGCTCTTTTCGCCTGCGCCGGCGAGCTGGCAGACCTCCAGCGCCTGGTCGCGCAGGCAGTGGCCGTCTTCCAGTAGCAGCAGGCTGTGTTCGGCGAGGTCGGCCAACTTCAGCGAGGCCCGCTTGGCCAGGGGATGCGATTGCGGCACGGCGAGCAGGAATGGCTCCTCGAATAGGAACTCTGCGTGCAGGTTGTCGTTGTGCACCGGCAGAGCGAGGATGCCGGCATCGAGCTGGCCTTCCCGCAGGCGGCGCAGCACCTCCTCGGTCTTCTCTTCCACCAGCAGCAGCTCCAGCCGCGGAAAGCGCTGGCGCAGCAGCGGCACCGCGTGCGGCAGTAGGTAAGGGCCCAGGGTGGGAAAGATGCCCAGTCGCACCGTGCCGGATTCGGGGTCCAGCGTGCGCCGCGCGATGCCCTTGATCTGCTCCACTTCGTTAAGCACGTCGCGCGCGCGCGCGGCGATTTCGCGGCCGACGTCGGTGAGCAGCACTCTGCGCGGCGTGCGCTCGACCAGCGCCACGCCGAGTTCGTCCTCCAGCTTCTTGATTTGGGTGGACAGGGTCGGCTGGCTGACGAAGCAGGCCTCCGCCGCGCGACCGAAATGGCGCTGCTCGGCGAGCGCCACGAGGTAGTGCAGGTCGCGCAGGTTCATGGCGTTTCCGTCATAGATGGTGGCTATGGAACATCATGATGGCCATCGAGCGACCTGCGCAAGCCGGGCGGCTGCATGCCTTATGGCACTGTGTGGAAAGTCATGCTGGGCCTAGCGTGCAGGGTTACCTCACACCACGTGGAAGTCGCCATGCGTCGTCACCTTCGTCCGCTCCTGTTCACCGCATTGGCCGCCAGCTGCGGCATGGCATTCGCCGCATCCGGCGGCCAGGTTCCAACAGGCCGACTGCCATCGTGGGCGGTGCCGCAGTCCTACCGGATCGCCTTCAAGGTCGATCCGGCGCAGGCCGACTTTTCCGGCACCACTACGATCAAGGTGAAACTGGCCAAGGCTTCCGACCATGTGTGGTTGGACGGCGCTTCGCTGACGGTGTCGAAGGCGACGGTGACCGATGCCGCGGGCAAGACGAACGTTGCGAAATACGTGGAAGCCGATCCCAAGGCTGGCGTGGCGCGCGTGGATTTCGGCAGCACTCTGCCGGCCGGCGCGATCACGCTGCAGTTCCACTACACCGCGCCGCTCAACGCGCAGTTGCAGGGCCTGTACAAGGTCACCGACAAGGGGCAGCCCTATGCGATGACGCAGATGGAGCCGATCAGCGCGCGATTCGCGTTCCCGGGCTTCGACGAACCCGGCTTCAAGACCCCGTTTGAAATCTCTATCACCCTGCCCGACCACGACGTGGCGGTAGCCAACACCCGGCAAGTGAGCGATAAGCCCGCCGGCAAGGGCTGGAAGACGGTGAGCTTCGCGCAGACCCTGCCGCTGCCGACCTACCTGGTGGCGTTTGCCGTGGGGCCGTGGGACATCACGCCGACCGCGAAGATCTCGCCCGACGCCTACCGCAGCAAGCCGCTGCCGCTGCGTGGCATCGCCGCCGCCGGCGAGGCGCACCGCATGAGTCAGGTGCTTTCCGAAACGCCGAGCATCATTCACGCGCTGGAGAACTACTACGGCTTCGGCTATCCGTGGGACAAGCTGGACTTGCTCGCCGCGCCGGATTTCGCCGCGGGCGCGATGGAGAACCCCGGCCTGGTCACCTTCCGCGACTGGTTGCTGCTGCTCGACAAGGATTCTCCAGCGCGCGACGTGCGCGATGCGTTCAACGACACCGCGCACGAGCTGGCCCACCAGTGGACCGGCGACACCGTGACGCTGGCTTGGTGGAATGACATCTGGCTCAACGAGGCCTTCGCCACCTGGATGCAGCAGAAGGTCACGATGGAAGTCCATCCCGAATACCGCGCCGACCTCGACCGCGTGCTCGGCGCGCAGGGCGCGATGGCCAACGACAGCCTGCTAAGCGCGCGCAAGATCCGCCAGCCGATCACCGGCAACGGTGACATCATGACCGCGTTCGACGGCATCACCTACCAGAAGGGTGCCTCGGTGATCGCCATGTTCGAGAACTACGTGGGCGACAAGACCTTCCAGAAGGGTATGCGCGCCTACATTCAGGCGCACAAGTTCGGCAACGCGAATGCCGACGACCTGGTCGACGCGATCGCCACGGCGGCTGGCAAGGGCGAGGCGTTCAAGCATGCGTTCAAGAGCTTCCTCGACCAGTCCGGCGTGCCCTACGTGCAGACTGCGCTGGAGCAGAAGGGTGGTCAGACGGTGCTGGCGTTGAAGCAGAGCCGCTACCTGCCGCTAGGCAGCCATGGCGACAGTCGGCGTATCTGGGGCATCCCAGTATGCGTGCGCTACGGCACCGCCGGCGGCAGCCAGGTGGCCTGCACGATGATCGACAAGGCTGCCGGCTCGCTGCCGCTGCCCGGTGCCAGCGCGCACACCTGGGTGATGCCGAACGCAAATGCCGCCGGCTACTACCGCTTTAGCCTCGACAAGGGCGAGCTGGCCGCGCTGACCGCCGAGGTCGCCAAGCTGAGCGACACCGAGCAGTTGGCCTACGCTGACGCGATCCACGCCAGCTTCGAGCACGGAGACCTCGATGCCGGCCAGGTGCTCGCCGCGCTGAAGCCGCTCACCGGATCGAAGACCCGCCAGGTGGCGACCGCGCCGCTGGGCCAGTTGGAGTGGATCTATCGACACGTGGCCAGGACCGCTGCACAGCGTGCCCGCATCGCCGACTGGGTGAAGGCCGCTTACTTGCCGAAACTCGAAGCGCTGGGCTACCAGCGCAAGCCGGGCGAGTTGGAAGACGACTCCCTGTTGCGCAGCACGCTGGCCGGCGCGCTGGGGCTCGACTTCAAGTTGCCGGAAGTACGCGCCGAGCTGCTAAAGCAGGGCGAGGCCGCTTTGCGCAAGAACGCGAACGGTCGCCTGAACCTCGCCGCTGCCAACCCCGACCTGCTCGGCGATGCGCTGGGCGTGGCGGTGCAGATGCAGGGCAAGAGCGCGGTGGATGCGCTGATCGCCGAACTGCCGCGGACGAGCGATCCCGCGCTGCGCAACGGCATCCTCGGCGGCCTCGCCCGAGTCGAGGATCCCGCGCTGGCCGAACAGGTGCGCGACTTCGCGATCAGTAAGCCGGTGAAGGTGGGCGAGATGGCCTCGCTGCTGCGCGCCGGCCGTGACACACGTGCCCAGCGTGACGCACTGTGGGGCTGGTTCACCGGACACTACCGGCAGGTGCTTGCGCGCACTGGCAGCTTTGCAGGCGGCTATCTGCCGATGCTGGCCGGCGGTGGTGGTTGCTCCCTTGCCGAAGCGCAGCGGCTGCAGTCGTTCTTCAAGCCGCGCATGAACGATGCTGCCGGCATCGCGCGTGGTTTGGCGCAGACCACCGAGTCCATCGAACTGTGTTCCGCACTGGCTGCCCGGCAGAACCCGGCCTCGATCACGCGTTGATCATCCCTGCGTTTCCGTTCACGACAAGCCCCGCCACGGCGGGGCTTGTCGTTTTCGCCGTGCACGTGGTGCGCAGTCGTTGATGCGCCGTAACGCAAGGTATTGCCGAAGCCATTGTCGTAGCATGACCGCCCACCCCACCCACCGACATCGTCTACAGGGGGACGCATGATCGAGCTGGAAATCCAGGCACTCGCGCTGCAACGCGAGGGCCTGCTGATCGATGTCGGCCGCGTGGCCGCCACCTGCGGTTACACCCTGGTGCGGCAGCGCCAGGTGCAGGATCCGCACGGCACGTTGCTTTCGATGTTTGTGCGCGGTTCGTGGTTCAAGAAGCGCGCCTTGCGCCGGGCGCTGTCCGCGTGCGACCGCCTAGTCAGCTTCGAGCTGTATCCGGTAGCGGAAGGCGAGCAGCGCGAGCATTTCGCCGCCAGCCGCAAGACCGTTTCCAACTACGTGCCGCCGCCGGCGCCCGAGCCCGAGCCTGTCGAAGAGCCGGCCGGGAAGGTTGCCGAGCCGGACCCGCCTCCGGCCACGCCCGTGGTGGAAATCCTCGAGCCCACGCCGGAAGAGTCGTTCGAGGCGTTCATGGTCGAGCAACGGCCGGCGCCGGCACCGGCGGAGCCGCCGCCCGCGCCCTTCGTCGAACTGGTTCCGCTGGAGGCGGACGTGGCCGCCGTGGACAAGGCGCTGGCCTCGCTGGAATACGACTACCCGCGCATCGTGCCAAACCTGCTGAAGCTGGATCGTGCGGTGGCCGAAGGTGCGCGCGAATCGTCCCTGCAGCTTGCCGGGCAGCGCGTCGGCGCTTGGCTGCACACGCGCGGCCAGGTTAAGGGCGGCGCGCTGCCGCTGCAGCGGGCGCTGGCCGCCGTCGCGGCGCCCGCGTTGCAGGCCTTGGTCGAGATCGACCTGCAGGGCGACCAGCTGCACATCCGGCGCAGCCCGCTGTGCGCGGAGGACGGTCATTCCGGTTGCAGCTTCTACAGCGGCCTGCTCGAGGGCCTGCTGGCGCCGCTGATCGCCCCGACGGGCCTGTCGATCTTCCCCGTCTGCTGCCGCAGTTTCGGCGCCGACGATTGCGTGCTTGCCGTTTCGGAGTAACCGCGGGCGCAATTCCCTAGACTGTGCCGGCCACGCGCGGCACAGGGAGGAGGGGATGCTTGCTCGATTGATCGGATTGCTGGGTTTCAGCCCGCTGCTGGCTGCATCGTCGCCGGCGCATGATGTACCGCCGCCATTGCGCGACTGGCAGGACTGGGTGCTGCACGACGTCCCGGAGCACGCCTGTCCCTTCCTGGCCGACCGGATGCCCGGCACGGACAGCCACCAGTGTGCCTGGCCCGCCCGCCTGACGCTGGATGCCGGAAAGGATGGCGCGAACTTCACCCTAGGCGTGCACGTGGATGCGACCAGTTGGGTGGCGCTGCCGGGCGGCGGACGCACCTGGCTGCCGTCGCCGGGGGCGTTGCCGCGTGGCTGACGTACGCACGGTGCTGGCCGCCGCCACGCTGCGCCTCGGCGAGCGCGTCGATGCCGAGGCTTTGCTGTTGCACGTGCTTGGCCAATCGCGCAGTTGGCTGTTCGCGCATGCCGACGACGCACTGGGTCTGGACGCGCAGACGGCTTTTGAAACCCTGGTCGCTAGGCGCGCGACCGGCGAGCCGGTCGCGTACCTCACCGGTCGGCGTGGCTTCTGGAAGATGGAGCTGGAAGTGACGCCGGTCACCCTGATCCCGCGTCCGGAGACCGAGCTGCTGGTGGAGCTGGCGCTGGAGCGCCTGCCGCGCGACGCGGTGGCGGACGTGGCCGACCTCGGCACCGGCAGCGGTGCGGTCGCCCTGGCCATC
>DAIDKO010000148.1 GCA_027450005.1 Rhodanobacter sp. | reverse complement strand
TCGGCAACATCATCACGCTGTGCGAGGAGAAGCGCGGCGTGCAGCGCTCGATCCAGTACCTTGCCACCCAGGTGCAGATCACCTACGAGCTGCCGCTGGCCGAGGTGGTGCTGGACTTCTTCGATCGCCTGAAGTCGGTCTCGCGCGGCTATGCCTCGATGGACTACAACTTCGAGCGCTTCGACGCGGGCCCGTTCGTGCGGGTGGACGTGCTGATCAACGGCGACCGCGTTGACGCGTTGAGCCTGATCGTGCACCGCTCGCATGCCGATCGGCGCGGCCGCGAACTGGTTGAGCGCATGAAGGACCTGATCCCGCGCCAGCAGTTCGACGTGGCGATCCAGGCGGCGATCGGCGCGCAGATCATTGCGCGCTCCACCGTCAAGGCGCTGCGCAAGAACGTGCTCGCCAAGTGCTACGGCGGCGATGTCAGCCGCAAGAAGAAGCTTCTGGAAAAGCAGAAGGAAGGCAAAAAGCGCATGAAGCAGGTGGGCCGGGTGGAGATTCCGCAGGAAGCCTTCCTCGCCGTATTGAAAGTTGACAAGTAAGCGCGTCCCGTACCTTCAAGGAACCCGTATGGAATTCGATTTTTCCGCCATCCTGCTCGGCCTCACCGTGCTATTCGGCGTGGTGTGGGGGCTGGACCGCCTGTTCCTCTACAAGAAGCGCAAGGCGCGCCTCGAGGCTGCTGGCGGCGAGTATCGCGACCCGGTGCCGGTGGACTGGGCGCGCTCGCTGTTCCCGGTGGTGCTGGTGGTGCTGGTGCTGCGTTCTTTCGTGGCTGAGCCGTTCCGCATTCCCTCGGGCTCGATGATGCCGACGCTGGACGTGGGCGATTTCATCCTGGTCAACAAGTTCGCCTACGGCCTGCGCCTGCCGGCCTTCAACACCAAGTTTCTGGACATCGGCGAGCCTAAGCGCGGTGACGTGGTGGTGTTCCGCTGGCCGGGTTACCTGTGCCGCGATGCAGATGGCAAGCTGGTGCGCAGCGGTGACATCACCTGTGCCGACCCGCATGCGCCGGTGCCGAGCCAGAACTGGATCAAGCGTGTGATCGGCCTGCCCGGCGACACGGTGGAGATCCAGGGTTCCGACCTGGTGATCAACGGCAAGCCGGTGCAGGCCGACGAGATCGGCCCCTACGTGGGCAACCCGCAGCGCGAGGAGGAACGCCTGATGCTGGACATGGGCGCCACGGTCTGGAACGAGCACTTGGTGCGCGAGGACGGCAAGGTGGTCAATCACCTGATCGCCCGCATGCCGGCCTACACCACGCCCTACTCGATCCCCAATGCCAAAGTTCCCTCCAAGGTGCCGCCGGGCTGCTACCTCGTGATGGGCGACAATCGCAACAACAGTACCGACAGCCGCTGGTGGGGCTGTCTGCCGGAGCAGGACCTGGCAGGCAAGGCCTTCATGATCTGGATGAGCTGGAAGGGCTGGGGCACCGGCGGCGTGGATTTCCACCGCATCGGCACGATCATCCATTGATGCGACGGGGTTCCGCCGGCCCGGCGCGGCCACTGGCATAATCGGCGCCAGCTGCCCGGGCGGCAGCGCAACGCAACCACAGCCGGCCGCGCCGGCACGTAGCGAGGGGACTATGAAAACGAAGCAGTCCGGCGTGACCCTGATCGGGTTCCTGGTGATCCTGATGGTGGTGGGTTTCTTCGGCTACATGGCGATGAAGCTGGTGCCGGCCTACAGCGAATACGCCGGTGTGGTGAAGGCGATGAACGGCGTCGCCAGCGAGGGTGGCAGCGGCAAGTCGCTGGATGGCATCCGTCGCGACCTGATGTACAAGTTCAGCATGCAGTACGTCGACGACAATACCGTCGCTCCTTCCGACATCACGATCACCCGCAACAACGGCGGCACGAGTACGCTCAACGTGTCCTACGACAAGGACATCCCCTTCATGTACAACATCGACTTCCTGGTGCACTTCAGCAAGAGCGTGCCGCTCCAGGGCAACGTGGGTCAGTGAGTCGAACGGCTTGGCGCTGAATTACCGCTTTCGCGATCCCTCGCTTGCCGCGCTCGCGCTGACCCATCGCAGCGTCGGCAAGCCGAACAACGAGCGTCTGGAGTTCCTCGGCGACGCCCTGCTGGGCGCCTTCGTGGCCGAGATGCTATACGAGGCGCATCCCAAGGCCAGCGAAGGCGAGCTGTCGCGGCTGCGCGCGCAACTGGTCAACGGCCAGGCACTCGCCGCGATCGCGCGCGAACTGGAACTGGGTGATGCGCTCAAGCTGGGTCCCGGCGAGCTGAAGAGCGGTGGCTTCCGCCGCGACTCCATCCTCGCGGATGCGCTCGAAGCCTCGTTGGCCGCGGTGTTCCTCGATGGCGGTCTCGAAGCATGCCGGCAGATGGTCCGCGCACTGTTCGGCGAGCGTGTCGTGGCGCTGCAACGTTCCTCCAAGGACGCCAAGACCCGCTTGCAGGAATGGCTGCAGGGCCATGGCCATGCATTGCCGCAGTATGAATTGATCGACAGCCGGGGCGAAGACCACGCCAAGATCTTCGACGTGCGCTGCACGGTCAGCGAGCCGCATCCGTACAGCGCTGAAGCCAGCGGCGCCAGCCGCCGCCAGGCGGAGCAGGATGCCGCCGAAGTGGTGCTGGCGCTCCTTACCGGATCGGTGGGCGCCGCCTGACCGCACCGTCGCGCGCGGGTCGGCGCACTACAATGCCTGCATCCTCACGAGCACCCAACCCATGGACCATCCCATCGAAACCGGCGCCGACAGCGCGCTGCCGCACGACGATTACCGCTGCGGTCTGGTCGCGCTGGCCGGGCGCCCGAACGTGGGCAAATCGACCCTGCTCAATGCGTTGATCGGCTTCCGCCTATCCATCGTCAGCCCGCGTCCGCAGACCACGCGCCACCGCATCCTCGGCATCGCCAGCAACGCAGCCGGGCAGATCCTGTACGTCGACACGCCCGGCCTGCATCGTGGCGCCAAGCGGGCGATGAACCGCAGCCTCAACCGCGCGGCACGCGCCGCGATCAGCGATGTCGAGCTGGTGGCACAGGTGATCGAGGCGGGCCGCTGGACCGACGAGGACGAGGCGCTCTACGCCGCGCTCACCGAGCAGAAGGCGCCGCGCATCCTGGTCATCAACAAGGTGGACCTGAGCAAGGACAAGGGCGCGCTGCTGCCCTTCGTGGCCTCGCTCAGCGAGAAGCATGCCTACGACGAAATCCACTACGTCAGCGCGTTGAAGAAGAAAGGCCTGGAGGAGCTGGAGCGTGCCATCCTGGACCGCCTGCCGGTGCAGCCGCCGGTCTACGGCGAGGATGAGATCACCGACCGCAGCGAGCGCTTCCTGGCCGCGGAGATGGTGCGCGAGCAACTGATGCTGCGGCTCGACCAGGAGCTGCCCTACGCCACCACGGTGGAGATCGAGCAGTTCAACGACCGCCGGGACGGCGTCGCCGAAATCCACGCCGTCATCTGGGTGGAGCGCGATGGCCAGAAGGCCATCGTAATCGGGCAGGGCGGCGCCCAGCTCAAGGCCATCGGCACGGCTGCGCGCCGCCATATGGAGCGCCTGTTCGAGCGCAAGGTCTTCCTCAAATTGTGGGTGAAGGTGCGCGAGGGCTGGGTGGACGACGAGGCGATGCTGAAGAAGTTCGGCTACACCGACTGACGCCTGCCAGGCCGCGATGCGCCTCGATCAGCAACCCGCCTACGTGCTGCACGCGCGGCCCTACCGCGAGACGTCGCTCCTGCTGGAGTGCCTGACCCGCGACCATGGCCGGCTGGGCGTGGTCGCGCGCGGCGTGCGCGGCGAGCGCGGCGAGCGAGCACGTTTGCGGCGCTCGCAACTGGAACCTTTCCAGCCACTGGTGCTGGACCTGCTGTTACGCGGCGAACTGGCCACGCTGGCCGGTGGCGAAGCCGTAGGCACGCCATCCCGGCTGGCCGGCGACCAGGGCATGGCCGGGCTTTACCTCAACGAACTGGTGGTGCGCCTCACTGCCCGGCAGGATGCCCATCCGACGTTGTTCGAAGCCTACGCGCAAACATTGGCACGGCTGGCTACCGGCGAGCTTGCGGGTTGGACGCTGCGCCGCTTCGAACGCGACCTGCTGGAGGCCATCGGCTACGGGCTGCAATTGCAGCGCGAGGGTGAAAGCGACGAGCCGCTGCAAGCGCAGGCGCATTACCGCTACGACGTCGAGCAGGGCGCAATGCGCTGCTCGGCGGGCGTGCCGCATGCGCTGCGCGGTGCCGACCTGATTGCCTTGGCCGAGGACCGCATGCCCGATCGCGCGGGCTTGATGGCCTTGCGCGGCCTGATGCGTGACGTGATCCGCTACCACCTTGGCGGTGGGGAGCTGCGTGCGTGGCGCGTGCTGGCCGGCGTGCAGCCCCAGCGTTGAGGTACGGAATCCGCCCGATAACGCCCCACGGCTTTGCCGAGGCCGCGGGCGGCCCTTCAGTCGTCCAGCGCCAGCAGCGTGGCGTGCAGGGTGCCGCGGAAGTGCGCGAGCGCCGCATCGAAGGCATGGGCTCCTTCGCCCAGTTGCCGCTGCAGGCGCGCCGTTTCAGTCGCGAGCGCCGGTGCGCCGCAAAGTCCGCAGGAAGAACGCAGCCGGTGCAGGCGATCCTCCAACTGGCTGTCGTCGCGTTGCGTCAAGTCGAGCTCACTGTCCAGCAAGGCCAGTTCGTTGCGCAGCAGCTGGCGCAGCGCGCGCATGGTGGTGGCGTTGCCACTGGCGCGCAGCGCCGCTTCGTCGTCCAGCACGGGCATGTTGCCGGGAAGCAGGGCCAATACGCGTCGCAACTCGGCGAGGCCGCAGGGCTTGCGCAGCACGTCTCGGAAGCCGCACGCCAGCAGCTCGCGTTCCGCGACGGCATCCAGCTCGGCGGAACTGGCGACGGCAATGCTGCCCGATGAGGCGCCGTTGCCTGCCTTCAGTGCCGCCAGCACCTCGCATGCGCCGGCGCCTGGCATGCGGCAGTCCAGCAACAGCAGGTCGAAGCATTGGTCGCGTGCCCATTGCAGCGCCTCGTGCCCGTCCGCACAGTCCTGCACGGAGGCGCCCAGGGCTTGCAGCGCATCGCTCAGGAAGCGGCGGCTGGCCGCGTCGTCGTCGGCGACCAGTACGCGCGGCGATGGGGTGGCGGCAGGGCTGGTAGGCATAACCGGATCCTTGGTTCAGCTGACTTTGGCAGAATGGCCGGAGATGCGCCCGACTTCAAGCCACTTGCTGCTGTGCCTGTTCCTGCTGACGAGCCTAGGCCTGATGCGGCCTGCGCACGCGGACATCACAGTCGCCGCCAGGCAGCTCGACCTGCCTGGACTGCATCTCGAGGACATGAAGGCACAGATCAGCGAGGATCCGGCCAGTGGCCTGCACCTGCAGCTCCAGGCCAGCCAGGCGGACGTCGCCGCGCTGGGCTGGCACCGCGTGGGCCTGCGCCTGGTCGGCCGCCTGCAGCATGACGCGCAGCGCCGTTGGCTGTTCGACGGCAAGGTGCAGCTGCGCGGTGCGCCCGGTGGCGCGCTGACCGATGCACAGCTGCATTGGGCAGTGAACCCCGGCGCCGACACCATGCAGGTCGAAGTGGCGCAGGACAAGGCGCAGGCCAGCGCATGGCTGCCGCTGGACCAGCCCAGCCACGCGCAGATCAGCCTGCGGCAGCTGCCTGCCAACTGGCTGCAGGGGCTGCTCGGCACCGTATGGTCGGGCTGGTCCACAGGCGGCCGGCTGGACGCGGACCTCGCGCTGGATACGGGGAGCGAGGGGGTGCAGTCGTCCGGGGAGTTCAAGCTGGACGGCGTGGGCTTTGACACGCCGAGCGGCACGCTGGCGGGGCAGGGCGTCGGCGGTACGGGACGCTTCGGTTTCGACAGCGATGGCCATGGCGCGACGATCAGCCTGCAAGCCAGCCTGGACGGCGGCGAACTGCTGCTGGGGCCGCTCTACGCGAAGCTGCCCGCGCACCCCGTGCAACTGGACCTTAGCGCGCGCGAGGTGCACGGTGCGGTGACCCTGAAGCGGCTGCGCGTGGCCGACCCCGATGCCCTGCAGCTGGATGGTGCGCTGGCCTTCGACGCCCGGGGCGACCTGCAGATACTCCGGCTGGATCGCTTCCGTGCAAGTTTCCCCGAGGCCTACCAGCGTTACGGGCAGGCCTGGTTGGCCACGCTGGGCCTGCGTGACCTGCGCTCCGCCGGGCAGCTGAACGGCAGCCTGGATCTTGGCAGCGACGGCTTGCGCGCGTTCGCGTTTGACACCCGCTGGCTGGACCTGGCCGACGGCAGCGGTCGCTTTGCGGTGAGCGGCCTGCATGGCGGCCTGGGCTGGTCCGTGCAGGGTGTCAGGCCAGCCACCACGCTGGCCTGGCAGGGCCTGCAGTTCTACCGTATTCCCGGCGGCGCCGCGCAGTCGCGCTGGCAAAGCCGCAACGGTACCCTCGCGCTGCAACAACCGCTGGTCGTACCGGTGCTGAAGGGACAGTTGCGGCTCGCCAGCATGGATTGGCGCCCGGCAGCGGCGAAGGGGCAGCGCCTCGCCACCAGCCTCGCCGTCACCGGCGTCGACATGGCCAGCTTCAGCCATGCGCTGGGCTGGCCGTCGTTTCCCGGCACGCTCGGTGGAGCGATCCCCTCGCTGCGCTGGGTCGGCAATCGGATGGAGTTGGATGGTGGCCTTTCGGTCAACGTGTTCAATGGCTTCGTGGATGTCACCCGCCTGTCCCTGCAACAGCCTTTCGGCGATGAGCCGATACTGTCCGGCGACATAAGCCTCAAGAAACTCGATCTCGGTGCACTCACTAGCGTGTTCGATTTCGGCAGCATCACCGGACGGCTGGACGGCTCCATCGACAACCTCAGCCTGGTGAACTGGAGCCCGGTGGCGTTCGATGCCTCGCTGCTGGCCAATGGCGGCGGGCGGATCAGCCAGCGCGCGGTGAACAACCTCACCACGGTGGGCGGCGGCGGCATCGCCGGCGGCCTGCAGGGCGCCATGTTGAAGCTCTTCAAGACCTTCGGCTACAAGCGCATCGGCCTCAACTGCACCTTGCGCGGCGCGGTCTGCCAGATGGGGGGGCTGGGCAACGAGGATGGCGGTTACACTATCGTCGAAGGCAGTGGCTTGCCCCACCTGCAGGTGATTGGCCACCAGACCCGGGTCGACTGGCCCACCTTGGTACGCCGCCTGCGCGAGGCCGTCAACGGGCGTGCGCCGGTGGTCCGTTGAGAGGCCGCGGGATTGCGAACGAGTCCTGAAGCCGAAGCACGCCCGTCCCCGTAGTCGTTCACAGGAGTGCCACATGCGCAAGTTCGCCCGCACCATCCTCGCCATGCTGGCCGTCGGGCTGGTCGGTTGCGTCACGATCAATGTCTACTTTCCGGAAGCGGCGGCACAGAAAGCCGCCGACCAGTTCATCGGCACCGTGCTCGACGGCAGCGCGCAGAAGACGCTGCCCGCGGCGGGCAAGAACCAGCCTGCGCAGGACAACCCGCCGCCGGCGCACCAGCCCTCGGCGATGCTGCTGGATCTGCTGGTGCCGGCGGCCTACGCGGCGGAAGTACCGAACATGCGCGTGCAGACGCCGGCAGTGCAGGCGATCCACGAACGCATGCGCACGCGCTTCGAGAACTCGCTCAAGGCGCTGCTCGACAGCGGTGCGGTGGGCTTCACCCACGACGGCATGGTCGCCATGCGCGATGCCGCCAAGGTGCCGTTGTCCGAGCGCGCCCAGGCCAATGCCACGGTGGCCGACGAGAATCGCGACCGTGCCGCGCTCTACCGGGAGATCGCCAGCGCCAACAACCATCCCGAGTGGGAGGCACAGATCCAGGCCACCTTCGCGCATACCTGGATCGAGCGTGCACACGCCGGCTGGTATTACCAAGACGCTTCCGGCGACTGGCAGCGCAAGTAGGCCGCTAAGTCGCGGCTTACGCGGGTCCGAACAATCGGCCGGCCAATCGAGGATAATGGCCGGTCTGCCCTAGCCGTGCTGATAACCCGCAGACATGTCCCGATCCAACTCCCGCTCCCCCGTGCCTGCCGCGGAGCTTGAAGCCGACATCGCCGACCTTGCCCACGACGGGCGCGGGGTGGCCCGCATCGACGGCAAGGCCGTGTTCGTCGCCGGCGCGCTCGAGGGTGAACGGGTGCGCCTGCGCCTGCGCCAGCGGCACCGGCACTTCGACGAGGCCGAGGCGGTCGAGGTGCTTTCGGCCTCGCCCCACCGCGTCGAGCCAAAATGCGCGCACTTCGGCGTGTGCGGCGGCTGCTCGCTGCAGCACCTGGATGCGGCTGCGCAGATCGTCGCCAAGCAGCGCGTGCTGGCCGACAACTTCGCGCGCATCGGCAAGGTGGAGCCGGCGAACTGGTTGCCGCCGCTGGTGGACGAGCCGTGGGGCTATCGCCGCAAGGGGCGCCTGTCGGTCCGCGCGGTGGCGAAGAAGGGCCGCGTGCTGGTGGGCTTCCGCGAGGACGCCAATCCGCGTTACGTGGCCGACATCCGCCAATGCGACGTGGTGCATCCCGCGCTGGGCACGAGGATCGAGGCGATCAGCGAACTGGTTGGCTCGCTAGATGCCGCCACCGATATCGCGCAGATCGAGTTCGCCGCAGGCGACGACGCCATCGCGCTGGTGTTCCGCCACCTGCAGCCGCTGAGCGAAAGTGATCGTGCAGCGCTGGTCGGGTTCGGCCAGCAGCATGGCTTCGCGATCTACCTGCAACCGGGCGGGCTGAGCAGCGTGCATCCGTTGTGGCCGGAGTCGCCGCGGCTGGCGTTCAAGCTGTCGCCGGGCGGCGGCGCGGACGACGTGGAGCTGGAATTCCGGCCGCTGGATTTCGTGCAGGTCAACGCGGGCATGAACCAGCGCATGATGGCGCGCGCGATGGAACTGCTCGATCCGCAACCGGACGACCGCGTGCTGGACCTGTTCTGCGGCCTGGGCAACTTCACCCTGCCGATCGCGCGGCGCGTGGCCGAGGTGGCGGGCGTGGAAGGCGAGCACGGTCTGGTCGAGCGCGCTGGCGAGAACGCGCGGCGCAACGGCATCGCCAACGCGGGCTTCCACGTCGCCAACCTGTTCGAGGACCAGCGCGGCACCGACTGGGCGCGTCAGCCCTGGGACAAGCTGCTGCTCGACCCGCCGCGCGCAGGCGCCGACCAGGTGTTGGCCTACCTACCGCACAAGGCCACCCGGCGCGTCGTCTACGTCTCCTGCCACCCCGCGTCGCTGGCGCGCGATGCCGGCATCTTGGTCAACCAGCACGGTTTCAGGCTCAGCGCGACGGGCGTTATGGATATGTTCCCGCATACAGCGCATGTCGAGTCGATCGCGGTGTTCGAGCGGTGATGCCTGGGCGCCGCACTGGCTGCGCCATCATTCCGGCTAAAGCCGGGATTCCGCCGGATGCTGGTGCCCAGCACGCACGACCTGTTTCGAGCGCGGTGCACGCTTGTTCCACTGGATTCCGGCTTTAGCCGGAATGACGGACCTGAATGCTAAGCGCCATCGTTGCCTGCGCTTTTTTTCGAGATAGAAGCCACACATGCCCATTGAAATCGAACGCAAATTCCTCCTGCGCGACGACAGCTGGCGTGCGCAGGTGGAGCATACCGAACACCTCGCGCAGGGCTATCTGGTCGGTGCGGTAGCGCTGGCGGCCGGCCATGCGCGCGCCTCGGTGCGTGTGCGGCGCACGGATGCCGAGGCGTGGCTCAACATCAAGGCGGCGCGGCTGGGCATCGAGCGCGCCGAGTACGACTATGCGATACCACCGGACGACGCCGAGGCGCTGCTTGCCACGTTGTGCGACGGCGTGCTGAGCAAGCGGCGCCACCACGTCACGGTCGACGGCATGCTGTTCGAGATCGACGAGTTCCTGGGCGACAATGCCGGCCTCGTGGTGTCCGAAGTGGAACTGCCGGCGGTGGATGCTCCGTTTCCGCGGCCATCGTGGCTGGGCCGCGAGGTGAGCGCGCTCGCGCGCTACTACAACGTCAACCTGATCGCGCATCCCTACGCCCGCTGGACGCAGGCCGAGCGCGATGCCAACGATGGAGTGCATGCCTGATGCTGCTGATCGGCCTGGCCGGACCAGAAGTCGCCGAGCACGAGCGCGCGCGGCTCGTCGCGCCAGGCGTGGCGGGTGTAATCCTGTTTTCGCGCAACTACGTCGATCGTACGCAGCTGATGGCGCTGTGCGAATCCATCCGCGAGATCGGCGGCGAACACCTGTTGATTGCGGTGGATCAGGAAGGCGGCCCGGTGCAGCGCTTCCGCGCAGGCTTCACCCGCCTGCCGGCGCTGGCACGCATCGGCGAGGCCTACGACCGCGATCCCGGCGAAGCCGTGCGCCTCGCCGAGGAGCACGCCTGGGTGATGGCTAGCGAGCTGCGCGCCTGCGGCGTGGATTTCAGCTTCGCGCCGGTGGTCGACCTGGCACGTGGCAACGCGGCCATCGGCATGCGGGCTTTCCATGCCGATCCCGCCGTGGTGGCGGAGCTCGCCGCGGCCTATGTGCGCGGCATGCACCTAGCCGGCATGGCGGCGGTGCTCAAGCATTTCCCCGGCCATGGCTCCGTGGCCGCCGACACGCACAAGGCCGTGTCGATCGACCCGCGCACGCTGGACCAGATCCGCCGCGACGACCTGCGCCCGTTCGCCGAGTGCATCGCCGCGCGCGTGGAGGCGGTGATGATGGCGCACGTGGTCTACCCCGCGGTGGACGAGCGGCCGGCCGGTTATTCGCGCACGTGGACGGTCGACATGCTGCGCGGCGAGCTCGGCTTTGCCGGCGCGGCGATCAGCGACGACATCAGCATGGCCGCCGCAGGCGCGGCCGGCGGCGTGGCCGAGCGCGTGCACGGCCACCTGGACGCCGGCTGTGACCTCGTGCTGGCCTGTTTTCCCGACGTGGTGGACGAGGCCATCGCCGCCGTCGCCGGTCGCCCCCCCCGGCATCCCGAGCGGTTGCTGCCGCTGCGCGGCGCCATCGGCGCCAGCTGGGACAGCCTCACCGACAATCCGCAGCGCGACCGTTTCGTCGCGCGCATCACGGCGCTGGACGCTGCAAGGGGAAACGCATGAACGAGTCGACTCCCTCCCTTCGCGACGCGCTCGCGCATGCCGATTTGCTGTTCGAGCGCGCGGAGATAGAAACCGTGATCGCCGACCTCGGCCGGCAGATCGACGCCGCACTGGACGGCGAGCGCGCGGTATTCCTCACAGTGATGAACGGTGCGCTGATGTTCGCCGGACAGTTGGCGCTGTCGATCCGCACCGACCTCGAATTCGACTACGTGCACGCCACCCGCTACCGCGGTGCCACCTCCGGCAGCGAGCTGCACTGGCTGCGCGAGCCCACGGCGAAGCTGGCCGGGCGCACCGTACTGCTGGTGGACGACATCCTCGACGAGGGCCAAACGCTGAAGGCCGTGCGCGACGACTGCCTGCGCCGCGGTGCGAAGCGCGTGCTGATCGCCAGCCTGTGCTGCAAGAACCACGACCGCCTGGTCGACGGCATCGCCTCCGATTTCAACGGTGTGGTGCTGCCCGACCGCTATGTGTTCGGCTACGGCATGGACTACCACGAACAGGGCCGCAACCTGCCGGCCATCTACGCCTTGCGCTGAATGCGCCTCCACGGGAATCCGCATGAACATCCTCGGTATCTCCGGCAGCCTGCGCCGGGCATCGTTCAACACCGTGCTGCTGCACGCGGCGCAGGAGCTGCTGCCGGCCGGCGTTACCCTCGCCATCCATGACTTGCATGGCCTGCCGCTGTTCGACCAGGACGTGGAAGAGCAAGGCGATCCCGCGCCGGTCGCCACGCTGAAGGATGCCGTGGCACAGGCCGACGCCCTGCTGCTGGCTTGCCCGGAGTACAACGGTGGCATCACCGGCGTGCTGAAGAACGCTATCGACTGGATCTCGCGCCCCGGCATCGCTCGGTCGTCCGCGCCGCTGGCCGGCAAACGCGCCTGCATCGTCGGCGCGAGTCCCGGCGCCACCGGCACGGTGCGCGCGCAGGACCAGCTGCGGCTGGTGCTGCGTCGCGCCGGCGCGGTGGTCGAGCCGCAGGGCGAGGTGCTGGTGTTCCAGGCGCACACCAAGATCGCCGACGACCGGCTCACCGACGAGCGTACCCGCGAGCTGCTGGCACGCCACCTCCAGAACTTCCTCGGAACCCGCGCATGAGCAAACACCTGATCGACCTGGCCGTGATCGGCGGTAGCGGCCTGTACAAGTTCCAGGGGCTGGAGAACGCCGAACGGCATGCCGTGGAGACCCCGTTCGGTGTCGCCTCGGGCGATATCGTGCTGGGTGATTTCGCCGGCAAGCGTGTGGCGTTCCTGGCCCGCCACGGCGAGAGCCACAGCCTGCCACCGCATCGGGTGAACTATCGCGCCAACCTGTGGGCGCTGCACGACCTCGGTGCGCGCGCGGTGGTTGGCGTCAACGCGGTGGGCGGCATCCGCGCCGACATGGGCCCACGCGCCATCGTGGTGCCCGACCAGCTGATCGATTACACCCACGGCCGCTACACCAGCTTCTGCGACGTCGAAGGCGCTGAGGTGAACCACATCGACTTCAGCGAACCGTATACCGCGTCGCTGCGCCGTCGTATGCTGCAGGCCGCGCGCCAGGCCGGCATTGCCGCGATCGACGGCGGCTGCTACGGCGCTACGCAGGGGCCGCGGCTGGAGACCCGCGCCGAGATCGCGCGCATGAAGCGCGACGGCTGCGACCTGGTCGGCATGACCGGCATGCCGGAGGCGGCCTTGGCGCGCGAACTGGGGCTGGAGTACGCTTGCCTCGCCCTGGTCGCGAACTTCGCCGCCGGCTGCGGCGACGAGGTCGAGATCAGCATCGAGGAAATCTTCGCCCACCTCGCCGCCGCCACAGCCGAGGTGCCGCGCCTGCTGGACGCGATGCTGCGCGCGTAAGCGCGTGCTAACGCGCTACCGCATTGTGCGGTCGTGGCCGCCGAAGTGCGGTGGCGCGCCGCGAATCGGCCAGAACGTATTGCGCTTTGTACCGAATCATGCTGATACTTTCCGGGCACCAGGACGGTGAGCCAGGGGGACGGTTCGAGCTCGGTCGGGTGCATTCCTGTCCATGCTTCCAGAGGTTCCAGCAATGCGTTTCGGTACGGTTAAGTGGTTCAACGACGCCAAGGGCTTCGGTTTCATCGCGCCCGAGGACGGTGGCGAGGACGTGTTCGTCCATTTCTCGGCGATCAATTCCAAGGGCTTCCGCAGCCTGCAGGAAGGCCAGCGTGTGAAGTTCGAAGTCACCCAGGGGCCGAAGGGCGCCCAGGCTTCGGGCGTCGAAATCGCGGGTTGATCGCTGTCGGCCGGTTCCCTGCCGGCCAAGCGGTAAACCGAGCCCCGCGCTCTCGCGCGGGGCTTTTCGTTTCCGGTGCAAGGCAGCCGCCTGCTGTCGCCAGGCGCCGGCCCTTCGGCGCCCAGCCAACCCCGAAGAACACTCCGCCGACATGAGTACACCCTTGCTTGAAGTTGCCGCCAACTCCGTGGCGTCCGCGCTGGCCGCACAGGCGGGAGGGGCAGGGCGCGTGGAACTCTGCGGCGCGCTGGAACTGGGTGGGCTCACGCCCTCGTACGCCACTCTAGCGATGGCCCGCGAACGGCTGCGCATCCCACTCTACGTGCTGATCCGCCCGCGCGCCGGCGACTTCCTCTACGACGACGACGAGTGCGAGATCATGCGCCGCGATATCGAAGCCTGCGTTGCGCTGGGCTGCGACGGCGTGGTACTCGGCGCGCTTGACGCCGATGGTGGCGTGGACATGGAGCGCTGCTGCGGCCTGATCGCCGCGGCGGGTGGCCTCGGTGTCACCTTCCACCGCGCCTTCGATCTGGTGCGCGACCCACGTCGGGCACTCGACGACGTGATCGCGCTCGGCTGCGAACGCGTGCTCACCTCCGGCGGGCAGGCCACCGCGATGGAGGGCGCCGCGCCGATCCGCGAGCTGATCGCGCAGGCCCATGGCCGCATCCGCATCATGCCCGGCGCCGGCGTCACCGAAAGCAACATCGCCGCGCTCGTCGTGGCCACCGGCGCACATGAAATCCACGCCTCCGCCAAACGGCAGTTGCCGTCGGGTATGCGCCATCGGCTGCCGTTGCTCACCGACATGCAGGGCGGCGAACTGCGCAGCGATGTCGAGCAGGTGCGTGCGCTGGTGCGCGCCATGCAGCGTTAGCGATCCGACTCGCAACACCGCTCGTCCTGGGCGTGGCGACGCGGAGTCGAAGGACGTCGGCAGCAAGCTTTTGCGGACCGGATCAATAAGGCAGCCGCGGTTTTGCCTGCCGTTCCGGCGCAAGCCGGGCCAACGGCCTCCCTACCGCAGCGCATGTTCCCCCAGCTTCGCTAAGATGCTGCTTTGCATTTCCCTTGCGGAGCGAGTCCCAGTGATCATCAAACCCAAAGTGCGTGGCTTCATCTGTGTCACGGCCCACCCGGTCGGTTGCGAGCACAACGTGGCCGAGCAGATCGCCACCACCCAGGCCGCCATCCACCACGGCGGCAAGGGTCCGAAGCGCGTGCTGGTGATCGGCGCATCCACCGGCTACGGCCTCGCCTCGCGCATCACTGCCGCGTTCGGCTACGGGGCCGCCACGCTGGGCGTGTTCTTCGAAAAGCCCAGCAGCGAGGACAAGACCGGCACCGCCGGCTGGTACAACTCAGCCGCATTCGACAAGGCGGCCAAGCGGGCCGGGTTGTACGCAAAGTCCATCAACGGCGACGCCTTTGCCCACGAGACCCGTGCGCGCGCCATCGAGATCATCAAGAACGAGATGGGCGGTCCGATCGACCTGGTGGTCTACTCGCTGGCCTCGCCCGTGCGCAAGCTGCCGGACACCGGCGAGGTGGTGCGCTCCGCGCTCAAGACCATCGGCCAGCCGTTCACCAACACTTCGGTCGACACCAACAAGGACACCGTGATCGAGGCCACCATCGAGCCGGCCACCGAGCAGGAGATCAAGGACACCGTCACCGTGATGGGCGGCGAGGACTGGGCGCTGTGGATCGACGCGCTGAGCCAGGCCGGTGTGCTGGCCGACCACGCCAAGACCATCGCCTACAGCTACATCGGCACCGAGATCACCTGGCCGATGTACTGGCACGGCACGCTGGGCCAGGCCAAGCAGCACCTCGACAACACCGCCAAGCAGCTGCGCAGCCGCCACAGCGGCCTCGACGCCTATGTCGGCGTGATGAAGTCCGTGGTCACCCAGGCCAGCGCCGCCATCCCGGTGATCCCGCTGTACGTCTCTATTGCCTTCAAGGTGATGAAGGAAAAGGGCATCCACGAAGGCTGCATCGAGCAGATCAACCGCCTGTTCCACGACCGCCTCTACCGTGCCGACGGCGCACCCGCGCCGACCGACGACGAAGGCCGCGTGCGCCTGGACGACTGGGAACTGCGCGACGACGTGCAAATCCCCTGCAAGACCCTCTGGCCGACCGTCACCACCGAAAACCTCAAGCTGGTCACCGATTACGCCGGCTACAAGCACGAGTTCCTCAAGCTGTTCGGCTTCGACCGTGCTGACGTGGACTACGATGCCGAGGCGGATGCGGACCGGCGGTTCGATTGCGTGGAAATGTAGGGAAAGATGCACGGGAGCGGCGCATCGCATTGAAGCCTCGCGCCGCGACCCCATATACTTGCTTGGCCAATTCGTTTTCCCCGGGGGTGTACTGGCTTCGACGGGGGTAGTGAGATGGCTTGGTGCATGCCGAGGGGGCAGCTTTCCTCGTTAATCCAGCCGCAAACTCATAGTTGCCAACGACGACAACTACGCTCTGGCCGCTTAAGGCCTAGCCCCGAACCCACTTGTGCTCGTGCTCGTCGGTGTAGGGTCATTATCACGGGATCGCCCGAAGCCGCCGCCTGTCGGCCAGGGTCAAATCAAGCAGGCTGGTCCTTCGATGCGCCTCGCACATCGTGCTGTCGCGGGACGAGATACAACGGTGAGCTAAGCATGTAGTACTGGGCGTCAAGCGCCTTCGGACGCGGGTTCGACTCCCGCCACCTCCACCAATAAGCCGTCCAGCGGCATCCAAAAAAGGCCGGGAACCCTAATAAAAATAAGGTTTCCGGCCTTTTTGTTGTCCAGAGCTGTCCAGGGGTATCCATTGCAATCCGAGGGCGACAGGGGGTAACTTCAGGGGTAACAGGCTTGCCTCTTGTGAGGGTTACCCCCAGTGCTGACCGATACGGCGATCCGCAAGGCGCCCGCTCCTGAAAAGCCTCGCAAACTGGCGGATGGCGGTGGGCTGTATCTGCTGCATAGCCCCAACGGCTCCAAGTGGTGGCGCTTCAAGTACCGCTTTGGGGGTAAGGAAAAGCTGCTTTCACTGGGCACTTACCCCGACACTGGCCTGGCTGAAGCTCGAGGCAAGCGTGACGCGGCCCGCAAGTTGCTGGCGGCTGGCATCGACCCAGGCGAGCACCGTAAGGCGGAGAAAGCCGCAGGCGAGGAACGTGCAGCCAACAGCTTCGAGGTTGTGGCCCGAGAGTGGCTGGGCAAGCAGACTTGGGTGGAGCACTACCGGGTCAAGGTCGAAGCGTGGATGGCAAACGACGTCTATCCATATATCGGTGGTCTTCCCGTCGCCGAGCTGAGCGCACCGGAGTTCCTGCGAGTAGGACGGCGGATGGAAGCGCGCGGTGCGTTGGAATCAGCGCATCGTGTGCTGCAGACCTGTGGTCAGGTGATGCGCTACGCCATCGCCACCGGACGAGCCGACCGGAATCCCGTTGTTGACTTGAAAGGCGCCATCGCTTCGCCTGCAGAGCGCCACCATGCCGCGATCACCGACCCTGCTGTGCTGGGTGGCTTGCTGCGGGCCATTGAAGGCTACTCGGGCGACCCGACCACACGGGCAGCGTTGAAGCTGTCGGCCCTGCTATTCGTGCGCCCTGGTGAGCTTCGGCATGCCGAGTGGGCTGAGTTCGATCTGCACGCGGGCGAGTGGAACATACCTGCCAGCAAGATGAAGATGCGGCAGCCGCACCTAGTGCCGCTGTGCGAGCAGGCTGTGACAATCCTGCGCCAGCTGCAATTGCTGACAGGTCGGGGGCAGTATGTCTTCCCTGGTGGCCGTTCGCCGCGTCGCCCCATGAGCAACAACGCGATCAATGCGGCCCTGCGGCGCATGGGCTATGGCACCGACGCCATGACCGCGCACGGTTTCCGCGCGACTGCCAGAACGATCCTAGACGAAGTGCTGGGTTACCGCGTGGACTACATCGAGCACCAGCTAGCGCATGCCGTGAAGGATCCGAACGGGCGTGCCTATAACCGCACGGCACATCTGGCCGAGCGTCGAAAGATGATGCAAGGGTGGGCTGACTACTTGGATCAGCTCCGGAATGGCCAAGACAAACCTGTCCCTGCGGACAAAGGAGTACGGAAGGCGGCTGCCAACCCGATAGTGGCTCAGCCTGTTGAGCAGCCCCCCTCCGACGAGGAGGGG
>DAIDKO010000147.1 GCA_027450005.1 Rhodanobacter sp. | reverse complement strand
TCGGTGAGGCCGATGCCGAATTGCGGCAGCAGCGGAAACTCGGCAGGCGCCAGCAGGCGCGGAGTGAGGCGGGCTTGGTGCAGCGCGCGCCAGAACAGGTTGCCGGGGTGCGCGTAGTAGGCGCGCTCGGCGGCCGAGCGCTTGCCGGCCGCGGTGCCGCAGAACACCAGCGCGAGGCCGGGCTGCAGCACGTCGGGCAGCACATGGCGGTCAACCGTGCGCGGCATCGTCCAGCAGGAAATCGGTGAACTGGAAGCGGTTGTCGCGCAGCACGGATTCGCCGCGACGTAGCCGCAGCGGCTGGCGGAACAGCGGCCCGCCGCAGCTCAGCGTGTGGAATTCGCCGCGTTCGCCGCAGGGATCCACGCCGTTGGGTAGCGCGTCGAGCAGGCCGGCATCGTAGCTGCGGCCGCAGAACGCGGCGTCGAGCTGCTGCGTGTCCACGCAGCACAGCACGGCGCGATGGCCCTCGGCCACGAAGCGGCGCGACAGCGCGGCGGTGTCCTCGCCCCAGAGCGGGAATACCGCGCGCCAGTTTTCGCGGCCGAGCTGGCGCACGCGGTAGTCGCGCACGTCCTCCAGGAACAGGTCGCCGAACGCGCAATGGCGGATGCCGGGCCAGCGCATGCGCGCTTCGACCAGGGCCTGCGCGTGCGCCGTTTCGTAGGCATCGTTGCTGCCGGGCCAGTCCAGCGCCACCTCCAGCAGCGATAATCCGAGCGCCGCCACTTGCGCCTGCAGCACGTCGTGCCGCACGCCATGCATGGCGATGCGCTGGTAGTGGCGGTTGATCGTGGTGAGCAGGCCGACCACCTGCCAGCGCGGGTCGGCAAGCATGCGCTGCAGCGCCATCAGGCAATCCTTGCCGCCGCTCCAGGCGAGCAGGATGGGTGTGGGGGTGTCGTTCATGGCGTGGAAGGTTCCCGTGTCACGGCGGCCTGCCAATCCAGCGTGGCATGCAGACGCTGCTGCGGATCGAGCCGGAAGTCCAGCGCGATGCCCAACGCCTGCGCGGCGGCGGTGGCGAGCGCCAGGCCCAGCCCGGCATGGCCGGCGTGCGGCAACTGCTTGCGCCAGAAGCGCTGGCCGAAGCTGGCGAGGTCGGCCTCGGCCAGCTCGGGTGCCGCGTTGTCGATGGTGAGTCCATGGGCATCGGCACGCACGCGCACGCTGTCACCCGCGGGCGCATAGGCGCAGGCGTTGCCCAGCAGGTTGCCGACGATCACTTCCAGCAGCGCGGGATCGGTGCGCAGCCCGGCGGGCGGCACGCCCTCGCTCGCCAAGGCGATGCCGCGCGCGACCGCGGTGGCCTGATGACGCTGCAACTGGCGCTCCAGCCACGGTGCCAGCGCCAGCGTCTGCCATTGCGGCTGTTCCAGCCCGGATTGCAGGCGGGTGAGCAGCAGCAGGGCGGTGACGGTGGCCTCCAGCTCCGCGCCGATGCAGCCGATCTCGGCGAGCAGGTCGGGCAGGCTGCGGCCGCTGGGATAGCGTGCCTCCACCTCGGCCAGCAGGCGCAGTTCGGCGAGGCGGGTGCGCGTTTCGTGGGCCAGGCCGCTGGCGAACTGACGCTCCCGCGCGAGGCCGTCGTCCATGCGCGCCAGCACGTCGTTGAAGCGCGCCACCAGCGGATCGAGCTCCTTCAGACCGATCGGCGCCAGGCGCTGGCCGGGCGCATGCGGGCCGATGCCGCGCATGCGTTCGACCAGAGCGCCCATCGGGCCCAGGCCGCGGCGCACCACCAGCGGCACCGCGATCAGCGCGATGGCGGCGGCGAGCAGCGGACCGAGCGCGAGCACCCAGTCGATCGCCAGCAGCAGCCGGTCGAGCGAATGGCGGTCCTGCACGAACAGCAGGCCGCAAGTGGCGGGCCTGGCGGTACCGATGGCGCGGGCGTCGTCGTCTTCGGCGGCGGGCCGCGGGAAACTCAATCGCACGGAGTCCAACTGGTGTCCGTGATGGCTGAACCGCTCGAAGCGCGGCTGTGGCCCCGTATCGCCCGGCCAACCCGGCGGCACGGCGGGCGGCGGCGGGTTGCTATGTTGGGGCGCACTGCCGTCGCAGCGCAGGTCGTACCAGCTGTTGCCGTTGCTTCCCGGCAGGCTGACCGGCATGTCCTGCTCCAGCGCCGCCATGCTGCCCAGGGCGCGGGCTTGTCCCAGCAGGTCCTGGCGGAAGCTACTGGCCAGCTCGTGGTCGATGCGCCAATCCATCAGCCGGGCACCGCCACCCAGCACCAGCAGGCAGACGATGGCCAGCAGCACGGTGACGCGGGAGGAGAGCGAGGCGGGCTTCATGGCCGGCGCGCCTCCTGTGGGTGGGGTGGTGCGATGGCGCGGGTGAGAAAGCGGTTTCGCACCGCTGCCGCGGCGCGAGCCACTTTTCTCTTGCGTGGCCAAGAGAAAAGTGGCCAAAAGAGAAGGCCACCCCGCGGCGGCGCTTTCCGTCCATCCATGGCCGGAAAATCCGTGAGCCGTGGCCGGGCTTTTCGGCCGGGCTCCTGCCCGGTCGAAAAGGCGTTGCCCTCCCTGGCAACGCCCGCTGTGCGGCCTGATCGTCCACGGCTCACCGCCGCCGAGGGGCCCCGGCAGAGCAGGCGCGCATCCTGTGCGCCAGAAGCCGGAGCAAAGGTGGAATTGCGCGAACTGGCGGTTTCCCCTCCTTGCATGAAGAGAGGGGCCGGAGCGGAGTGTTGCGACTGTGGCTGTGTCGGCTGTTTCTGCGCACCCGCAGGACAGGAGGCCCGAAGGGCGCGCCATCTGGGTGTCGCTTCCTCTTGGTTACTTCTCCTTGACTCCGGGCATCCTGCCCTCCGCCCTTGCGATCTGGCTTCGCCGTTTGCACGCGCTCCTGCGCGTGCGTGGACAAGCAAATGAGAAGTGACTCGGGCACCGGCAGGCGCTCGAAACCGCTCCGAACCTTGCGGGAGCGAGGCAGGGGTAGCCATCACGGGATCAAATACCCCGCCCCGCGCCGCGTCTCGATCAGCCCGGGCACGCCGGCGCCGTCCAGTTTGCGGCGCAGGCCGAACACCAGCACCTCCACGCTGCGGTCGGAGGCTTCGCTGTCGCTACCGGTGGTGCGGTCGAGGATTTCCTGGCGGCTGAAGGCGCGGCCGCGATGGCGCAGCAACAGGCCCAGCACCGCGAATTCGCGCGGGGTCAGCGCCAGCGGCTGGCCGGCCACGCTGACGCTGTGCGAGCGCGGGTCCCAGGACAGTGCGCCATGGCTGAGCACGGTCGGCTGCGCCTGCTGCGGGCGGCGAGCCAGCGCGTGCAGGCGGGCCACCAGTTCGTCGAAGGCGAAAGGCTTGACCAGGTAGTCGTCGGCGCCGGCGTTCAGCGCCTCGATGCGGTCGGGTACCTGGTCGCGTGCGGACAGCACCAGCACGCGCGGGCGTCGCCCGCCGGCTGGCAGGCTGCGCAGCACGCCGATGCCGTCCAGCCGCGGCAGCATCAGGTCCAGAACCACCAGCTCGTAGTCGTAGCTGGCCAGGAAGCTACAGGCCGCCACGCCGTCATCGGCCGCGTCTACCGTGAAGCCGGCGCCCTGCAGGCCGTGGCTAAGGGTCTGGCGCAGCCGTTCGGAGTCTTCCACCAGCAGCAATTTCATGCCGGATCCAATGTCCAAGCCGGGTAGGTGCGCTCCATTGTGGCCGCGAATGCTTAGCAAAACATCCATGTCCGTGCACCGTGCGCCGCGCATCGACAGCCAGCGCGGGCAACCGCTATAAAGGCTGTCTATCCGGGGAGCTGGCTGTGAGCGAAGAGATCCTGATCAACGTGACCCCGCGCGAGACGCGGGTGGCCGTGGTCGAAAACGGCATGTTGCAGGAGGTGCATGTCGAGCGCGCATCGAAGCGCGGCTACGTGGGCAACATCTACAAGGGCCGGGTGCAACGGGTGATGCCGGGCATGCAGGCCGCGTTCGTGGAGATTGGGCTGGATCGCGCCGCCTTCCTGCACGCCTCGGACATCGTTCGCCCGGAGTTGCCGGAAGGTGCCGAGGGCAATGCCCACGGCAATGGTCACACGCCGTCGATCAGCGAGCTGGTGCACGAAGGGCAGGAAGTCGTGGTGCAGGTGGTGAAGGACCCGATCGGTAGCAAAGGGGCGCGGCTGTCGGCGCACCTATCGATTCCTTCGCGCTACCTAGTGCTGCTGCCGTATGCGCACACCATGGGTATCTCCGCGCGCATCGAGGACGAGGCCGAGCGCACGCGCCTGCGAGAGGTGATGGGTAGCCTGGTCGGCGAGGACGTGATCGGCACGGGGCGGCCGGGCTACATCGTGCGTACCAATGCGGAGAGCCAGAGCGCCGAGTCGCTGGCGTTCGACGTGACCTACCTCGGCAAGGTGTGGCGCGTGGTGCAGGAGAACATCGCCAGGACCCGCGTGGGCGAGCGTGTGTACGAGGAGCTCTCGCTGCCGCTGCGCAGCCTGCGCGACATGCTCACCGACGACATCGAGAAGGTGCGCGTGGATTCGCGCGAGACCTTCGAGAAGGTGGTGAAGTTCGTGCACAAGTTCATGCCCAGCCTGGACGACCGGGTCGAGCACTACGACGGCGAGCGACCGATCTTCGACCTGTACAGCGTGGAGGACGAGATCCAGCATGCGCTGAAGAAGGAAGTGCCGCTGAAGTCGGGCGGTTACCTGGTGGTGGACCAGACCGAGGCGATGACTACCATCGACGTCAACACCGGCGCCTACCTCGGCACGCGCAACCTGGAGGAAACCGTCTACCGCACCAACCTGGAGGCGGCGCAGGCGGCGGCGCGGCAGCTGCGGCTGCGCAACCTTGGCGGCATCATCATCATCGACTTCATCGACATGGTGGACGAGGAACACAAGCGCCAGGTGCTGCGCATGCTGGCTAAGGGGCTGGCGCGCGACCACGCCAAGACCACGGTCTACCCGATGTCCTCGTTGGGCTTGGTCGAGATGACCCGCAAGCGCACCACCGAGAGCCTGGAGCGCCAGTTGTGCGAACCATGCCCGGCCTGCGGCGGGCGCGGCACGCTGAAGACCGCCGAAACGGTGACCTACGAGATCTTCCGCGAGATCACTCGCGCGGTACGCCAGTTCAACGCCGAGAAGCTGCTGGTGATGGCCAGCCCGACGGTGGTTGGCCGCATCCTGGAGGAGGAGTCCGCGGCGGTGGCTCAACTGGAAGAGTTCATCTCCAAGAGCATACGATTCCAAGCTGAGGAGCATTACTCGCAGGAACAGTTTGATGTGGTTTTGCTGTAACCCGGCCGTCGCCGCGGCGGCATTCCGATGATGGCCGCCTGGCAGCGCAGGCTGCACCTCGTCGCGCGCGCGGTAGCCTGGGCCGCCGGCATCGCAGTGATCGCGCTGGCCGTAATGATGGCGCTGGGGCAGCTGCTGGTGCCGCTGGTGGCGCGGCATCCCGGCTGGGTAGCGAGCGAGCTGTCCGCGAAGCTGGAGCGGCCGGTCAGCTTCACCGCGCTGCAGAGCAAGTGGAGCGGCTCCGGTCCGCTGTTCGTGTTGCGCGACGTCACCGTGGGCGTGCCGCCGGGTGGCACGGGCAAGCCGATCCACATCCCCGAAGCTGAACTGCAGATCGACTTCGGCGGCTGGCTGCCCACGCGACACCTGCTGAACCTGCGCGCGCGTGGCCTGCAGCTTGATCTCAGCCGCGACCGAGATGGCCGCTGGCACGTCAATGGCCTGGGCGCCGGTGGCAGTTCGCAGCAGGCCGGCTTCGGCCAGCTCTCGATGGAGCTGTGGCTGGACGATCTGCGGCTGGACATCGCCGACGAAGCCAGCGGCAAGCACTACAGCCTGATCGCCGACCGGCTGCGGCTGAGCCGGCAGGGCAACCGCATCCGGATTGGCGCGCTGCTGCGCCGCGAGGGCGCGTCCGGCGCACTGCACGGGGCGGGCAGCTTCCAGGCCGACGGCAGCAGCGGCCGGCTGTGGTTGTCCGGGAAGAAGCTCGATCTCGCCGCGATGTTCGCCGGCGTGGAGGTTGGCGGCTACAGCGTACAGGGCGGCAGCGGCAATTTGGCTGCATGGCTGGATTGGAAACAGGGCAGGGTGGTGCGCAACTTCAGCCGGCTCGACCTCGACGGCGTGCGCATCGTCGGTGCGAACGGCAGCACCAGCGTCCCTGCACTGCACGGCGAAGCCGAGCTGCAGCGCAGCGATGATGGCTTCGTATTGCGCTGGGCTGGCGTCGACCGCAGCGCGCTGGCGGTCTGGCTGCACCGGCCCGGCACGCCGCGGTTCGCCGTGCAGGCGGCCGCGCGCGACCTGCAGATCGCGCCGCTGCTGCCCTGGCTCGGGCTGGCGCCCAAGTTGCCGCCCGCGCTGGCGAACTGGCTGGGCGAGGGGCATCCACGTGGCCGCCTCGACCAGGTGGCGCTGGCGTGGTCGCAGGCGTCCGGGCTGGATCGCCTGCAGGCCACGTTCAGCGGGCTCGCCATCGACCCGGTCGGCACGCTGCCTGGCGTGGACGGCATCGACGGTACGCTGCGCGGCGACGGCGAGGCGGTGTCGCTGCAACTGCCTGCGCAGGCGACGACGGTTCGTGCCACACACGTCTTCCGCGAGCCCTTCGTGCTGTCGAAGCTGGCCGGCACGCTGGCTTTCTGGCACGCGGACGGCGACTGGCACCTGGGCGTCGATCCGCTGGATTTCGAAGGGCAGGGCTACGGCGGCCAGGCGCGCGGCGAGATCCGCTTGCACGATGCCGGCGGCCCACCCTTCCTCGACCTCTATGTCAGCCTGGCACCGGGCGACGTCACCGCCGCCAAGCTGTTCTGGCCGGTCAACGTGATGCCGCCGCCCACGGTGGCGTGGCTGGACCGCGCGCTGGTCGGCGGCCGCATCGACCATGCCGAGGCGCTGGTGCGCGGCGACCTGAAGGACTGGCCGTTCCACCACAACGAGGGCCGCTTCGAGGCGCGCGCCGAGATCAGCGACCTCGACTTCCGCTACGCGCCCGACTGGCCCGACGCCACCGGCGTCCATGCCATCGCCCGTTTCATCGACAGCGGCATGCTGGTGCAGGCCGACGCCGGCCAGTCACTGGGCGTGAAGGCCAGCAAGGTGGTGGCGCTGATCACGGAGTTCGCCAACGGCACGCTGGATCTCAACGTCGACGGCAGCGGCAGCGCCGCGAACCTGCTGGGCTTCGTGCTCAAGAGCCCCATCGCCAGCCGGCAGGCCAGCCAGCTCGCCGGGCTGAAGCTGGGCGGCAGCGGCAGCTTCAGCTTCCATCTCTCCCAGCCGCTGCGGGCGCCGCATGACTTCCTGCTCGCCGGCACTGCGCAACTCAAGGATGTGGACGCCAGCGACGCGGACTGGAACCTCAAGCTGGACAAGCTCAACGGCCCGGCCACGTTCGACGGCAAGGGGTTCCACGCCGGCCCGCTGAGCGGCGGTTTCCACGGGCAGCCGGCCACGCTGGACCTCGCCATCGCCGGTGCCACCGACGCCCCGGATACCGTGCTGGCGGCAAAGTTGAGCGGCACCTACAGCCTCGCCGATCTCACCCTGGGCTATCCCGCGCTGGACTGGCTGCCTCCGCTGGGCAAGGGTCGCAGCCCGTTCGACATCGGCTTCCGGCTGGCCAGGCCGGCGAACGGCGGTGCGCTGAAGCAGACCCTTACCGTCGATTCCACATTGGTCGGCATGGCGCTGAACGTGCCGGTGCCGCTGAAGAAGGATGCTGCCAGCGAGCTGCCGCTGCACCTGGCGATGAGCCTGCCGCTGGCCGGCGCCGACCTGCAGGTGGCGTTGGGCGAGCGCGCGCGCGGCCACCTGCGCCTGGCCGATGGCGACAAGCCGCTGGCCGGGACACTGGCGTTCGGCGCGCAGATGCCCGGTGCCTTGCCTGCGCAGGGCCTGCGCATCCGCGGCCACGCCACCACGCTCGACGTCACCGGCTGGGTGCAGCAGGCCGTGGCGCTTGCCGCGGGCGGCAGCGCCGGTGGCGGCCCCGCGCTGGAGAGCGTGGACGTGGGCACCGACCGCTCGGAATGGTTCGGCCGCCCGCTGGGTGCCATGACCCTGCAGGCCGTTCCCGCAGGCGGCGACCTGCAGGTGGACGTCAGCGGCGCGGCGATGGCCGGCCGCTTCAGCGTGCCCACCACCGAACTGGACAAGCGTGGCATCACCGCACGCCTCACCCACCTGCACTGGCCCGGCAACCCGCCTGCACCCACCGGCAAGGTCGCGGCCGAGCAGCCGGCGGAGAACCCGGCCAACACCGGCATCAATCCCGCGTCGCTGCCGCCGTTCCACCTGTGGGTCGGCGACCTGAGCTTCGGCGACGCCAGGCTGGGCGAGGCGCGGCTGGAAACCTGGCCCACCGCGCAGGGCATGCACATCGACCAGCTGCGGGCGTTGTCGCCCAGCGTACAGATCACCGGCAGCGGCGACTGGAACGGCACGCCCACCGACAGCCACACGCACATGCGCATCGGCTTCGCCGCGGACGACCTCGGCAAGATGCTTACCGCGTTCGGCTACACCGGCCTGGTCAACGGCGGCAAGACCCAGGACCAGCTCGACGCCAGCTGGCCCGGCCCGCCCTCGGCGTTCAGCCTTGCCAATGCCACCGGCAAGCTGGGCATCGACGTCAGCGACGGCCGCATCCCCGAGGTGGCGCCAGGCGTGGGGCGCCTGTTCGGCCTGGTCTCGCTGGCTGAGCTGCCGCGCCGCCTGACCCTGGATTTCGGCGACGTGTTCGGCAAGGGCCTGGGCTTCGATTCGATCAAGGGCGATTTCCAGCTCGCTAACGGCAGCGCCACCACCCATAACCTCGTCATCAAGGGGCCGGCCGCGCAGATCAGCATCACCGGTCGCACCGGCCTACGCGCCAAGGACTACGACCAGTACGTGCAGGAGGTGCCGCACATCGGCAACAGCCTGCCGGTGATCGGCGCCGTGGTGGGCGGCCCGGTGGGCGCCGCCGCCGGCCTGGCCGTGCAGGGCCTGCTGGGCCATGGCCTCAACAAGACCGCCAGTGCGCGCTACCACGTCACCGGAAGCTGGGACAAACCGGTGATGACCCTGGTCGAGAAGCGCGAGGTGCCGGTGGCTCCGGCCGAGGTCACCCGGCCGCCGCTGCTGCCCGCGCCGGCATCGTCCAGCCCGGCCACCACGATGCCGCTGCGCAACGACTGGCCGGCGCTGCCGGCCGCGGCGTCGTCCACGGGCCGCTGACGCGGCTTTGATTTCGCCCGCCGCGCCCCCATCCTTTCCCCATTCATCGCCATCGACCAAGACCCATGGATTCCCTGATCGCGCAGGCCCAGAGCCGGCTGTTGACCCCCGGCGGACTCGCCACCGGCGACCTCGAACGCGTGTTTTCGCAGCTGATGGGGCCGTCCATCGATGCGGCCGACCTGTATTTCCAGCACTCGCGCAGCGAGTCGTGGACGCTGGAGGAGGGCATCGTCAAGGATGGCAGCCACTCCATCGAGCAGGGCGTGGGCGTGCGCGCGATCTCCGGCGAGAAGACCGGCTTCGCCTATTCCGACGAGATCGTGCTGCCGCAGTTGCTGGAAGCCTCCAGGGCCGCGCGCGCCATCGCGCAGGACGGCCGCGGCGCCGGCCAGCCGCTGGCGCTGGGCAACGCGCGGCAGCTGTATCCCGCCATCGACCCGGTGGAGAGCCTGCCCAACCCCGACAAGATCGCCCTGCTGCGCGAGGTGGACGCCTACGCGCGCTCGCGCGACCCGCGCATCACCCAGGTCATCGTCAGCATGGCCGCCACCATCGACACCGTGCTGATCGCCGCCTCCGACGGCACGCTGGCCGCCGACGTGCGCCCGCTGGTGCGCCTCAACGTGCAGGTGATTGCCGAGGCCAACGGCCGCCGCGAGCAGGGCTATGCCGGCGGCGGCGGCCGTTACGGCTACCGCGAGCTGATCGAGAACGGTCGCGCGCTGGCGTTCGCCGACGAGGCGGTGCGCCAGGCGCTGGTGAACCTGGATTCGGTCGACGCCCCCGCCGGCCAGATGACCGTGGTGCTCGGCCCAGGCTGGCCCGGCGTGCTGCTGCACGAGGCGATCGGCCACGGCCTGGAAGGCGACTTCAACCGCAAGGGCAGCTCCGCCTTCGCCGGCCGGCTGGGCCAACGCGTGGCCGCGCCCGGCGTCACCGTGGTGGACGACGGCACGCTGCCCGGCCGCCGCGGCTCACTCAGCGTGGACGACGAAGGCACGCCGACGGACTGCACCGTGCTGATCGAGGACGGCATCCTCAAGGGCTACATGCAGGACAAGCTCAACGCGCGCCTGATGGGCATGGCGCCGACCGGCAACGGCCGCCGCGAATCCTTCACCGCGCTGCCGATGCCGCGCATGACCAACACCTACATGCGCGGCGGCAGCCACGAGCCGGAGGAAATCATCCGCTCGGTGAAGAAGGGCCTCTACGCGCCCAACTTCGGCGGCGGCCAGGTCGACATCACCAACGGCAAGTTCGTGTTCTCCGCCAGCGAGGCCTACCTGATCGAGGACGGCAAGATCACCGCCCCGGTAAAGGGCGCCACCCTGATCGGCAGCGGCCCCGACGTGCTCACCCGCGTCTCCATGATCGGCAACGACATGAAGCTCGACGAAGGCGTGGGCGTCTGCGGCAAGGACGGCCAGAGCGTGCCGGTGGGCGTGGGCCAGCCCACGCTGAAGATCGACGCGATGACGGTGGGTGGGACGGCGGCGTAGAGCGCTAGCCCATTCGTATGCGAACAGATTTTCGGAGTCTCATGGGCTTGACTCCAGATCACAGCAAATATGTTGCTCAGTGCGGCATGGAATCGGGGTCGTCAGCTACTTCCAGGACAGGTTGAGCGTGCGGTGCTCGGCCGCGCAATCGCGCAGGTAGAGGTTGATCAGGCTCTGGTAGGGGATGCCGACCTCGGCGGAGATGGCCTTGAAGTAGTCGACGGCATCGCCATCCAGCCGGATGGTGATCTGCTTCTTGAGCTGCGAGGCGTAGGGGTTTTTCTTGGCCTTGGAGAAGTCGTATTCCTTGCGCATGGTGCACCTGTCAGTACTGGCGAGTTTCGGTTTTGGTGGCCCTTCTGGCCGAGATGATGCGGATGGTGCCGCTTCGCTCGCGGTAGCAATGGCAGACAACGAGTAGCCTCAACTTGAGACTGAGACCAATCAGGACGAATCGTTCCTCGTCTACCGAATGATCGGGGTCCGGGATGATCTTTGCCCGCTCATCTGCAAAGGCTGACTTCGCTTCGGCGAAGCTGATGCCGTGCTTCTTGAGGTTCGAAGCGGCCTTGGCTGGATCCCAGTCGAAGCGAAGCTCGTTCATATAACAATCATAACTACGATGTAGTTATGGAACAACTGGCCAAGCGGCGGCTGCCGGCTTTTACGGGTTGCCTGTGAATCGACAAGCGGCCACAACCTCGAAGCCTGTAAAATACCCACTTCGCACGGCCGTCCGGCCTGTCAAGGAACACTCCGAGCATGAAAACCATCGAAGGCGATTTCGCCACGCCCAAGGGCCGCTTTGCCATCGTCGCGGGCCGTTTCAACGGCTTTGTCGTGGAGCCGCTGGTGGCTGGTGCGCGCGACGCGCTGGTGCGCCACGGCGTGAAGGACGACGACATCGAGCTGGTGCGCGTGCCCGGCGCGTGGGAAATCGCACTGGCCGCGCACAAGCTGGCCAGCTCGGGCAAGTACGCCGCGGTGATCGCGCTGGGCGCGGTAATCCGCGGTTCCACGCCGCACTTCGACTACGTGGCCGGCGAGTGCGCCAAGGGCCTGGCCAAGGCTGCGCTGGATTCCGGCGTGCCGGTGGCGTTCGGCGTGCTCACCACCGACAGCATCGAGCAGGCGATCGAGCGCTCCGGCACCAAGGCCGGCAACAAGGGCGCCGACGCCGCCATCGCTGCGCTGGAGATGGTCAACCTGTACGGCCAGCTGTGATGCATACCCGACCCGAGGGCATCGACCTCGCCGCGCGCTCGCGCGCCCGCCGCCGCGCGCTGCAGGCGCTGTACGCCTGGCAGCTGTCCGGTAGCCACATGAACGCGGTGATCGAGCAGTTCCGCCACGAGCAGGACATGGAAGTGGCCGACCTCGACTACTTCGAGGACCTGCTGCGCGGCGTGGAGCATCACGTCGACGAGCTCGACATCCTGCTGCGCCCGCACCTGGACCGCGAGGTGGGCGAGGTCGATCCGATCGAGCGCGCCGCGCTACGCCTGGCCGCCTACGAGTTGAAACATCGCCTCGACGTGCCGTACCGCGTGGTGATCAACGAGGCCATCGAGGTCACCAAGCGCTTCGGCGCCGACCACGGGCACAGCTACGTCAACGGCGTGCTGGACAAGGTGGCCGCCGAACTGCGCACGGCCGAGAAGCGCAGCTGATGGACGCCCGCGCCCACAGGGACGAAGGGGTGCCGCTGCTGGAAACCGAGCGCCTGCGACTGCGCGCGCATCGCCCGGAAGACCACGCCGACTGCACCGCGCTGTGGGCCGATCCGGAGGTGGTGCGCTACATCGGTGGCCGCCCGTCCACCGCCGAGGAAAGCTGGCGCCGCATGCTGTCCTCGCGCGGCCTGTGGAGCATGCTGGGCTACGGCTACTGGGCGGTGGAGGAAAAGGCCAGCGGTCGCTACGTGGGCGACCTCGGCTTCGGCGATTTCCGCCGCGAGATCGAGCCTTCGCTGGTGGGTATGCTGGAATTCGGCTGGGTGCTGTCGCCGGCGGTGCATGGCCGCGGCTATGCCAGCGAAGCAGTGGCCGCGGCCACCGCCTGGGCCGATGTGCACCTGCCCGGCATGCGCGCGGTGTGCCTGATCAACGAGGGCAATGCCGCCTCGATCCGCGTCGCCGTCAAGGCCGGTTTCCGCCCATGGCAGCGCACTGCCTACCACGGCGAGCCGGCGCTGGTTTTCTCGCGCTGAGCGAGCGCGGCGGTTACTTCGCCGGGCAGGCGCGGCTGTTGTCGGCGATGCCGCTGATCAGCCAGCGGCCGTCCACCCGTGCCAGGTTGAACACGTCCGTGCCGCAATGGTGCGGCTTGCCATCGAGCAGGAACACGTAGGGCGCCCACACCACCGCGATGTTGTCGTCGATGCGCACCTGCGGATGGCGGATGCGTTCCTCGATGCGCGCCTTGCCCGGCTTCACGTGATCCACGAAATCGCCCAGCGCGAGCTGTACCGGCTTGCCATCGCGCATCAGCGTGGCCATGCCGGCGGGCAACACCTGCGCGCGCATGCCGGCCTGGTCGTAGCGCGCCATGGCGTTGAAGAAGGCATGCACCGTCGCCAGCACGGCCGCGTCGCTGGCGACGGGCGGCGCAGCCAGCGCCGGGGCAGCGGCGAAGACAGCGAACGGCAGGGCGGCAAGGCAACGAGCGACGCAACGCATGGCGGCAGGCTCCGGGCGGAAGGTGGCGCCAGCCTCGCATGCACGTTGACTCGGCGCATGCGCCGCAGGTCACGGGCTTGCGCGGCGCGCGCGCGGATGCTCTGCTCTTGGACCGCATGACCCGCGCAGGACCGCCATGGAATTCCGCCTGATCGACCGCATCCGCGAACGTACCGCGCAGCAGCGCGAGGACGTGCGCCTCGGCATCGGCGACGACGCCGCGCTGCTGGCCGTACCCGCGGGGCAGGAGCTGGCGGTGGCCATCGACACGATGGTCGAGGGTGTGCATTTTCCGGCGGGTACCGCGCCGGCTGACATCGGCTGGAAGGCGCTGGCGGTGAACCTGTCCGACCTCGCCGCGATGGGCTCCACGCCGGCCTGGGCGTTGCTGGCATTGACCCTGCCGCGGCCGGATGCGGCCTTCGTCGACGGCTTCGCCGAGGGCTTCGCGCAACTGGCGGGCCAGTATCGGCTGGCCCTGGTGGGCGGCGACACCACACGCGGCGCGCTCACCCTCAGCGTCGCCGTGCACGGCTTCGTGCCGCCCGGGCAGGCGTTGACCCGGGCCGGCGCGCAGGTGGGCGATGCGGTGCTGGTCACCGGTACGCTGGGCGATGCGGCGGCGGGGCTGCGCTGCCTGCCATCGCGCATGGACGTCCAGGCAACCGCGCGCGACTTCCTGGTGAACCGCCTTAACCGGCCGACGCCACGGGTGGCGGCCGGGCTGGCGCTACGCGGCCGCGCCAGCGCCTGCATCGACGTGTCCGACGGCCTGCTCGCCGACCTCGGCCATCTCTGCACGGCCAGCGGCGTGGGGGCGGAGATCGATGCGGCCCTGCTGCCGTGCTCGCCGGCTTTGCTCGGCGCGTTCGACGAAGCCGCGGTACGCGATTTCGCGCTGACCGGCGGCGACGATTACGAGCTGTGCTTCACCGTGCCGGCGGCGCGGATGGACGAAGTGCGGGACGACCTCGCCAAGCTCGGCTGCGGCGCCACGCGCATCGGCCGCATCGTGGCGGGCGAGGGCGTGCGTGTGCGCGGTGCGGATGGCGCATGGCTGGAACCGGCGCGGTCGGGCTGGGATCATTTCGCGCCATGAGTGCCTCCACCGAACGCAAGACGCTGACGCCCGCGCAACGCCGCACGCTGCTCGCCACGTCGGCGGGCTGGATCGCCTGCGGTCTGGGCTCCGGCCTGGCGCCGGTGGCGCAGGGCACCTTCGGCTCGCTGGCGGCGATCCTGCCGTGGCTGCTGTTGCGCGGCCTGTCGTTGCCGCTCAACGGGCTGGTCATCGTGCTGGGCTTCGCGCTGGGTGTGTGGGCCTGCGAAATGGCCGGCCGCGCGCTGGGCGTGGACGACCACCGCGCGCTGGTGTGGGACGAATTCGTCGGCCAGTGGATCGCGCTGCTGCCCGCGCTTGCGGCGCCGTGGTGGGCGGTGGCCGCCGGCTTCGTGCTGTTCCGCCTGTTCGACGTTTGGAAGCCGTGGCCGATCCGCGAGTTCGACCGCCGACTCAAGGGTGGCCTCGGCGTAATGGTGGACGACGTCATCGCCGGCGTGTTCGCCGCCGCGGTGCTGGCGGTCGTGCTGCACTACCTGCGCTGAATTCAGGCCACGCAGCCAAGACCGCGCAGGGTGGCCTCGATCGCCTGATCCAGCGGGGTGCGCGGCTCCTCGCCCAGCCACACGCGCAGCCGGCGATTGTCCAGTTGCAGCGGTTCGCGCCCATCTGTTCGAGGCGCTGACGGCCTACGTGGCCGAGGGCGCTTGAAAGGGCGTCACTTTTCGTTGTGCCCCGGCCCGTAGCGCCGGTCCGGGCGGCGATACGCCGCCACGCTGGCCAGCCGCGGCGTGTCGTAGGCGAATTCCAGCAGCACGCGCAGCCGGCTGGTGCGCACCGGATCGAAGCGGGTGAGCTTCTTGTGGCCGATGGTGGTGCCCCAGGTGAGCGGTTGCCACGCGCTGCCGTTCCATGTCTCGACACGATGGTTGGCGATGTTCTGGCCAAAGGCGATCGCCTCGCCGAGTTCCAGCGTGTCGAATTCCACTTCGCGCGGCAGTTCGATTTCCAGCCACGCGTTGCGCACGCTGCGCGCGGCACTCCAGTAAGCCTCGGGGTTGGCGTCGAGCACGCCGGAGGCCGGGTGTGCGAGGTCGCTGCTGCTGGCGCGCACGCTGCCGCCTCGCAGCAGGTTGCGCGCGAACAGCGCGGTGCGCTCGGCGGTGAAACCTTGCAGCGAAGCGATGTCTTCCGGATCGAACAGGCCGTCGCGGTTCGGCGGCACGTTGAGCAGCAGCTTGCTGTTGCGTCCCACCGAGCTGAAGTACAGCTCCATCAGGCCGTCGGGCGAGCGCACCTGGTCGTTCTGCTCGGGGTGCCAGAACCAGCCGGGGCGGATCGACACGTCGGATTCGCCCGGCCGCCACGCGCTGCCGTGCGGGTCGCCATGGCCCAGCACCTCGCCGACCCAGGGGCGGTCGTAGCCGGGGTAGGGCACGCTGGCCGGGTCGATGCTGGCCCAGCAGGTTTCGCCGGCCACGCCTTTCTCGTCGCCGATCCAGCGTACGTCGGGGCCGGCGTCGGAGAACATGATGGCGTCGGGCTGCAGGTGGCGCACGGTGGCGTGGATGCGCGGCCAGTCGTAGGCCTGCTTGCGGCCGTTGGGACCTTCGCCGTTGGCGCCGTCGAACCACACTTCCACAATCCTGCCGTAGTGCGTGAGCAGTTCGGTGAGCTGCGCAATGTAGAAGTCGTTGTAGGCCTGGCCGCTGCCATAGCTCGTGGCGTTGCGGTCCCACGGCGAGAGATAGATGCCGGCACCCAGGCCTTCGGCGCGGCAGGCGTCGGTGAACTCGCGCACCACGTCGCCGTGGCCGTTCTTCCACGGGCTGTACTTCACCGAATGTTGCGTGGTGGCGGTAGGCCACAGGCAGAAGCCGTCGTGGTGCTTGGCGGTGAGGATCATGCTGCGGAAGCCGGCCTGCTTCGCCGTGCGCGCCCACTGCCGTGCATCCAGCTTGCGCGGGTTGAAGATGCGGGGCGATTCGGTGCCGTCGCCCCATTCCTTGCCGGTGAAGGTGTTCACCGTGAGGTGCACGAACATCGCCAGTTCGTCGCGTTGCCACTGCAGTTGCTGCGGCGTGGGGCGCGGGCGCGTCCCGTTGCCGATGGGCAAGGGGCGGGTGGCGGCCTCGCCGGTGCGCGGCACGCCGAGGGCGCCGAGCGAGGCGATGGCGGAGCCGGCGAACAGGAAGCGGCGACGATCCATGGGAGATCCGGAAGCAGGGTGCGGTGCCGGCATTTGTACGATTTATAACGATCCAATAGCAAGCTCGCCCCTGCGCGGCCAAGGTGCGTACGCCGCTTGCATTCGTCGCCGGCGGCGACGCAGCATGCGCGCATTCCCCGCCTTGCCTCGCTGGAGTTCCCCCATGCAATACCGCCACCTCGGTCGTTCCGGCCTGCCGCTTTCCGTCCTTTCCTTCGGCGCCTGGACCACGTTCGGCAAGAGTGTGGGACGCTCGCTGGCGCGCGAGATGCTGGCATTGGCATGGGATCACGGGGTCAATTTCTTCGACAACGCGGAAACCTACGGCAATGGCGTGGCGGAATCGCTGATGGGCGACGTACTGGCCGACCTGCGCTTTCCGCGCGACAGCTGGTGCGTGTCGAGCAAGGTGTTCTTCGGTGCGCAGGAGCATCCCAGACCCACGCAGCGCGGACTCTCGCGCAAGCACGTGATCGAGGCCTGCCACCAGGCGCTGCAGCGCCTGCGCGTGGATTACCTCGACCTGTATTTCTGCCATCGGCCCGATCCCGACACGCCCGTCGCGGAGACCGTGGCGGCGATGGACATGCTGGTGCGCCAGGGCAAGGTGCTCTATTGGGGCACCAGCGAGTGGCCGGCGGACGCCATCGTCGAGGCGCACCGCGTGGCGAAGGAAAACCACCTCACCGCACCGACCATGGAGCAGCCGGAATACAACCTGCTGCATCGCGAGCGCGTGGAGGTGGAATACGCGCCGCTCTATCGCGACTACGGCATGGGCACCACGATCTGGTCGCCGCTGGCCTCGGGCCTGCTCAGCGGCAAGTACGACCATGGCGTGCCCGACGACTCGCGGCTGGCGCATCCCGACTACGCATGGCTGCGCGATCGCGTGCTGGGGGACGGAGGCGAGCGCGTGGCGCGGGCACGATGCCTGCGGCCGCTGGCGGACGAGCTGGGTTGCAGTACCGCGCAACTGGCCATCGCGTGGTGCGCCGCCAACCCGCACGTTTCCACCGTGATGCTGGGCGCGAGCCGGCTGGAACAACTCGAGCACAACCTCGCCGCGCTTGAGGTGCTGCCGAAGCTGGACGAAGCGATGCGCCTGCGCATCGCACAGGCGGTGGAATGAGGCATGCGATACCGCGCGGAGGTCGTGCCGGTTGACGTCTTAATGAGAATCGTTATCATCAACTCCGCCTAAACCTCTTTTGCGGAGTCGTCCATGCGTAAGCGTGCGGCGAAGACACCTTCCATCCCTGCGTCGTGATCGCTCAGATACGCGCCTGTCCAAACAGGAGCGAAGTGATGGACTCGAAGGGTGTGGACGCGTGGTGGCTGGTGAGTGATGCCATCGATTTCCGATG
>DAIDKO010000146.1 GCA_027450005.1 Rhodanobacter sp. | reverse complement strand
AGGGTCTGCCGGCTGGCCAGCCGCTGGGTGAGCGAGGCCTGCGCGTTGCGCTCGGCCATCTGCAGGAAGCGCGCGCGCTCGCCGCGCACGCGGCTCTTCAGCTCCACCGCATGCCCGCTCTGTTCCGTCAGCATCTCGGCCAGCATGTCGCTCTCGGACAGCTCCTCGCCAAGAACCAGTTCGCGCGGCACCGGACGATCCAGGTAATACTGCGCCACGAATTGCGCCAGCACGTCAGCGGGCTCCGCATCCAGCGGCAGGCGCGGGAAGAAATCGCGCGTACCCAGGCTGATGCCGTCGCGGAAGAACAGCACGCTGACGCAGGCCATGCCCGATTCGATCCGGCAGGCGATCACGTCCATGTCGGCGCTGGCGCCCTGCACGTGGTGCTGCGCCTGCAGCTTCCGCAATGCCGCCACCTGGTCGCGCAACACCGCGGCGCGTTCGAAATCCAGGCTGGCGCTGGCCTGCTCCATGGCTGCGGCGAGTTCGTCAATCACGGCGCTGCTGCGGCCCTTCAGGAACATCTCCGCGTGCCGCACGTCGTTGCGGTAGTCGTCGACGCCGATCAGCTGCACGCACGGTGCGGTGCAACGCCCGATCTGGTGCTGCAGGCAAGGCCGCGAACGGTTGCGGAAGTAGCTGTCCTCGCACTGGCGCACCTTGAACAGCTTCTGCATCAGGCCGAGGCTCTCGCGCACCGCGAAGGTGCTGGGATAGGGCCCGAAGTAGCGCCCCGGCAGGTTCCTCGCCCCGCGATGGAAAGCCAGTCTTGGATAGTCCTCGCCGCCCGACAGATAGATGTAGGGATAGCTCTTGTCGTCGCGCAACATGATGTTGTAGCGCGGCTTCAGCGACTTGATCAGCTGCGATTCCAGCAGCAGCGCCTCGCCTTCCGTGCGCGTGACGGTGATCTCGCAGCGGGCGATCTGCGCAATCATCGCGGCAATGCGCGGTTCCAGCCGCGGCTTGAGGAAATAGCTCCCCACGCGCTTCTTCAGGTTGCCGGCCTTGCCGACGTACAAGAGCTCGCCGTCCGCGTCGAAATAGCGGTAGACGCCGGGCGAGGAAGTAAGGGTGCGGACGAAGGCCTTGCCGTCGAAGGCTTGCGGCGTGTCGGATTCCATGCGGGGATTTTAGCGACTGGCGTCGCGCAAGCGTTCGATCAGGCCCGCAACGCCACGCTCCGCCAGCTGCACGGACGCTTCGAAACCGGCCGCATCGCCATACCAAGGGTCAGGGAACTCCAGCGGCGGCGCCGCATCCGTCCACTCCAGGAACAACGCGACCCGCCCCGCCTGCGGCGACGTGGCGGCAAGCTTGTGCAGCTCGTGCAGGTTGTCGCGATCCATCGCCAGCAGCAGGTCGTAGTCGGCGAAATCGCGCGCACGCAGCTGGCGTGCGCGGTGGCCGGACAAGTCGTGCCCCGCGGCCCGCGCAGCCGTAACCATGCGCGGATCGGCCCCCTCGCCTGCGTGCCAGCCGCCGGTTCCGCAGGAAGCCACCGACACGTCCAGGCCTGCTTCGGTCAGGCGTTTGCGCGCCACGGCCTCCGCCAGCGGCGAGCGGCAGATGTTGCCTAGGCAGACGAACAGCACGCGGCTAGCCATCATCCCCGATCCTTCAACCATTGTTCGGCGCGCGCCAGATCGGCCTCGGTATCGATTCCCGGCGGGAACGGTTCGGGCGTGAGCCGCACCGCGATGGCATGCCCGTGCTCCAGCACGCGCAGCTGCTCCAGCGATTCAGCCTGCTCCAGCGGCGTGCGCGCCAGCTGCGCATACCGCGCGAGGAAACCCGCGCGGTATGCATAAATGCCGATGTGGCGCAGGAACGGTACGTCCGGCGGCAGCACAGCGCGGTCGGCGGCGAAAGCATCGCGTGCCCATGGCAGCGGAGCGCGGCTGAAATACAGCGCACGGCCGCTCGCGCCACGCACCAGCTTCACTACGTTCGGGTCGAACAGTTCGTGCGCGTCGTGGATGGGCGCGGCCAGCGTGGCCATCGGCGCGTCGTCCTCGGCCAGCGCGCGCGCCACCTCGCGGATGCCGGCGGCCGGCGCGAACGGCTCGTCGCCCTGAAGGTTCACTACGATGGCGTCGTCGCTCCAGCCGCACTGGGCGGCACACTCGGCCAGGCGGTCGCTGCCGGAGGCGTGGTCGACGCGGGTCATGCACAGCTTGACGCCCTGCCCGGCCAACGCCTCGGCGATGCGCGCATCGTCGGTGGCCACCACCACGTCCGTCGCGCCCGCCTGCAGGGCACGCTGCGCCACCCGCACCACGATGGGCACGCCGGCGATTTCGCGCAGCGGCTTGGCCGGCAGGCGGGTGGAACCGTAACGCGCCGGAATGGCGACGATGAAGGGCGGAACGGGAATCATGCGGGGCGCTGCCGAAACGAATGGATGATGCCACGGCGGGAACGGGTGCCCCGCCGCCCCCTCCCCGACGAGCCGCGGGTGAGGTCCGGTGACGCAGTCTACACATACGGCCTGCGCTCCCCCAGCGACAGGCCGCCACGACGATCGACCGGGGCGCCGCCCCGCTGGTCGGACCGATACCCCTGCTAAAATACCGGACATGAATACGCCCATCCCTGCCCGTATTGCCGCGCTGCGCGCCGCCATGCAACAGCACGGCGTCGCCGCCGTGATCGTCCCCAGCGCCGATCCGCACCTGTCGGAATACCTGCCCACACGCTGGCAGGCGCGCGTGTGGCTCTCCGGCTTCAACGGCTCGGCGGGTACGCTGATCGTCACGCGCGAACACGCGGGACTGTGGACCGACTCGCGCTACTTCTCGCAGGCCGAGCAGCAGCTCGCCGGCAGCGGCATCGCGCTGATGAAGCTGCGCGTGCCGCACACGCCCGAGCACCTCGACTGGCTGGCGACACACCTACACCGGGACGACACGCTGGCCGTGGCAGGCGACAGCGTGTCGCCGGCCGCCCTGCGCGCGATGGAAGGCAAGCTGTCCGAGCACGGAGCGCGCGTGCGCACCGACATCGATCTGCCCGGCATGATCTGGAGCGACCGCCCCACCCTGCCCCATGCGCGCATCGTCGAACACCCCATTGCCCGGGCCTGCACCACGCGCGCCGACAAGCTCGCGCGTCTGGGCAGCGCCATGCGCAAGCAGGGCGCCACGCACCACCTGGTCTCCAGCCTCGACGACATCGCCTGGCTCACCAACCTTCGCGGCAGCGACGTGGAGTGCAACCCGGTGTTCCTCGCCCACCTGCTGGTGACGGCCGAGGGCAAGGCCACGCTGTTCGCCGAACGCGGCAAGTTCGACGACGCGCTGGTGGCGCAACTCGCCGCCGATGGCGTTGCCATCGCAGCCTACGATGGCGTCACTGGCGCGTTGGCCGAGCTCGGCAAGGACGACGCGCTGCTGCTCGATGCGGGCCGCGTCGTCTGCGCGATCAGCAACGCGATACCTACCGCGACGCGGCGCATCGAGGCACCCAACCCCAGCACCGCATTCAAGGCATTGAAGACGCCGGCCGAGCTGGACCACGTGCGCGAGGTGATGCGCCGCGACGGCGCGGCGCTGGCCGGCGCATTCCGCGAGATCGAGCACCAACTGGCGCGAGGCAAGCCGCTCACCGAGCTGGACGTCCACCGCCTGGTGCACGCCGCACGCGCCGCGCAGCCGGAGTTCGTGGGCGAGAGCTTCGCCACCATCGCCGGCTACCAGGCCAACGGCGCGCTGCCGCATTACCGCGCCACGCAGGAATCGCACAGCGCCCTGCAGGCGAAGGGCCTGCTCTTGGTCGACTCCGGCGGCCAGTATCTCGGCGGCACCACCGACATCACGCGCGTGCTGGCGCTGGGCGAGACCACCGCCGAGCAGCGACGCGACGCGACGCTGGTGATGAAGGGCATGATCGCGCTGTCCCGCGCCCGCTTCCCGAAGGGCGCCAGTGGCCCGCAACTGGACGCATTGGCGCGCGCCCCGCTGTGGGCCGCCGGCTGCGACTACGGCCACGGCACCGGCCATGGCGTGGGATATTTCCTCAATGTGCACGAAGGCCCGCAGTCGATCCGCCCCCCGGTACCCGGTGGCGCCTTGGTGCCGCTTGAACCCGGCATGATCTCGTCCATCGAGCCCGGCCTGTACAAGCCCGGTCGCCACGGCATCCGCCACGAGAACCTCGCCGTGGTGGTCGAGTCAGAGCGCACCGAGTTCGGTGACTACTACGCCTTTGAGACGCTCACGCTGTGCCCGTTCGACCGCCGAGCGATGGAACCCGGCCTGCTCAACCCCGAGGAGCGGGCCTGGCTGGACGACTATCACGCCACCGTGCGCACGGCGCTGGCGCCGCTGCTGGACGGTGCCGACCTCGCCTGGCTGGAACGGCACTGCGCCCCGCTCTGACTCGCTTGACCCTCCTCCGGTGCGCCGCCATGCTGCGACGCTTTAACCTGCCCGACGACCACGCATGAGCAGTCGCTACAACGCCGCCGACATCGAAGTCCTTTCCGGCCTGGATCCGGTCAAGCGCCGCCCTGGCATGTACACCGACACCACCCGCCCCAACCACATGGCGCAGGAAGTGATCGACAACTCGGTGGACGAGGCGCTGGCCGGCCATGCGAAAGCCATCGAGGTGGTGCTGCACGCGGACGGCTCGGTCAAGGTCACCGACGACGGCCGCGGCATGCCGGTGGACATCCATCCCGAGGAGGGCATCCCGGGCGTCGAGCTGATCCTCACCCGCCTGCACGCTGGCGGCAAGTTCAGCGGCAAGAACTACAATTTCGCCGGCGGCTTGCACGGCGTGGGCGTGTCGGTGGTCAACGCGCTGTCGCAGCGGGTGGAAGTGACCATCCGCCGTGATGGCAATGAATACCGTATGGCTTTCGAGCACGGCGACCGCGTCAGCGAGCTGCAGGTGATCGGCACGGTGCCGAAGAAGAAGACCGGCACTACCGTGCACTTCTGGCCCGACCCGAAATATTTCGACTCACCGAAGATCTCGCTACCCAGGCTTAAGCACCTGCTGCGCGCCAAGGCCGTGCTGTGTGCCGGCCTCTCGGTGAAACTCACCGACGAGGCCAGCGGCGAAACCAGTGAGTGGCTCTACGAAGACGGCCTGCGCGACTACCTGCGCGGCGAGCTGGACGGCGGCGAGGTGCTGCCGGCGGAGCTGTTCGTGCACCACGTGGCGCGCGACACCGAAGGCATGGACGTCGCGCTCGCCTGGCTGCTGGAAGGCGAGCTGGTACAGGAGAGCTACGTCAACCTGATCCCCACCGCGCAGGGCGGCACCCACGTCAACGGCTTGCGCTCCGGCCTCACCAACGCGATCCGCGAGTTTTGCGACATCCGCAACCTGCTGCCGCGCGGCGTGAAGCTGGCGCCCGAGGACGTCGGGGAGCGGCTGGCCTTCGTGCTCAGTGCCAAGCTGCTCGACCCGCAGTTCGCCGGCCAGACCAAGGAACGCCTGTCCTCGCGCAACGCCGCCGCGCTGGTCGAGAACGTCGTGCACGACGCCTTCAGCCTGTGGCTGAACCAAAACGTGGAGACCGGCGAGCGCATCGCCCAGCTCGCCATCGAGCGTGCCAGTGCGCGACTCAAGGCCGCTAAGCAGGTGGTGCGCAAGAAGATCGTGCAGGGTCCCGCCCTGCCCGGCAAGCTGGCCGATTGCACCTCCACCGACCTCTCGCGCACCGAGCTGTTCCTGGTCGAGGGCGACTCCGCCGGCGGCAGCGCCAAGCAGGCGCGCGACAAGGAGTTCCAGGCGATCCTGCCGCTGCGCGGCAAGATCCTGAACACCTGGGAGGTGGAATCGACCTCGGTGCTGGCCTCCGAGGAGGTGCACAACCTCGCCGTGGCGATGGGCTGCGACCCGGGCAAGGACGACCTCTCCAGCCTGCGCTACGGCAAGATCGTGATCCTGGCCGACGCCGATTCCGATGGCCTGCACATTGCCACCCTGCTCAGCGCACTGTTCCTCAGGCACTTCCCGCACCTGGTCAGCGAGGGCCACGTGTTCGTGGCGATGCCGCCGCTGTTTCGCGTGGACGTGGGCAAGCAGGTGTTCTACTGCCTCGACGAGAACGAGAAGCAGGCGATGCTGCAGAAGATCGAGCGCGAGAAGATGAAGGGCACAGTCAGCGTCACCCGCTTCAAGGGCCTAGGCGAAATGAACCCCTCGCAGCTGCGCGAATCGACCATCCACCCCGACACCCGCCGCCTAGTGCAGCTCACCGTGGAAGGCGACGACGGCACCGCCAAGGTGATGGACCTGCTTCTGGCCAAGAAGCGCGCCGGCGACCGCAAGGCCTGGCTGGAAGAAAAGGGCGACCTGGCAACGCTGGAGGTCTGACCGTGACGGCCGACAACCGACATCTCGACCTCGGTTGCGGCCGCTTTCCGCGCAATCCCTACGGCCGCGCCGAACTGTGCGGAGTGGACATCCGTCCGCTGAGCGGGATCGACTTCGACTACCGGATCGCCAACCTAGCCCTCGATCCGATTCCCTACGCTGATGACAACTTCGGCTCGGTCTCGGCCTACGATTTCATCGAGCACGTGCCGCGCCTGCTGGCCACGGCGGATGGACGCAACACGTTCTTTCCGTTCGTGCGACTGATGGACGAAATCTGGCGCGTGCTGTCGCCCGACGGCCGCCTCTACGCGCTGACCCCGGCTTGGCCGCATGCGGAAGCGTTTGTCGACCCCACGCACGTCAACATCATCACCGAACGCACCCACGAATATTTCTGCGGCGAACGTCCGCTGGCTCGCATGTACGGCTTCAACGGGCGCTTCGAGGCGCTGCGTATCGAATGGGTGCACGTCGAGGATGCCTACAGTGCCATTCCCGGCTCGCCGGAGAATGGCCGCCGCCGCCGGCCCTACCCGCCGCTGAAGCGCTTTGCCAGGCAAGTCCGCCGCTTTTCGCGCTGGCTGCGCGGCAAGGACGATCCGTCCACGCGCAAGCCGCCCAATGCCTATCTGCTATGGGAATTGCGCGCGGTGAAAACGGACGCCTGAGCCTGGCCGGGTACGCAGCTTTCCCGTCACGACCACCGGCGCTAAGGTAGTCGCCCCTTCATGGTGCGGACGACGCATGGCCCTGACGCCTCCCTTCGACCTGCAACGCTGGATAGACGAGAATCGCCACCTGCTGAAGCCGCCGGTGGGCAACAAGTGCATCGTCGACGGCGACTTCATCGTGATGATCGTGGGCGGCCCCAACGCCCGCACCGACTACCACTGGGACGAGGGTCCCGAGTTCTTCTACCAGCTCGAAGGCGAGATGGTGCTGAAGGTGCAGGACCATGGCGTGGCGCGCGACATCCCGATCCGAGCGGGCGAGGTGTTCTACCTGCCGCCGCGGGTGCCGCATTCGCCACAGCGCATGGCCGAATCGATCGGACTGGTGATCGAGCGCAAGCGCCTGCCGCAGGAGAAGGACGGCCTGCTGTGGTTCTGCGAGCGTTGCAACCACAAGCTCTACGAGGAGTACTTCATCCTCGACAGCATCGAACGCGATTTTCCGCCGGTATTCGAGCGTTTCTACCGCTCGCGCGAGGCGCGTACCTGCCGCACCTGCGGGCAGCTCCATCCGGCGCCGGAAGGCTACGCGTAGGAGCCCAGCCCCTCGCCTACGACTGACGCCGCAACCACTTGCTCGCCATCCGCCGCAGCGAGGCGTCGGCCTGCGGATCGCGGGCAATTTCGTGCACCGGCCGCCAGGCCAGCGCTAGCGATTCCGCGTTGAGCGCGAATTCCTCGCTGCCGCTGGCGCGCACCACGTAACGCACGTCGTAATGCCAGTGTCCGGGCTCGTCGGCCCGCGCGGGAATGCGATGGCGGTCGATGTCGAAGATTTTCGGCTCAACCGCCAGTGCGGGCAGCCCCGACTCCTCCGCAGCCTCGCGCAGGGCCACGCGTGCCAGTTCGCTGTCGCCGTCGGCATGGCCGCCGGGCTGCAGCCAGCGCCGCAACTTGGCGTGGTGCATCAGCAGCGCGCGCTCGCCGTCCGCACTGACCAGCCACGCCGATCCGGTGAAATGGCCGACACGGTGGCTGCGCTCGAACACGGCGGCGTGCGAGGCCAGGAACATCTCGAACTCGGCGATGGTCTCGCCCTCTTCGGGGTGGCGCGCCAGATAGTCGTCCAGCGCGGCGGCAAGTCGCGGAAACAGGTATGGCATGACTTGTGGCAGGGGTGCGAAAAACCAACGCCTATTCTAGCTGCATCGCGTCTTGTCCCCCTCCAACCGCTCGGCTATGGTTGGGCGTCCGTCGGCTCGTCGCGTCCCTCTTCGTCGCGTTTCCGTTCGAGCGTGACGCTGCAGTTTCCCGGGGAGCCACGCATGCTGTTCAAGCGCATCAAACCAATCGATCAGATCATCGCCACGGCGGAGAAGAAAAGCCTCACACGCCAGCTTGGTGCCTTCCAGCTCACCATGCTGGGCATCGGCGCGATCATCGGCACCGGCATCTTCGTGCTCACCGCCGAGGCGGGCCAGAAGGCCGGGCCCGGCATGATGATCGCCTTCGTGATCGCCGCGGTGGTCTGTGCGTTCGCCGCGCTGGCTTACGCCGAACTCGCTGCCATGGTGCCGGTGGCCGGTTCGGCCTACACCTACACCTACGGCGTGCTCGGCGAAGGCGTCGCATGGGTCGTGGGCTGGGCGCTGGTACTGGAATACACCATCGCCGCCAGTACGGTGTGCGTGGGCTGGGCCGGCTACGTCAACGGCCTGCTGGCCCACGCCGGACTCGGTCTGCCACACTTCTTGCAGGTGGGCCCGATGGACGGCGGCAGCTTCAATCTGCTGGCCTGCCTGATCGGCCTGGCGGTCACCGGTCTGCTGGTGGTGGGCACCTCGAAATCGGCCAAGGTCAATACCGTGCTGGTGCTGGTGAAGATCACCGCCCTCACCGCCTTCATCATCGTCGCCCTGCCGGCGGTGAAGGACCAGAACTTCACCCCGTTCGTGCCGAACGGCTGGGGTAGCCCGATGGGCGGTATCGGCGTGCTGGGCGCCGCAGCTTCGATCGTGTTCGCCTACATCGGCTTCGACGCGATCTCCACTGCAGCCGAAGAAACCAGGAATCCGAACCGCAATATCCCGATTGCCCTGATCGGCTCGCTGGGCGTGTGCACCATCTACTACCTGTTGGTGAGCTACGCCGCGGTGGGTTCGGTGGGCGCGCAGCCCATGCTGGGCGCGAACGGCATGGCGCTCGAACCCGGCACACCGGCCTTCGCGGCGGCCTGCAACGGATCGCAGGCACTGGTGTGCAGCAAGGAGGCGCTGGCCCACGTGGTGCGCCTGCTCAACCACAACACCATCGGCGCGTTCATCGCCTTCGCCGCCGGCATTGCGCTGCCTTCGGTGATTCTCACCATGACCTACGGCCAGACGCGCATCTTCTTCACCATGTCGCGCGACGGCCTGCTGCCCCGCGGACTGGCCAAGGTGCATCCGCGCTTCCATACCCCGCACATCATCACGCTGATCACCGGCGTGTTCGTGTCACTGTTCGGGGCGCTGTTTCCGGTGGGCATCCTCGCCGACATCACCAATTCGGGCACGTTGTTCGCCTTCATGATGGTGGCGCTGGGCGTGCTGATCCTGCGCCGTACCCAGCCCGACCGCCCGCGTCCGTTCCGCACCCCGCTGCCCTGGCTGGTGTGTCCGCTCGCGGTGCTCGGCTGCCTGCTGCTGTTCCTGAACCTCTCGAAGGAAGCCAAGGTCACGTTCTTCGCGTGGGGCGCGATCGGCCTGGTGGTTTACTACCTGTATGGCTACCGCCAGAGCAACCTGGCCCGAGGCATGGAAGCGGACTGACCTGCACACGCCCCGCCCGTTCGCCACACCGCCGGCACGACCACGTCGTGCCGGTTCCATGTCTGGAAGCAACATGCTCAAGCAACTGCTCGCCCGCAAGAATGACTTTTCCGGCACCGACGCCGCGCATGGCATCGCGCTGCAGCGCACACTGGGCCCCTGGGGCCTGACCGCGCTGGGCATCGGCGCGGTGATCGGCGGGGGCATCTTCGTGATCACCGGTCAGGCGGCAGCCGAACATGCCGGCCCTGCGATCATCCTGTCGTTCATCATCGCGGCGGTCTGCTGCAGTTTCACCGCGCTGTGCTATGCGGAGTTCGCCACCCTCATCCCGATGTCGGGCAGCTCGTATTCCTACGCCTACGCCACCCTGGGCGAACTGGTGGCCTGGTTCATCGGCTGGAACATGGTGCTGGAGTATGGCGTGTCCGCCTCGGCAGTGGCGGTGAGTTGGACCGGCTACTTCACCAGCCTACTCGACAACATGGGCCTGCACCTGCCGGCGGTGCTGACCAACGCGCCACTGGCCTACCAGGGCGGCCATCTTGTGGCCACCGGCGCACTGCTCAACCTGCCCGCGGTCGCCATCACGCTGGCGCTGACCTGGCTATGCTACGTGGGCATCCGCGAATCCGGCGGCGCGAATCTGGCAATGGTGATCCTCAAGGTCGGACTGATCGTGATCGTGATCGTGGCCGGTTGGCAATATGTGAACCCCAGCTTCTGGCATCCCTTCATCCCGCCGCAGCAGGGGCCGGAGAAATACGGCTGGGCCGGTATCATGCGCGCCGCGACCCTGGTGTTCTTCGCCTACATCGGCTTCGAGGCGACATCCACCGCGGCACAGGAGGCGAAGAACCCGCAGCGCGACCTGCCGATCAGCACCTTGGTTTCGCTAGCGATCTGCACCGTGCTCTACATCGGCATGGCGGCGGTGATCACCGGCCTACTGCCGTTCAACCAGTTGGGCACTCCGGAGCCGGTGGTCACTGCGATCAAGGCACACCCCGAACTGGGCTTGCTGCGCTGGGTGGTCGAGATCGGCGCACTGATCGGCCTGTCTTCGGTGATCCTGGTGATGGTCATCGCGCAGCCGCGCATCTTTATGATCATGGGCAACGACGGCCTGCTGCCGCCGGTGTTTGCGAAGATCCACCCGCGCTACAAGACGCCACACATCAACACCGTCATCACCGGCCTGGGTATCGCGGCGCTGGCGGCGGTGTTTCCGCTGGACATCCTCGGCGACCTGGTGTCGATGGGCACCCTGATCGCCTTCGTCGCGGTCTGCGCGGGCGTGCTGATCCTGCGCTACACCCATCCCGAGCTGCCGCGCACGTTCCGCGTACCGTGGGCGCCGTTGATCTGCACACTGGGCGTCCTGAGCTGCCTGGGGCTGCTGTATTGGGAGAACTGGTACCAGTGGTTGCTGATGGGAATCTGGACCGTGATCGGGCTCGCGATCTACTTCGGCTACGGCTATCGACACAGCCGACTACGCCGGAAGCAGGCGAGCATCTGACGCAATCAAGCGCCCTACGTCACCGAAAAGTGGCGAAATCCAGCCCATCCTCATCAACTGACGGCAATCCGGAGAGGGTCGATCTCCGTGCCCTTCCGCGCTCAAGCAGGGCAGCGAGGAATCAAAAAAAAGTCCTTTCGAGTCATAGAATTAACGCAATACTTCCGAAAGAATCTGGACTATCCACAGCCCTTTCGCGCCAGCCGGGGGTATGATCCTCAGTCCGAGGGTTGATCACTTGGCAGTGGGCCCCGGATCGCCGCCCGGCGCATCAGGAAGGTAGCTCCTCAGCCTGATGCGCCGGGCAGCACTTTTCCTGCAGCAACACCACTTCGCACTCCACGACCGCCCCCACGGCGGCGGAGATCGTCCGACACCGTCAGCTGCTCGCAAATGAAAAGCCGGCAACCCGTGCCGGCCTTTCCGATGGAACCACGACGCGAAGCACGAGGCCGCTACGCCTTCGGCGAATGCGACACGCACCAACCCTTGGCGTTGACCGACTTGCCGGGAAACAGCGCACACGGACCATAGCCGGTGGGGCCGCCGGAATAGAACTGGCAGTTGGCGCAACTGTCGCCGGCCTTGTGCTTGGGATTGGTGCTCTTGCTGGCGTCTTCGACATAGTCCAACGCCTTAGCAGTCGGATCGGCGTCAGTAACGTGTGGCAGGTCGGCGGCGCGCGCAAAGCGCGGCATGCCGCCAAGCACCGCTGCCGCCGCCGTAGTCCCGGCTGCCAGCTTCAGGAAACGGCGACGCGATTCGTTGTTTTCGTCGTGCGACATTGAAAACCTCCGTCATTGGGAAGAACCTCCATCGCGCGAGGCAATGGAGCCGCCTGACATGCTACGCCGACCATCGCATCGCCGGCGCAAATGGTTCGCAATTGACCGGGACGGGTCGCCGCAGGACGAGCGGCCCCGCATGGTATGATCCAGCACATGTTTGGACGTCCATTTGCATGAGCCAGCAACTTCCCGAATCGATTCCGGCCGATCTGTTCGCCGCGCGCGCCGACGCCATCGCCGAGGCCGCGCGCGAGCTGGCGCTGGCCGGCTGGACGCCCGCCACCAGCAGCAACTTCTCGATGCGCATCGACGCGGCACATGCCGCCATCACCATCTCCGGCCGCGACAAGGGCAAGTTGGGTCGCGACGACATCATGCTGGTGGACATGCAGGGCCAGGCCGTGGGTACCAGCGCCCGCCCCAGCGCGGAGACCGAACTGCATACCCAAGTTTATTGCCGCTTCCCCGCGGCAGCCGCGGTGCTGCATACGCATTCGCGTACGCAAAGCGTGGCCTCGCGGCTGTTCGCGCGCGAGGGCGCGATCCGCCTGCAGGGCTGGGAATTGCAGAAGGCCATCGCCGGTCACAGCACGCACGAAAGCGTGCTCGAAATCCCCGTCTTTCCCAACACCCAGCACATGCCCGAACTTTTGGCGCGCGTCGACGCCTGGCTGGACACCGGCAAGCCGCTGGCCGCCTACCTGATCGACGGCCACGGAATCTATACCTGGGGCCGCGACATGGCCGAGGCGCGTCGCCACCTGGAAGCCCTGGAATTCCTGCTGGGCTGCGAACTGGACCTGCTGAGACTCCACGCATGAGCCGCCTGCGCATCTACGACGAACGGAAACCCGAAGCTGCGATCGGCGAGTTCCACGAGCACTCCGCCATCGAGCACGAACTGCGCCAGGCCGGCGTACGTTTCGAGCGCTGGGAAGCGAACGCGCCGGTGTGGCCTGGCGCCAGCCAGGATGAGGTGATCGACGCCTACCGCGGCGATATCGACCGCCTGATGGAATCCGAGGGCTACCAGGCGGTGGACGTGATCAGCCTGAAGCCTGACCATCCCGACCGCGCGACCCTGCGCCGTAAGTTCCTCGACGAACACACCCACAGCGAGGACGAGGTACGCTTCTTCGTCGCCGGCGCCGGCCAGTTCACCCTGCATATCGCCGGCAAGGTCTACGAAGTGCTGTGCGAACAAGGCGACCTGATCGGCGTGCCCGACGGTACCCGCCATTGGTTCGACATGAGCGAGTCACCCTACTTCGTGGCGATCCGGCTGTTCACCAACAAGGACGGCTGGGTCGCCCATTTCACCGGCGACGAGATCGCCCAGCGCTTTCCGCGCATGGAGCCGCACGCCTCCGCCGTCACCGCCTGACGGCTCTGCGACATCATCGACAGGGGCCCACGCACCCCTCTGCCCGGTTTGGCTAAGCTTGGGCCGTTGCCCGAATAGGCGTTTCCGCATGCCCGAAATCCGCGCCATCGTTACCGATATCGAAGGCACCACCAGCTCGATCAGCTTCGTCAAGGACGTGCTGTTCCCCTATGCGCGCAAGCGGCTGCCCGCCTTTATCGAGACGCACGGCGACCGGCCCGAGGTGCAGCACTGGCTACACGAGGTGGCCAAGGAGGCCGGATACATCGAAGCCGGCCGGCAGGAAGTGATCGAGCTGCTGCTGCGCTGGATCGACGAGGACCGCAAGTCCACCGCGCTGAAGGCGCTGCAGGGCATGATCTGGCAGGAAGGCTACGAAGCCGGCGATTACCGCGCGCACGTTTATCCCGAGGTGGCGGCACGGCTGCGCGCCTGGCGCGCCGACGGCCTGCGCCTTTACGTGTACTCGTCGGGCTCGGTACCGGCGCAGAAGCTGTTCTTCGGCTTCAGCGAGGCCGGCGACCTCACGCCGCTGCTTGCCGGCTATTTCGATACCCAGACCGGCCCCAAGCGCGAGCAGTCATCCTACGAGAAGATCGCTGCAGCCATCGGCGAGCAACCGCAACACCTGCTGTTCCTCTCCGATATCGTCGAGGAACTGGACGCCGCGCAAGCCGCCGGCTTCCGCACCGGCTGGCTGTTGCGTCCACCGCAGTCGATGCCTGCCGCCCCGCGCCATCCTGCCTACACCGATTTCGACGCCATCACGCCTTGAGCGATCGCCGCATGCGTACCCTCTTCGCAGCCTTGCTCGCCTTTGCCGCTGGCATGCTGCTCATGGCGTGTCTGCCCGGTCGCGCCTCCTCGTCCGCCGTCGCCATGACGCCCACCGCGGCCAGCAGTGTCGCCGCGGCGACTTACAGCGACGACGGCGGCGACGACCAGAACGATGCCGACTGGCCGCAACAAGGCCCCTCGCCCGAACAGGTGCTCTACGCCCAGCCGCAAATGCTGCAGGACGAGCTGGCCAAGCTGGGCCCGCGCATCCCCGGCAAGCCCAACCTCTATCTGGTGGCCTTCGCCGGCGACGGCAGCCAGGAGGTGTTCCGCAACGAAGCGGAATACGCCGCCACGATGTTCCGCAAGCGCTTCGGCGCCAGTACCCACACCCTGGTGCTGGAGAACAATCCCGCGTCGCTTTCCTCGTACCCGATCGCCGGCTGGAACAACCTCGAAGCGGCGCTGGACGGGCTTTCCAGGGTGATGCATCCGGACGACATCCTGATGCTCTACCTCACCACGCACGGCAGCGACGATCACGAGCTGCTGGTGGACATGGATCCGCTACCGCTGGACCAGATCGGCGCACAGGACCTTGCCGACATCCTCAAGGAGCATGCATTCAAGTGGAAGGTGGTGGTGGTCAACGCCTGCTACTCCGGCGGCTTCATCCCGCCGCTGGCCACCAAGGGCACGCTGGTGCTCACTTCCGCGCGCACCGACCGCAGTTCGTTCGGCTGCGGCACCGAGTCGGATCTCACCTATTTCGGCCACGCTTTCCTGGTCGATGCGCTGAACCACACCGACAACTTCATCGATGCCTTCGACCAGGCCAAGACCGAGATCGCGCAGTGGGAGCAGCACGACAAGCTCACAGCATCGCGGCCGCAAAGCTACGTGGGCGACGGCATCGAAGACGAGCTGGCGGCCTGGCGCAAGGGCATCACGCTCGGCCCCTCCGTGCGCTTCATTCCTGCGCCCGCGGCGTTCGCCCCTGCCACGGCGGGTCTCTGAAACCGTGTATCAACGCGCGGCGTGACGCCGCGACAGCACGGCTACCGCATCGGCCAACGACAACCCCCGCGCACGCAGCAAGACGGCAAGGTGAAACAGGAGGTCCGCCGCTTCGCTCAGCAACTCCTCCCCGCCCTGGGCCACGGCGGCAAGCGCGGTCTCCACGCCCTCCTCGCCCACTTTCTGCGCGATGCGGCGGATACCGCCCTCGAACAACGCGGTGGTATAGCTGCCTTGCGGGCGGTCGGCATCGCGCTGCGCGACGAGCGCATCGAGCTCGGCGAGAAAGCCCAGCGGCAGACCCGCCTCATCGCCGAAGCAACTGGACGTTCCGTTGTGGCAGGTCGGGCCATGCGGCTCGGCCTGCACCAGCAGGGTGTCGGCATCGCAATCGACGCGGATGGACTTCAACGCCAGCACATGCCCGGAGCTCTCGCCCTTGGTCCAGAGGCGCTGCCTGCTGCGGCTCCAGAAGGTGACGCGGCCGCTGCGCTGGGTTTCCGCCAGGGCTTCCGCATTCATGTAGCCGAGCATCAGCACCTCGCCGCTCAGCCAGTGCTGCACGATGGCGGGCAAAAAGCCGTCGCCCTTCGACCAGTCGAGTCGGGAAAGTTCGGTGTTGGAATCAGCCATCGGAATACCTGCTGCCGGCATGCGTCACGCATGCGATGAAAGGGGGTTCTGCCGTCATTCCAGCGACTGGATGCGCCGTCCCTGTACCGAAGACACTGGATGACCCGACACTCGCCTACTGGAAACCCGGCTTTCGCCGGAACGACAAGCTAGGGAATACGTACCGCGATACCCTGCGCCTGCAAGTACTGCTTGAGCGCGGGAATCGCGATCGCGCCGGAGTGGAACACGCTCGCGGCCAACGCGCCGTCCACGTCGGCGTCGACGAAGGCATCACGGAAATGCTCGATGGCCCCGGCGCCGCCCGAGGCGATCAGCGGCACATGGCAC
>DAIDKO010000145.1 GCA_027450005.1 Rhodanobacter sp. | reverse complement strand
GGCACGGGGGCGCTGGGGATCGAGTCGCTGTCGCGCGGCGCGGCGGCTGCCGTTTTCGCCGAGCCTGATGCGCGGGCCGCGCGGGCGTTACGCTGCAACTTGGCGAGGCTCAAGGTTGCCGGCTCGGACGTAGCGGCCATGGACGCGCAGGGTTTCCTGCGCGGCGCGGCGCGGCCGTTCGACCTGGTCTTCCTCGACCCGCCATTTGCGGCCAACCTGTGGACCCCGCTGGCGCAATGCCTCGAGCAGGGCGGTTGGCTGGCCGAGCGGGCGTGGATCTACGTGGAGTCGCCGCGCGAGCTGGCGCCGGAACTGCCGGCGCACTGGGCGTTGCACCGCGAGGGGCGGGCCGGCGAGGTGCGCTTCGCGCTCTACCGGCGCGCGCCTCCTTGAGACGCATGCCGCAGCTTTCGCAGGATTCACGCAGGGAGCGGCTGGCGCGCAGGTCATCGAAGGGCGAGCCGGCGGACGTCCCTCAAACGCCCGGTCTGGCGCCCGTGACTGCCAACGCGAGCTATGCGGAGACAGGGGGCAGGCTCTAAGCTAGCGTCTGTTTCCACTGCGCCACCGGACCGTGAACAGAGCCTCCGGCAATCCCCGCCTGGCCGTATACCCGGGCACCTTCGATCCGATCACCAACGGTCACGCCGACCTGGTGGCGCGCGCCGCGCCGCTGTTCGATCGGGTGGTGGTGGCGGTGGCCGAAAGCCCTAACAAGGGCAAGGGGCCGGGCTTCAGCATCAACGAGCGCATCGCGCTGGCGCGGCTGGCGCTGGCCGACCTGCGCAACGTCGAAGTATGCGGCTTCGACTCGCTGCTGGCCGATCTCGTGGCCGAGATCGGCGCGGGGGTGATCCTGCGCGGCCTGCGTGCGGTGTCGGATTTCGAGTACGAGTTCCAACTGGCCAGCATGAACCGACATCTGATCCCGCAGGCAGAGACGCTGTTTCTCACCCCGTCGGAGCAATACAGTTTCATTTCTTCTTCGCTGGTGCGCGAGATCGGCCGCTTGGGCGGCGATATTTCCGGTTTCGTGCATCCGGCGGTGCAACAGGCCATGCGTCAGCGCTGGCACAAGGGCCGCAGTGCCCATCCCAAGCAACCCGAAACCGAAGGTGACCACCATGCGTAAACTCGCTCTCATCGCCGCCATCGCGCTGACCGCCGGCCTCGTCCTGGGCGGCTGCTCGAAGGGGCAGGATCAGGACCAGCAGGCCTCGCAGCAGGCTGCGGCGGCCACCAAGCCCACCAACGTCAACGACACCAAGGCTTGGCAGACCTACCTCGGCCCGCTGGTGCAGAAGAACCTGCAGGGAATGGCCGCGCAGCAGCCGTACATCTATTACGTTACCGCCGGCCAGACCGACGACGACAAGGCACAGAACGCCCGCCAGTTGGATAACGTCCAGGGTGCGGTGGAGCGCGGCGTCACCCCGGGCAACCTGCTGGCCTTCGTCGGCCCGGTGTCGGCGACTACCGCCGACCTCGCCGTGGCCGCGTTCAAGGATGCCCAGCCCGGCACGTTCAAGGAAGTGATCGTTCTGTTTATCGGTGACAAGGCTGACGAGCAGCGCGTGGCCGACGCGGTGAAGGTCACCGGCGCCACGTTCCGCTTCGTGCAGATGTGATCGACGGCGTGCTGCGACGGCGCGACGCCGTCGCAGCACGCCTACCCAACGACGATGTCCCTGAAAATCCTCGACACCTGCGTCAACTGCGACGTCTGCGAACCGGTCTGTCCGAACAAGGCGATCTCGCTGGGAGAGGAGTTCTATGTGATCGATCCCGACCTGTGCACCGAGTGCGTCGGCCATCACGACGAGCCCCAATGCATCGAGGTGTGCCCGGTCGAGTGCATCATCGTCGACCCCGACCATGTCGAGTCGCGCGAAGTGCTCGAACTCAAATACCGCCACCTGATGGGCGAGCCGGCCGCATGACGGCCATGCGTTTTTCGCGCTGCACGGCGATTCCCGACGCTCCGATGGCGGCGCCATGGTGTTCGGCTCGTCGCCGGCCTCGGCCCGCGCGTCGCTCCCGGCGAAGCCGTCGGTCATGCGAGGGAACTGATGTGGAATTCTTCTCACTACTGGGTAACTCGCAGCAGCTCGATGGCGGCGCGATGTTCGGCAACGCGCCGAAGGCGATGTGGTCGCGCTGGATCGCGCCCGACGAGCAGAACCGCATCCCGCTGGCCTGCCGCTGCCTGCTGGCGAAGGGCGTCACGGTGAACGGCGTGCCCGGCCGCAACGTGCTGTTCGAGACGGGCATCGGCGCGTTCTTCGAGCCGTCGCTGCGCGAGCGCTACGGCGTGGTGGAGGATCGCCACGTGCTGCTGGATTCGCTGGCGGCGCAGGGCCTCACCCACGAGGACATCCACGCCGTGGTGCTGTCGCACCTGCACTTCGACCATGCCGGTGGCCTGCTCGCCGCGTGGCAGGACGGCCAGCCGCCGCGCCTGCTATTTCCCAATGCCACGTTGGTGGTGGGGGCGGCGCATTGGCAGCGCGCGCTCAAGCCGCATCCGCGCGACCGTGCCTCGTTCATCCCCGAGCTCACCCAGCTGCTGGTCGACAGCGGCCGGCTGGAGCTGGTCGAGGGCGAGCACTCCAAGGCGCTGGGCGAGGCGGTGCGCTTCAGCTATTCGGACGGCCATACGCCGGGGCTGATGCTGGCGGAAATCGGCGGCGTGGTGTTCTGCGCCGACCTGATCCCCGGCCGGCCGTGGGTGCACCTGCCGATCACCATGGGTTACGACCGCTACCCGGAGAAGCTGGTCGACGAGAAGCGCGTCTTCCTCGACGACAAGCTCGCGCGCGGCGTGCGGTTGTTCTTCACCCACGATCACGCCTGCGCGGCGGCGCGCGTGGTGCGCGACGAGCGTGGCCGCTACGGCTGCGCGGACGAAATGCTCGAGCTCCGCGGCAGCCTTGCATGATGCGCGCCATCGCCGTGCCGCGTAGCGTGCTGGCCATCGCCGCGGGTGCGGTGCTGCTGGTGCTGGCCGTGCTGCTGGCGCTGTCCACCGAGCGTGCCGTCGTGGCCTACCGGTTGATGCTGCGGCAGCATGGCGGCGCGGTGCTGGATCTCGGCCGCCATGCGGAGCCGCAGCCAGGCCTGCAGGGCAGGATGGTGCGTGTCACCGGCACGCCGCACGTGGTGGTGCCGCCGCTGGATGCGGATTTCAACCAGCAAGCCGACACGCCGCTGCTGACGCGCCACGTGGCGATGTTCCAGTGGCGCGAGCTGCGCCTGGGCGACAGCGTCAGCTACGAGATGGACTGGTCGGACAGGCCGCAGGACGCCAGCCGTTTCCAGCAGATGAACGGCCACATCAACCCCGGCCCGTTCCCGATCCAGCGCCAGCACTTCGCCTCGGAGCGCGTGCAGCTTGACGGCTTCACGCTCGATGCGGCCTTGCTGCATGCCCTGCCAGGCAGCGAACCGGTCGCACCCGACATGAAGGCGCTGCCGGGCAATCTCGCGGCCAGTTTCTCGCTGCACGACGGCGCGCTGGTCACCAGCGCCACGCCGGGCGATCCGCGCCTCGGCGACCTGCGCGTGAGCTGGACCGAGGTGCCAGTGCAGCCGATCACGGTGATCGCCCGCGTCGACGGCGACCACCTGGTGGCGGTGCCGAATGCCGACGACGGCAAAGGCTACGAAGTCAACGTGGGCGACAGCTCGCTACTGGACATGCGCCCCGACATGGCGGCACGGCCCACGACCAGCTGGCCGCTTCGTGCGCTCGCCGTGCTGCTGGCGGCGCTGGGCGTGGGCCTGCTGCTGGCGCGCGACGCGAAGCGCATCGATCCGCTTGCCGCGCTCGGCGGCGGCCTGCTCGTGGTGGGCGTGTTTGCGGCGCTGCCGTGGTTGGGCGGTAGCACGGTGGCCGTCATGGCGTGGCTGGTCGCCGCACTGGCCGGCCTCGGCCTGCTGCTGTGGCGCCGACGCGCCATGCGGCGCTGAGCGCCCGCGGCTGCCGCCGCCTGCGAAATGCCTGATCCGTGCCCGAGGCGGGCCAGCCGCGGCGGCGATGCTGCGCAGCCACCTGCAAGGAGATCCATCATGCATCTGCGACTGCCCGCCGTCGCCGCGCTGGCGCTGGCCCTGATCCTGCCCACGGCGCAGGCCACGCCATCCTCGGATGCCATTCCGCACACCCAATGGAACGCGCCGCAAACGCCGTTCCGCATCTACGGCAACACCTGGTACGTGGGGCCGCACGGTCTGAGCTCGCTGCTGGTGGACACCGGGCACGGGCTGGCGCTGTTCGACGGCGACCTGCCGGAATCCGCGCCGCTGATCGAGGCGCACATCCGCGCGCTGGGCTTCCACCTGCGCGACGTGAAGTGGATCCTCAATTCGCATCCGCATGCCGACCATGCCGGCGGCATCGCCGCGCTGCAGGCGGCCAGCGGCGCGCAGGTGCTGAGCAGCGCCGCCGGCGCGCGCGAACTCGCGCTGGGCGGCGCCGACCGCAGCGATCCGCAGTTCGGTTCGATTCCGGATTACACACCGGTGAAGCGGGCGCGCGTGGTGCGCGACGGCGAGACCGTGCGGCTGGGCAGCGTGGTGGTCACCGCGCACTACACGCCCGGCCACACCGCCGGCAGCACGTCGTGGACCTGGACCTCCTGCGAAGGTCGGCGCTGCCTGCGCATCGCCTACGCCGACAGCCTCAGCGCGGTCAGCGCCCCCGGCTACCGCTTCCTCGACCATCCCGCCTATGTCGCCGGCTTCCGCCGTGCCCTTGCCATTGTCGCCGCGCTGCCCTGCGACATCCTGCTTACCCCGCATCCCGACGCCAGTGGCTTCTGGGAGAAGGTCGCCCGGCGCAAGTCGCCCGCCGACGTGGCGCCGTTGATCGACCCGCAGGCTTGCCGCGACTACGCGGCCGACGCCGGCAAGGACCTCGACGCGCGATTGGCGAAAGAGCGCGCGGCCAAGTGACCCGCGTGCATCCCTGCCGACCGCCTCACGCCTTGCCGTAGCGCTGCTGCAGCAGCGCGAACACCGCACGCAGGCCCATCGCCTCGCCGCCGCGCGGGCGACCGGGCCGGTCGGCGTCGTTCCAGGCGTAGGTGTCCAGATGCAGCCAGGGCAGGCCATCGGGCACGAAGCGTTCCAGGTACAGCGCGGCGGTGATCGCGCCGGCGAGGCGCGAAGGACCGCCGTTGGCGAAGTCGGCGAGGTAGGAGTCGAGCATCTTGCGGTAGGGGCGCCAAAGCGGCAGCCGCCACAGCGGATCGGCCACCGCCTTGCCCGCGGCCAGCGCCGCATCGGTCAGCGCATCGTCGTTGCCGAACAGTGCGGGCAGGTCGGGGCCGAGCGCCACGCGCGCGGCGCCGGTGAGCGTGGCGAAGTCGATCATCAGCTCCGGCTGCTGCTCGGCGCCGTAGGCCAGCGCATCGCAGAGGATCAGGCGGCCCTCGGCGTCGGTGTTGTCGATCTCCACGCTGTGGCCGGCGCGGGTCACCACCACTTCGCCGGGGCGCATCGCATTGCCGCTCACCGCGTTCTCCACAGCCGGCACCAGCAGGGTCAGCCGCACCGGCAGCTGCGCCTGCATCACCAGCCCGGCCAGCGCGATCGCGTGCGCGGCGCCGCCCATGTCCTTCTTCATCCAGCGCATGCCGTCGGAGGACTTCAGGTCGAGGCCGCCGGTGTCGAAGCACACGCCCTTGCCGACGATCACCAGCTTCGGGTGATCCGCCTTGCCCCAGTTCAGTTCGAGCAGCCGCGGTTCGCGGTGGCTGGCGCGGCCTACCGCGTGGATGGTGGGGAAGTTCGCCTTCAGCAGCTCGTCGCCGACCCAGTCGCGCACCTTGGCCTTGTGCGCCTTGCCGAGATGCTTGACCGCCTTGCCGAGTTGCTCGGGGCCCATGTCCTCGGTGGGCGTGTTGACCAGGTCGCGCACCAGCGCGGTGGCTTCGTCCAGGGGCTGCACCGCGGCGAGCGTGGCGGCGTCCACCGCCAGCGCGGCCGGCGCGCGCTTCGCCGTGCGGTAGCGGGTGAACTGGTAGGCGCCCAGCGCCCAGCCCAGCGCCGCCTGCACCGTGTCGAGCGACACACCCTCTGCGGCCAGCTGGTACACGCCTTCGGGCAGCGTGGTCGGCAACCCGCCCAGCGCGCCCAGCGGATCGGCCGCATCCACGCCCACCAGCACGCGATCGAGCTTGCCGTGCGCATCGGCGAGCAGCAGGGTGCTGCCGGGCCGGGCGTCGAAGCCGTTCGCCTCCAGCCAGCGCCGCTGCGCGGCATCCAGGCGCTTCTTCGCGCCGGCAAGGTGACGGGCGTCGGTGGCCTCGATCGTGATGCGATGGCGGGGAGCGGCGGAGCGGTCGAGCAGGGCTGGCATGGATGGCCTCGCGTGGCATGCGGGTTGG
>DAIDKO010000144.1 GCA_027450005.1 Rhodanobacter sp. | reverse complement strand
TTGAAGAAGGGAATCCGCACGCCGAGGTTTCCGCACAGGAACACCACCCCCATCGCCACCACCAGCAGGGCCGGGATGATCCGGTGGCCATACCCTCCCACGGACCGGAATCCGGCGTCCTTCTCGCTGTCGCTCATCGTCGTTGCCCTCCCAAGGATGGCGCCAAGGTAGGACGGCGCCGGCGACGCGGCCAGTGACAGCTGTCAGTCGAAGCACGTGCACCGCCGGCCGGTCTTGCACCCGTGCGGGCGCCGCATGTTGCATGATGCCCACCCACCTGACCGCAACGAGCCCCGCATGACGATGACCCCCACCCCGCCCCGGCCGCCACTCTCCCCCGTCGTCGCCGGCCTGTGGCGCCTCAGGGACTGGAGGCTCTCCGTGCAGGAACGCGTGCGCTGGATCGAGCAGGCGCTGGAACTCGGCATCACCAGCTTCGACCACGCAGACATCTACGGCGACTACGGCGCCGAGGCGCTGTTTGGCGAAGGGCTGCAGGCTGCGCCGGCACTGCGCCAGCGCATGCAACTGGTGACCAAGTGCGGCATCCGCCTGCGCTCCACGCAACGGCCGTACCGGTTGAACCACTACGACAGCTCGGCCGCCTATGTGCGCACGCAGGTCGAGCAATCGCTGCGCAACCTGCACACTGAGCAACTGGACCTGGTGCTGATCCACCGGCCCGACTACCTGATGGATGCCTCCGCGCTGGCGGAGACCTTCCGCACGCTGACGGGCGAAGGCAAGGTGGCGCACTGGGGCGTATCAAATCACACGACCAGCCAGTTCGCGCTGCTGCAGGCCCACCATCCGCTGGCGACGAACCAGGTCGAGCTGTCGCCCCTGGCGATGGCTGCGCTGGACGACGGCACGCTGGACCAGGCACAGCAGTTGGGCGCGCGTCCGATGATCTGGTCGCCGCTGGCCGGCGGCCGGCTGTTCAGCGGCGAGGACGAACAGGCCGTGCGCGTGCGCAACGAGATGAACGCCATGGCCGAACGGTACGGCATCAGCCTCGGGACGCTGGCCTACGCCTGGATCCTGCGCCATCCCGCGCGGCCGCATCCGATCACCGGCACCGGCCGCATCGAGGGGCTGCGTGAAGCCGTCACCGCGCTGGACGTAAAGCTCGAAGCGGAGGACTGGTACGCCATCTGGACGGCGAGCAAGGGGCATTCCGTGCCCTGACATGCGCGGCCGGGCCCAGCCTGCGACGGGTCCGGCGGGTGAGCGTGTGAGGGCAGGCAGGTCCCCGGCATACGGTCAGAGACGCAGCTCCATGTCGACGCGGTGCATGCCAGACCCCCAACCATCGGGAATGACCTTGACCGCCTTGGCGCCGAAACGGCCGAAGAACGGCGCGGATTTGTGGCTCGCGGCAATGCGCACCAGCGCAATCCCCGAAGCGCGTGCCAAAGCATCGACGCGATGCATGATGGCCGAACCGATGCCACCTCCCTGGAAGCGTGGATCGAGCAGTATCGAGTTCAGGTGCTTGCGCCCCGTGCCGCCGTCGACCAATCCGAACGCCCGGACGATCCTTCCGTCGACTCGGCAAACGCTGTACCCCTCCCGGCCGAGCACAGGGAAAGCGGAGTAAACCACCGGTTCGTTCGGCGCGAAGAGCTCCGGACAGTTGGCATCGAACGGGTCCAGTCAGACCGTGAAGTCGGCAGCGGCATACGGCCTGAACACGACACGGGATACTGCAAAACCGGGCACGCCTTGCCCCTTTTTGGATTTCGTTGCTACCGGTTGCTCACGCCATGCGGAACATGCCCCGTGGCGACGTGCTTGCGCGCAGATTCCACATTGGCCGGGGAGTCGTCGAAGAAGATGTCGGCACCGAAGGCGTCCAGGAACGGTCCCTTGTCGCGGCCACCGAGGAACAAGGCCTCGTCGATGCGCACGCCCCAGCGCCGCAGGGTGAGGATGACGCGCTTGTGCGCGGGTGCGGAACGCGCGGTGACCAGCGCGGTGCGGATCGGCGAGTTCTCGGCAGGGAACGCCGCCTGCAATCGGTGCAACGCGGTGAGGAAGCCGCGGAACGGGCCAACCGACAGCGGCTCGTCCGCATGTTCGTGCTCGCTGCGATGGAAGGCTTCAAGGCCTTCCTCGCGCGAGACGCGCTCGCCTTCGTCGCCGAAGATAACCGCGTCGCCGTCGAAGGCGATGCGCAGCTGCTCGCTCATGCGCGGCGGTGCGACGCTGGGCAGGATGGTAGCCGCGGCCACGCCGGCCTTGAGCGCGCGGCCCACGTCCTCGGCGTTGGCGGAGAGGAACAGGTCGGCCTTGAACGGCGCGATGTAGTCGGACGTGGGCGCGCCGCTGGTGAACGCCGCGCGGCTGATCTCCAGGCCGTAATGCTGGATCGCGTTGAAGATGCGCAGGCCGGTGTCGCCGGAATTGCGCGACAGCAGGATCACCTCCACCGGCGGCACGTCACCCGCCAGCTTGTTCAGATCGAGTAGCTTCTGAACCAATGGGAACGCCACGCCGGGCCTGAGGATCTCGTTCTCGTGCGCGATCTGGAAGCTACGGTAGGCATCCAACCCCTCGCGCTCGAACAGCTCGTGGCTGTTACCGAGGTCGAACAGCGCGCGCGAGGAGATCGCGACGACCAGGCGATTGTCCGTGGCGGCGGAAGGATCGTGGGCAGGCATGCGGCCAATCTAGCGCATGCCGTGCGCACAGCGTGAGACGGATGGCGGACATGACCGCTCAATCTGCCGCGAACTGCTCATCGAGTATGCGCTGTTCCAGGTTGTGTTCGGGGTCGAACAGCAGGCGCACGCCCTCCCCCGCCGCCTGGCGTACGGAAACCTGGCGCACGTCGCGCACTTCGAGGAAATCGGCGGTGGCGCTGACCGGCCGCTTGCCGGGATCGAGCACACGCAGACTAACCTCGGTACGATGCGGCAGGATCGCGCCGCGCCAGCGGCGGGGACGGAACGGACTGATCGGTGTCAGTGCGAGCACGTTGGCGTCCAGCGGCAGGATCGGTCCGTGCGCGGAAAGGTTGTAGGCGGTGGAGCCAGCGGGCGTAGCCACCATCACACCGTCGCAGATCAGGTTGGGCAGCTTCACCGCCTCGTTGAGCCTCACCTCGATATGCGCGGCCTGGTTGCTCTGGCGCAGCAGCGAGACCTCGTTGAAGGCCAACGCCACGTGCGCGCGACCGGCAACATCGGTGGCCCGCATCTCAAGCGGGAACAGCTCGGCAGCGTGGGCGCGCGCCACGCGCTCCGGCAATTCGTCCAGCCGATGCTTGTTCATCAGGAAGCCGACGCGGCCGAGCTTCATGCCGTACACCGGCACTCCCAGCGCAAGGTGGGCATGCAGCGTGCGCAGCATGAAGCCGTCGCCGCCCAGCGCCACGATCAGTTCGGCCTTTTCGACAGGCAGGTCGCCGTAGCGGTCCACGAGCTTGCGCCGCGCCTGCTGGGCAATGCTGGTGTCACTGGCAACGAAGGCGAGGCGCATGGCTGCAGTTGGCTCCCTTGGAATGCGCCCGAGCTTACCGCATGGCCGCGGCGGCACGCCGAAAAAACGAAGCCCCGCACGAGGCGGGGCTTCGGACACGACGTGGAGGTTGCAGGCAGCATGGCCCCTCGTCCCAACCCTTTCTCCGGGGGGAGATGGAGCGGCGTGACCTTACACCGGGACCTGCGCCAGCTGCGCTAGGCGACGCACCGCCACCGAGGCGATCGGGTAGTCGGCGTTCTGGGTGAGGATCTCGGCCAGCATCCCGCGGGTGTGTTGCAGGGTGGCGTCGTCACGCTGCAGCCAGGCCTGCACCGGCGACACGCCCTTACCGCCGCCCAGCTTGAGCACCTGCTGCGCCAGCGCGCGATGCTGGTGATTGAGCTCGTCCAGCAGCGAGCCACGCGCCTGTGCGTGCCAGTGGCCTTCCACCGGTAGCGCCTCGATTTGCCCACGCAGCCATTCGAGATCGAGCGCCTCGCCCAGTTCGTAGAACACGCTGGCCACCTTCTCGACCGGCTCGCCGGTCTGCTGCGCCACTTCGACCATGTCGAGCGCGGCGCGCAGTTCAGACAGCCGCGCCAGCCGCACGGCCAGCTCGGCGGGCAGGCCCAGGCCCTCCCATTTTTCCTGGCTGCAGGCGAAATCGCCTCGGCCGGTCGGCGTTAGCGCCTCCGGCAGGGCCTTGCGCAGTGCGCTGACGCCGACCTGGTAGCGCTCGACATTGGCGGCGATTTCCAGCGTGCCGCTCGGACGATTGAGCAGCCAGCGGGTCATGTGCCGCAGCAGCGACCACACCTGCATCACTGCGTCGACCTGGGTGCCTTCGGCCACTTTGCTGTCCAGCGCCTCGATCTCGGCCCACAGCTCGCGTGCATCCAGGATCTCGCGCGCCGCGGTGTAGGCCTTGGCGATCGCCGCCGGCCCCTTGCCGGTGTCCTCCTGCATGCGCAGCATGAAGGTGGCGCCCATTCGGTTGATGGTGGAGTTGGTCACCGCGGTAGCAATGATCTCGCGCTTCAGGCGATGGCGCTGCATGTGCGCGGCATACTTCTCGTGCAGCGGCGCGGGGAAGTAGCGCACCAGTTCCTTGGATAGGTACGGGTCTTCCGGTACGTCGGAATCCAGCAACTGCTGGTACAGGCGGATCTTGTCGTAGGACAGCAGTACCGACAGCTCGGGACGCGTCATGCCCTGGCCACGCGTCTTGCGCTCGGTCAGCTCGGCCTCGCTGGGCAGGTTCTCCACCTGGCGGTCCAGCGAGCCTTCCGCCTCCAGCGTGCGGATGAAGTGCGCCATCGAGCCGATGCGCTTGACCGACTGGTGCTCCATCAGGGTGATCGCCTGATTCTGGCGATAGTTGTCCCACAGTACCAGTTGGCCCACCTCGTCGGTCATCGCGGCGAGCTGGGTGTTGCGCGCCTTCTCGCTCAGCTCGCCGCGCTGCACGGCGTCGTTTAGCAGGATCTTGATGTTCACCTCGTGGTCGGAGGTGTCCACGCCGGCCGAGTTGTCGATGAAGTCGGTGTTGAGCAGCACGCCCTTCTGCGCCGCCTCGATGCGGCCCTTCTGGGTCATGCCTAGGTTGCCGCCCTCACCGACGATCCGGCAGCGGAGCTCGTTGCCGTCCACCCGCAGGCCGTTGTTGGCGCGGTCGCGGGCGTCGGCGTGGGTCTCGTTGCTGGCCTTGACGTAGGTGCCGATGCCGCCGTTCCAGAGCAGGTCCACCGGCGCCTTGAGGATGGCGTTGAGCAGGTCGTTCGGCGCAAGCTGGGTGACGTCGGCCTTGAGGCCCAGCGTCGCGCGCACTTCCGGCGACACCGGGATGGCCTTGGCCGATCGCGGCCACACGCCGCCGCCGGCGGAAATCAGCGACTTGTCATAATCGTCCCAGCTGGAACGCGGCAGCTTGAACATGCGCTCGCGTTCGACGAACGAGCGCTCGACGTCCGGGTTCGGATCGAGGAACACGTGGCGATGGTCGAACGCGGCCACCAGCTTGATGTGGCGCGAAAGCAGCATACCGTTGCCGAACACGTCGCCAGACATGTCGCCGATGCCCACGCAGGTGAAGTCCTCGTTCTGGCAATCGCGGCCGAGCGCGCGGAAGTGGCGCTTCACGGACTCCCATGCGCCCTTGGCGGTGATGCCCATGCCCTTGTGGTCGTAGCCGTTCGAACCGCCGGAGGCGAACGCGTCGCCCAGCCAGTAGCCGTGCTCGATCGAGATGGCGTTGGCAATGTCGGAGAAGGTGGCCGTGCCCTTGTCGGCGGCGACCACCAGGTATGGATCGTCGGCGTCGTGACGCACCACGTCGTGCGGGTTCGCGACCTTGCCCTCGACCAGGTTGTCGGTGATGTCGAGCAGGCCGTTGATGAACAGCTTGTAGCAAGCGATGCCTTCGGCCAACTGCGCGTCGCGGTCGCCGCCCGCCGGCGGCTTCTTAACGAAGAAACCGCCCTTCGAGCCCACTGGCACGATTACGATGTTCTTCACCATCTGCGCCTTCACCAGGCCCAGCACCTCGGTACGGAAATCCTCGCGGCGGTCTGACCAGCGCAGGCCACCGCGCGCCACCGGGCCGAAGCGCAGATGGATGCCCTCCACGCGCGGCGCGCACACCCAGATCTCGCGATACGGCACCGGCTTGGGCAGCTCCGGCACGGCGCTCGAGTCGAGCTTGAAGCTGATGTAGTCGCGGTAGGCGCCGTTCCACTGCTGGAAGAAGCTGGTGCGCAGCGTGGCGTGGATCACCGCGACGAAGCTGCGCAGGATGCGGTCCTCGTCGAGGCTGTCCACGTTCTCCAGCAGCAGGTTGATCGCGGCCTCGATGATCTTAACCTGCTCGACGCGCGGCTGCGCTAGCGCGGCGGCGAGACCTTCGACCAGCGCAGGGTTCGCGGCTTGTACGTTCGCCGGGATCAGCGCGGACATCTCGCCGTGCAGCAACCCGGCAGCCGTCTTGCGCTCGTCGGCCGAAAGCGATTCGCGACGCGGGTCGAACTTGGCGAGGAAAAGCTCCACCAACAGGCCGGCGATCGCCGGATACTTGTTGAGCGTGTCTTCCATGTAGGGCTGCGAGAACGGCGTGCCCGCCTGCAGCAGGTACTTGCAGTAGCCGCGCAGCATCGCGATCTGGCGCCAGCTCAGCTGGGCGCCCAGCACGAGTCGGTTAAAGCCGTCGTTCTCGGCGTTGCCACGCCAGATCTGCTCGAACGCATGCTCGAACAGCGAACCGACCTGCTCCACGCTGAAGGTCAGCTTGCCCACCGGCTGCACCTCGAAATCCTGGATCGACTGCGGTACACCGTCGCCGTGGATTTCATAGACGTGCTCGGTAAGCACGCGAAGGCCCAGGTTCTCCAGTTGCGGCAGCACTTCGGAAAGTGCGATGTCGCCGCCAGAGCGGTAAACCTTGAAGCGCAGCGTCTCTGGTGCCTTGGGCGGGTGGTAGAACGACATGCGCAGCGCGTTGTCGCCCTGCAGCAGCGACAGCTGGCGCACGTCCTCGGCGGCCACCGCCGGGCTAACGTCGTCGATGTAGCCGGGCGGCACCGCACGCGCGTAGCGATTCGCCAGCGCCAAGCCGTCGTGCTCGCCGCAAAGCTTCACCAGTGCCTCGCGCACGTCGTCGTGCCAGTTGCGCGCAATAGCGGCCACGCCCTGCTCCAAAGCGGCTAGGTCGTATGAGGGCTGGTCGCCTATCCTCGGGCGCAGCACGATGTACAGGCGCGCCAGCGCGTCCTCGCCCATCAGCACCGAAGAATCAATCTGCTCGGCATGCAGCGCTTCGCCCAACAGGCTTTCGATGCGTTCGCGCACCGAGGTGTTAAAGCGCTCGCGCGGCACGAACACCTGGCAGGTAAAGAAGCGTCCATAGCGGTCGCGGCGCATGAACAGGCGCGTGTGCGCGCGCTGCCGCAGTTCGAGGATCCCGGTGGCGATCGCGAACAACTCGTCCTTGCTGCTCTGCAGCAGTTCTTCGCGCGGCAGCGTCTCAAGCGTGTGGCGCAGCGACTTGCCGGAATGCGAATCGCGCTTCAGCCCCGAGCGCGCCAGTACCGCCTCCACCTTGTGGCGCACGAGCGGCACGTCCTGCGGGCGCGCCATGTAGGCGCTGGAGGTGAACATGCCGAGGAAGCGCTGCTCGCCCACGGCACGACCGTCATCGCCGAAGCGCAGCACGCCGATGTAGTCCATGTAGCCGGGGCGATGCATGCGCGAGCGCGCATTTGTCTTGGTCAGGATCACCGCGTCGACCGCACCCGAGTGCGGCAGGCCGCTGGCCGCCAGCGTTTTCAGCGAGCGCGGCGCCAACGACTGCTCGTTCTTGCGAAGGATGCCCAGGCCCGAGCCGTCGACGGCGCGCAGCACGCGCTCGCCGTCGGCATCGGCCACCTCGTACTCACGGTAACCGAGGAAGGTAAAATTGTCGGCAGCGATCCAGCGCAGGAAGTCGCCCGCCTCGCGTGCGGAGGTCTCGTCCAACGCAGGCCTGCGCCGCGGCAGCTCATCGGCAATCGCCAGGGCCTTGTCGCGCATAGCGGCCCAGTCGCCCACGGCGGCGCGGACGTCGTCCAGCGAGGCCTCGACCTGCGCGATCAGCCGGCTGCACTCGTCGGCATCGACTAGGCGGTCGACCTCGAAATGCATCACCGACTCAGCGGCACCCTGCCCGTCGCCCAACGCAAGCAGCTTGCCACCGGCATCCCGCCGCATCGACAGCACCGGGTGAACCACGCCATGGATCTGCGCATGCGCCGAGACCACCATGCTCACGGTATCGACCAGGAACGGCATATCGTCGGTGACGATCTGCAGCATGGCGTAGCCGGCTTCGGGCACAAGCACGCGCACTGCCGCGCGGCCAGCCGTGCGCTGCTGCGCAAACTCCAACAGACCAGCGACCACTGCAGCCCATTGCTCCGGGGCGTGCAAACTGAAATCGCCCGCGCCGATCCGTGCGAAGAAGGCTCCGATAAAAAAGTGCGCCTCGTCAAGGCGCTGGTCGGGGTATCCGGCTTGCTTCAGCGCCTCGAACACGGCGGACTGAAACGGAACTTCATGGGCTGCGCGAATGGCATTCATGGCATCTGCTTGTAGTGGGAACGAAAGGACGCAACAAAGCTTAAAAAGGATACGCTTTGCCTCATCAAAACGCCTTGTGCATAGCGTCATGCATTGCAGCGCAATTCAGGTCTTGGCAATCTGCACGACGCGAAGGCGGGCCCCCGGTACGAGCCTGCGTTTCCTAGGCGGAAACAGCCGCTGCGATGGTCCGGATATCGCGCCCCATGCCATTCGTCATGGGGGAAATCTCCGCACATCCGCGCAACAAATTGTGAACTGCACGGTATAGTGGAAAGCTGGTCGCCGCGCGCCATCCCGGCGAGACGCGAAATCGTCCTCTCCAGACCACGATCAGTTCGCCCCGGAGTCCCCATGAAATCCACGTATCTGCGCGCCCCCGCTCTGTGCCTTGGCCTGCTGGCCCTGACCGCCTGCGGCAAGCACCCGCAAGGCCCTATGCAGATGCCACCGCCGCAGGTGGGCGTGATCCTCGCGGAGCCGCAGAACGAGCCGCTGACCAAGGACCTGGTTGGTCGCCTGTCGGCCTTCCGCAGCGCCGACGTACGCGCCCGCGTGGCCGGCGTACTGCTGAAGCGCGACTACACCGAAGGCAGCGACGTAAAGAAGGGGCAGTTGCTGTTCGAGATCGATCCAGCGCCGCTGAAGGCCGTACTGGCCGCCGCCGAAGCCTCGCTGGCGCAGGCACAGGCCACCTACACCAACGCAAGGGTCAATGCGCAACGCGCCCGTGACCTGGCGCCCAAGGGCTACATCTCCAAGTCCGACCTCGACAACGCGCTGGCCGCCGAGCGCACCGCCGCCGCCGCCGTCCAGGCGGCGCAGGCCAACGTGCAGACGGCACGCATCAACCTCGGCTACGCGAACGTCACCTCGCCGATCGCCGGCCGCGCCGGTCAGCAGCAGGTGACCGAGGGGGCACTGGTCGGCAGCGGCAGCGCCACCCTGCTCACCACGGTGAACCAGATCGATCCGCTGTACGTGAACTTCACCATGAGCGTGGCCGACATGGAACAGTTGCGTCAGGCGCAGAACAGCGGTGGCGTCACCCTGGCCAAGCCGGACCAGGCCAGCGTGCAGGTCACCCTGCCCGACGGCAGCGTCTACGCCGAGCCCGGCACGCTGGACTTCACCGCCGCCACGGTGGATCCGTCCACCGGCGCGATGGATCTACGCGCGCAGATCCCCAACCCCAAGCACAGGCTGCTGCCCGGCATGTACGTGACGCTGCAGGCCAAGCTGGGCGAGCAGCACAAGGTATTCCTGATCCCGCAGGCGGCCGTGCTGCGCGACACGGTCGGCGCCTACGTGTTCGTGGTGAACAGCAACGGCATCGTCAAGCGCCATGACGTCACCGCGAACAGCATGAGCGGTGGCAACTGGGTGATCACCAGCGGCCTCGCGGCCGGCGACCAGGTCGTGGTATCCGGCGTGCAGAATGTGCGCGACGGTGCCCCGGCCAAGGCCTCGCCGTGGAAGCCGCAGGCCGCTGCGGGCGGTACCGCGCCGGCTGCCGGCAAGTAACGGAGTCCGATCATGCCGAGTTTCTTTATCGACCGCCCGATCTTCGCCTGGGTGGTGGCCATCCTGATCTCGCTGGGTGGCGTGCTGGCCATCCTCAATCTGGGCGTGGAGTCGTACCCGAACATCGCACCGCCGTCGGTCACGGTGGATGCCAACTACCCCGGTGCAAGCGCGGACACTACAGAGAAGACCGTCACCCAGGTGATCGAGCAGCAGCTCACCGGCATCGACCACCTGCTGTACTTCAGCTCGTCATCGAGCGCCAACGGCCACGCCAGCATCACGCTGACCTTCGAAACCGGCACCGATCCCGACATCGCCCAGGTGCAGGTTCAGAACAAGGTCGCGCTGGCCACGCCGCGCCTCCCAGCCGAAGTGATCCAGCAGGGCGTGGTGGTAGCCAAGGCCAACGCCGGCTTTCTGATGGTGGTGGCGCTGAAATCTGACAACCCAAACATCGACCGCAATCGCCTCAACGACATCGTCGGTTCGCAGGTGCTGGACCAAATCTCGCGCGTGCCCGGCGTGGGCAGCACCCGGCAGTTCGGTTCCGAATACGCGATGCGCATCTGGCTCAACCCGGACAAGCTGCAGGGCTATGGCCTCTCGGCCTCGCAGGTGTTCGCGGCGATCCAAGCGCAGAACGTGCAGTTCGCCGCTGGCTCGCTCGGCGCCGACCCGGCCGTTCCCGGCCAGGGCCTCACCGCCACGGTATCCACCGAGGGCCGCTTCACCACGCCCGAGCAGTTCGCCAACATCATCCTGCGCGCCAACGCCGACGGCACCACGGTCAAGCTGGGCGACGTGGCGAAGATCAGCTTCGGCCCGCAGAACTACGGCTTCGACACCACCTGGAACGGCAAGCCGATCGGCGCGTTCGCGATCCAGCTGCTGCCCGGCGCCAACGCGCTGGACGTGTCCACTGCTGTGCGCGCGAAGATGGACGAACTGGCGCCCAGCTTTCCGCCGGGCGTCTCCTGGTTCAGCCCATATGACAGCACCGCCTTCGTGCACATCTCTATCGACGAGGTGGTTCACACGCTGTTGGAGGCGATCATCCTGGTGTTCCTAGTAATGCTGCTCTTCCTGCAGAACTTCCGCGCCACCGTTATCCCGACCCTGGTGATCCCCGTGGCGCTGCTGGGCACCTTCCTCGGCATGCTGGTGCTGGGCTTCACTATCAACCAGCTGACCCTATTCGGCATGGTGCTGGCCATCGGCATCGTGGTGGACGACGCGATCGTGGTGATCGAGAACGTCGAACGCATCATGACCGAGGAAAACCTCACGCCGAAGGAAGCCACGCGCAAGGCGATGGGGCAGATCACCGGCGCGGTGGTGGCCATCACCGTGGTGCTCGCGGCGGTGTTCGTGCCGTCGGCGCTGCAGCCCGGCGCCTCCGGTGTGATCTATAAGCAGTTCGCGCTGACTATCGCGATGTCGATGGCGTTCTCGGCCTTCCTCGCGCTGTCCTTCACGCCGGCGCTGTGCGCCAGCTTCCTGCAGCCGCAGCACCACAAGAAGAAGAACATCGTCTACCGCAAGTTCAACCAGCTCTTCGATTGGACCACGCAAACCTATGTCGGCCACGTCGGCCGCGCCGTGCGCCACGCGCCGCGCTGGATGTTCGTGTTCGTCGTGCTCGCCGTGCTCGCCGGCTACCTGTACACCCGCCTGCCCGGCAGCTTCCTTCCCGAGGAGGACCAGGGTTACGCCTTGGCTGTCATCCAGTTGCCGCCCGGCGCGACCAAGCAGCGCACCGGCGAGGTGATGGCGCAGATGCGCACCATCCTGGACAAGGATCCGGCGGTGCAGGGCATGGTGCAGGTGACTGGCTTCAGCTTCATCGGCTCCAGCGAAAGCGCCGGCATGGCCTTCATCAAGTTGAAGGACTGGTCGCAGCGTAAGGGCACGGCGATGGACTTCATCCAGCAGGCCAACAAGCAGCTGCACCAGATCCGCGACGCGCGCATCTTCGTGGTCAACATCCCCACGGTGCAGGGGCTGGGCCAGTTCGGCGGCTTCGACATGTACCTGCAGGATCGTGCCGGCAAAGGCCGCGAGGCGCTCACCGAGGCACGCAACATCCTGCTTGGCAAGGCCGCCAAGGACCCGCTGCTTACCGGCGTGCGCCCGAACGCGCTCGAGGATGCGCCGCAGCTCGACCTGAAGGTGGATCGCGTGCAGGCACAGTCGATGGGCCTGTCGGTCAGTGACGTGTACAACGCGATCAGCCTGATGCTGGCGCCGGTCTACGTAAACGACTTCACCTACCGCGGCCGCGTGAAGCGCGTGATCATGCAGGCCGACGCGGCCTACCGCATGGGGCCGGACGCGCTGCAGCACTTCTACACGCCCAGCACCACCCAGAAGAACGCCGACGGCACGCCGGCGATGATCCCGCTGGCTAACGTGGTGCAGGCGAAGTGGGGCATGGGCTCGCCCGCGCTGATCCGCTACAACGGCTACCCGGCCGTAGAAATCGTCGGCTCGCCGGCGCCTGGCCATGCCTCAGGCGAAGCGATGAACGAGATGCAGAAGATCGTCTCGAAGGACCTACCCAAGGGCTTCGGCTTCGACTGGACCGGGCAGTCCTACCAGGAAATCCTCTCCGGTAACGCCGCCACGCTGCTGATGATGCTGTCGATCTTGGTGGTATTCCTGGCGCTGGCCGCGTTGTACGAGAGCTGGTCGATCCCGGTCTCGGTGCTGCTGGTGGTGCCGCTGGGCCTGCTCGGCGTGGTCGTGTTCACCCTGCTGCGCGGCCTGCCCAACGACATCTACTTCAAGATCGGCCTGGTGACGGTGATTGGCTTGGCGGCCAAGAACGCGATCCTGATCGTGGAGTTCGCGGTCGCCGAGCAGAAGGCCGGCCGCACGCTGCGCGAGGCCACCATCGACGCCGCACGACTGCGGTTGCGCCCGATCCTGATGACCTCGCTGGCCTTCATCCTCGGCGTTTTTCCGCTGTTCGTCTCTACCGGCGCCGGCGCCAACGCACGCCATGCGATCGGCACCGGCGTGATCGGCGGCATGCTGTTCGCCACCCTCTTCGGCGTGCTGCTGATCCCGGTGTTCTACATCGTGGTGCGCCGCCTGCTGGGCGACAAGTTGGATGGCGATGCCATGCCGAAGGTCGCCGCGGGTACGGGCATGCAGTCGTTCGATTCGGATCCGCGACGCGGGCATTGACGCAGCACGGCCACGGACAGCCCAGCAAAAAGCCCCGGCTCGCCGGGGCTTTTTCGTCGCCAAGGAGGATCGCTGGATCAGCGCAGGCCGGTCTCGTTGCGCGCGATCACGATGCGCTGGATCTCGCTGGTGCCCTCGTAGATCTCGGTGATCTTGGCGTCGCGGAAATAGCGCTCCAGCGGCATCTCGCGCGAATAGCCCATGCCGCCGTGGATCTGCACCGCCTGGTGGGTGATCCACATCGCCGCTTCCGAAGCGGTGAGCTTGGCGATTGACGCCTCGGTGCCGTAGCGGCCGCCCTTGCTGTCCGCCTCGCCCTTCGCCCAAGCCGCGCGCAGCGTCAGCAGGGTGGCGGCGTCGAGCTTGCACTTCATGTCGGCGATCTTCGCCTGGGTCATCTGGAAGGTGCCGATCGGATGGCCAAAGGCCTTGCGGTCGCGTGACCACTGCAGCGCCGCCTCGTACGCGGCGCGCGCGATACCCACCGCCTGCGAGGCGATGCCGATGCGGCCTGCGTCGAGCAGGCTCATGCCCATCGCAAAGCCTTTGCCTTCCGCGCCGAGCAGGTTCTCCTTCGGGCACACGTAGTCAGTGAATTCGATTTCGCAGGTGGCCGACGCACGGATGCCCAGCTTGGGTTCAGTCTTGCCCGCATGGAAGCCCGGCAACTCGGTGTCGATGATGAAGGCCGACACGCCCTTGGCGCCGATGCCCGGCGTCGTTATGGCGAACAGGATGATGTAGCGCGCGACCATGCCGGAGGTGATCCAGCTCTTCTTGCCGTTAATCACCCAGTCGCCGTTCGCGTTCCGTGTCGCGCGGGTATGCATGGCCGAAGCATCCGAGCCGGACTGCGGCTCGGTCAGCGCGTAGGCACCGATCGCCTCGCCCTGCGCGATGGCGCGCACGTACTTCTGCTTCTGTTCCTCGGTACCGTGCTTGAGGATACCGTTGCAGAACAGGGAATTATTGACCGACATGATGGTAGCGGTGGCGGCGTCGGCCGCAGCGATCTCGATGATCGCCAGCGCGTAGGCGATCGGGTCCATGCCCGCGCCGCCGTATTCCGTCGGCACCTCGATGCCCATCAGGCCGAGCCGGCCCATCTCGCGGATGTTTTCCAGCGGGAACTCCCCCTTCTCGTCCAGCTCCGCCGCCACGGGCGCGATGCGTTTCTGCGCGAAGTCGCGGGCAATCGCCTGGATCGACAACTGGTCTTCGGTAAAGCTGAAATCCATGAGGGACTCCGATGAAAGGAAAAAGCCCACTATTTTAGCTTCTGCACCGAACGGCTCATGTGCGGATGCAGCACACCGCCTATTTGCCGAACGGGTCCTGCGTCCGGATTAGCATGATTTCCTCCGCCGACCGCTTGTGCTCCTGCGCCCGCTGCTGAGCTGGCGTCAGGCAGGACGGATTTATCGACTGGAGCTCGCCATCGGGGCAAATCGCCTTCGCCGTGGCGGGCACCCAGGCCAACGGCTCCGACAGGCTAGACGCCGGTCTTACATGTCCGTCGGAGGGCAACCCGCAGGCCGTAAACGCGGCACAAGCCGCCATCGTGCAGATCCATCTACCCATGCGTCGCACGCGACGTCCTCCCATGCCTTGGCCTTTCTCGAGTGTACGCCCGGGTGGATCTGCCTTGACGAGCCGGCATCCGCAGCCTAGCCTTAAGCATCCTTATATCGCGATAGATAGATAACTATGGATCTGGCCACTGCGTCCAGCATCTTGCGGCTGCTTGCCGACCCCACCCGCGTGCGCCTGCTGGCCCTGCTCGAGGGCGAAGAACTCACCGTGGCCGAGCTGGCGGCGGTGCTGCACCTGGCGCAACCGCGCGTCTCCACCCACCTCGCCAAGCTGAAGGAAGCTGGGCTAGTGCGCGACCGTCGCGCCGGGGTCTCCGCCTACTACCGCGCCAATGGCGAGGGTGAAGTGCGCCAGCACACGCTGATCGCCTCGCTGCGCGAGAACATCGACGACGCCCTGCTGCGGGAAGACGCCGCCCGCCTGCCCGGCGTGCTGGCCAACCGCGCCCGCACCGAAGGCTGGGCCGACACCGTGGCCGGCGACATGGAACGCCATTACTCGCCCGGCCGCACCTGGGAAACCTTGGCGCGCGCGCTGCTGCAACTGCTGGGCACCGGCGACGTGCTGGACATCGCCTCCGGCGACGGCATCACCGCCGAACTGCTGGCGCCGCATGCGCACTCGGTCGTTTGCGTGGACTCCAGCGAGCGCGTGGTCGAGGCTGCGCGCAAGCGCCTGCACGCCTACCGCAACGTCGAGATACACCGGGGCGACATGCACGCGCTGGAACTCGGCGAGCGACGCTTCGACCTGGTGCTGATGCTGCACGCGCTGACCTACGCCGAGCGTCCGGCGCAGGCTGTAGCTGAGGCCGCGCGCCTGCTGCGTCCCGGCGGCCGCCTGCTCGCGGTGACGCTGGGCAAGCATGACCACCGCGCCGTCGTGGAGCCGTTCGATCACCGCAACCTCGGCTTCACCGACGCAGAGTTACGCGACTACGCGCTGGCCGCCGGACTGCAGGTGCACAGCTGCGACCGCATCAGCCGCGAGCGCAAAGCGCCGCATTTCGAAGTGATCAGCCTGCTCGCACAGAAAGACCTGTCCGATGTGAGACACCACCGATGAGCGCCCCGCCCTGGCTGCACCCCGAACGCGTCGCACTGCTGGAAACCGCGCTGGCCGAACGCATCCTCATCCTCGATGGCGGCATGGGCACCATGCTGCAAGGCCACCGGCTGGACGAGGCCGGCTTCCGCGGCGAGCGTTTCGAGCAGGGCCATGACGGTGCGCATGCGCACCACCACGACGGTCATGCCCACGAACATCGCGGCGGCTGTGACCTCAAGGGCAACAACGACCTGCTCACGCTGACCCAGCCGGCGATCATCCGCGGCGTGCACGAGGCCTACCTCGAGGCCGGCGCGGACCTGGTGGAGACCAACACCTTCAATTCCACCCGCATCAGCCAGGCCGACTACCAACTCGAACACCTCGCGCACGAGTTGAACCTGGAAGGCGCGAAACTCGCGCGCGCCGCCTGCGACAAGTTCACTGCGCTC
>DAIDKO010000143.1 GCA_027450005.1 Rhodanobacter sp. | reverse complement strand
AGTGGGCAGCTCAGCATCAGGGGCAGCTTCCACGCGAGCAGTACGGCTTGGTTCTCCGGATCGTTCAGGCAGAGCGGACAGGCACGGTGTATCGGTTGGGTGGGCAGCCAGGCACGCCAGCTCGTGATGGATCGCGTCTTACGGCGGTGTGTCGGCAGCAACACCGAGCGCTGGAACGCATAGGTCTCCAATGCATCTGGAATCTGATCATCAAGGCTGTCCAGTAGCCAAGGCACCCAGCCGGCGAAACTCATGCAGCGCAGCCGATCCAGCTCGATACCGCTCCGCTGGGAGAGCATCGCCAGCAGCGCCAGTGGTGGCGCGGTGTCCAGGTCATCAACCTGGCCGTGACCAAGATCGTGCTCCAGCAGCTCGGACACTTCCATGTGATAGCAAAGGGCCACGCGGTTGAGCCATGAGGACAGCGCCTCGCCTTCTTTCGGGGCGGGATGCAGCGGCCAGCGCGGCGCAGGCTTCACATCAGTTCCCGCTCGAACTGTCGTCGCCGCTCGCTGGGGCCGGTGTAGTCGGCCATGCTGAGGGTGCGATGGTTGATCGCTTCCTCGCCGCACTCCACGGCGGCCACAGCCGTCGCCATCAGCAGGTGCGCCAATTCGCCAATGGTGCCTTCGCTGCGGGTGAGCAGGTAGCGGGCCATGTCCAGCGTGGCAATCGGCGAGGGCCGCCGCAGCGGGAGCGACGCCGCGAAGCTGGCCAGTAGCGAGCAGCAATCGTCGTTGGCCTCCCACACCGGCAGCAGCATCGGCTCGAAGCGGTTTTCCAACTGGTCGTCCGAGCGGATCGCCAGGTAGGCGTCGCGCGTGCCAACTCCGACCAGCGGGATGCGCAGTTCGTTGCCGAGAAAGCGCAGCAGGTTGAGGAATTCCCGGCGGTTGACGCTGTTGCCGGCCAGCACGTTGTGCAGCTCGTCGATCACCAGCATGCGCACGCCGACCTTGCGCAGCAGTGCCAGAGCCAGTTGCTCCATTTCCGGCAACCGTGGGCGTGGGCGCAGCGGCGCGCCCATCGCGGCGAGCAGCGCGACGTAGAAGCGGATCACGGACGGCTCGGACGGCATCTGCACGACCAACACCGGGATGTGCTCCTGGTCGGCGTCGGAGCTGGCCGGGTGGGTGCGGCGGAACTTCTCGACGATCATCGACTTGCCATTGTTGGTCGGGCCAACCAGCAGCAGGTTGGGCATGCGTTGCTTGTTTGGCCACGCATAAAGGGCTTCCAGCCGGTTCAGCGCCTCGACTGCGCGCGGATAGCCGATCCAGCGGTCGGCGCGAAGGCGCTGGATGCGCTCGTCCGCCGGAAGACGGGCCAAGCCCTGGGCCGCCGGCAGCAGGTGGGACAGGTCGATGATGGGATATTCGTCCACGGCTACCACTCCTCAATCTGGTCGAACGGTTTGGCGGGTGGCAAGTTGTCTGCCTGCGGGTCGGCAATATCCGTATCCGGCGGAACGGGCTTGTCCGGCCGAGCTGATGTCTTGAGGTGCTGGCGGCGATCCGCGTCACGCCGCGCCTTGCGTGTGGCCTTCTGCGCGCTGGTCACAATCTCACGCATCTGGCCGATCATGCGGAACAGCGCCGACTCATCCACCTGTTCGCGCCCTTGCTGCCGCAGTTTCGCCAGCGCCTGCCGTTGTTCCCAGAGGGTGACAGCCGGATGCGACAAGGTACGGTAGGGAATTTCCAGGTAATGCTGTCCCTCCGGTTCCAGGACCCAGATACGGCTGATGTCGCGCGGATCGCGCCGGATCAGAAAGGACGGCCAGCGTTCACGCCGCGCAATCCACGGCTTGAGCGCATCGGCGTAGTAGTGGATGTGGTCGATGACAAAGCCGGTGCGGGTCAGCGTGCGCCGGAGGATCGGCAGAAAATCGACCAGGAACGAAGTAGCGCGTGTGACGACGGCCGGTACGCCGACACGCGCCACGGCCTCGGCCCAGCGCGCGGCCGGCGGTTGGAGCAGGCCGTTGTGCACCGAACCGTGGTAGGTGCCGACCGCCAATGTGAGCCAGCGCTCTAGCTCGCGCAGCGTCAGGGCGGCCTTGTTTTCGGAATCGTAGTCGCCGCGCTGGTCAGGGTTGGAGAAGGTCGTTCCCGGCAGTTCGTCGTGAATCATCTGCATCGCCGTGCCGATGATCCGTTCCACGATGCCGCCATAGTGCGGCTGTCCCAGCGGGCGATAGTCCAGCCGGATGCCATGCTGCTCGCAACCCCGGCGCAGGGCCTCGCTCTTGAACTCGGCCGCGTTGTCTAGGTAGAGCAGCAAGGGCTTGCCGCTCATCTGCCAATCCATTTCCACGTTCAGTCCTTCCAGCCAAGGGCGCTTGTCGCAGGCGACATGCACGAGGCACAGGCCAACCGAAACGGCAGACGGCGCTTCCAGCGTGACGACCATGCCGAGCACGCAGCGGGTGAACACGTCGATGGCGAGGGTCAGGTACGGGCGGCCAATAGGTTGCCGGTCGCGGTCATCGACCACGATCAGGTCGATGACCGTATGGTCTATCTGCACCTGCTCCAGCGGCGCGGTCACGGCAGGAGGCTCGCCGCCCACACCTTGTAGGTCACGAGCGGCATCCTGGCCTTCCCGCCGGCGGATGACCTTGCGCGGGTCAAGGCTAGCGATCCGTAAGGCCACGGTATTGCGCGCCGGCACTCGCAGTTTTTGAGCCTTGCACACCTGAGTGACTTCGCGGTGAAAGGCCGCTAGGCTGCGCTTCTGCTTGGTCAGGAACCGCTTTTGCAGTAGCTCGTGGATGACGCGCTCGACCGGTTCCGGCAAGCGCCCCTTACCTTTACCTCCACCGGACTGGCCGGGCACCAGATCCGTCACGAGGCCGCTGCCTTGCCGGGCACGCCGGATCAGAACGTATACCTGGCGCCGAGACAAGCCCAGCGCCTGAGCCGCCATATCGGCCGCTTCGTGCCCGACCGTCTCCGACTGCGCCAACGGACTGATGATCTCCGCACGACGGCGCGCACGCTCCCAAGCCTCATCAGGCAGAGTGGCCACGCCTTGTTCTGGAATCCGTGGGGTGTCCGTCGCCATGCTCACCTCGCTTTGGTGCACACGAGTATTGAGCATAGTCGAGATTGGTGCAGATCACTTCTGATATTGAACTGTCAGGAGCTGGCTGCACAACAGCCATTACGCCCAATCAACTGGTGCAGTCGTCTTC
>DAIDKO010000142.1 GCA_027450005.1 Rhodanobacter sp. | reverse complement strand
GTACAACTCCAACTCCGCCATAACCTACGACGGCAAGGAGCTTGCCATGGTGCAGGGCAACGGGAACGTGTATCGTATTGCTGTCATGGATCTCAGTCTGGGAGGGCAGGTGCATTACCTATCGCCCGGACCGCTGGATTTTGGCCCCAGTTGGGCGCCGAACGCCAGCATGTTGTTGTACGGCGCCACCGAAGGGCCGCGCGGCGTGCTCTATGCCACCTCATCCGATGGCATGGTGCGTCAGCGCCTCGCGCTCGCCAACGGCAGCGTGAGCGATCCTGCTTGGGGGCCGTACAGACAACAGCAGTAAGCGATTCGCGCCGCCGCACTCGCCTGCGACGGTCGAAGCCGGGGACGGCCCGCAAGGGTCGCGCCCGGCGTGTTTTGCCGGCCGAAACGCATTAGGCAACATTGCGCCATGGCCAGCCATTGAAGGTACGCATCGCACGCCGTTGGTTTTTGCTACACCAAAACAAACAACAGCCGGTCCACCGGCGATAATGTCCCGTAACCCGTCCGTCACTGTATGCCGGATCTCACACACGTTTGAAGGATCGTCACCATGAATAAGACCGTTCGCGTCGCCCTGGTCGCCCTGCTCTGCGTTGGCGCGGCCGCCTGTTCCAAGAAGCAGGAACTCAAGCCGCAGGCTCCGGCCAGCGTGCCTGTCGCGCCGACCCAGCCGCCCGAGACCAGCGGCAAGTACACGCCGGCCGACCTCAATACCGACGCCTGCCTAAAGCAGCGCGTGGTGTACTTCGATTTCGACAAGGACGTAATCAAGCCGGAGTTCCAGGCCATCATGGCTTGCCACGCCAAGTACCTGCAGGACCGCCCGATGGCGCGGATGCGTCTGGAAGGCAACACCGACGAGCGCGGCTCCAAGGAATACAACCTGGGCCTCGGCGAGCGTCGTGGCAATGCCGTGTCCAGCGCGCTACAGGCCAATGGCGCCTCGGCCAGCCAGATCAGCGTGATCTCGTACGGCAAGGAAAAGCCGGTGTGCCGCGAGCACAACGAGGATTGCTGGAGCAAGAACCGTCGCGTCGAGATCGTGTACACGGCCGAGTAAGCGATGAAGCCACTGGCCAGCAAAATTGCAGCCAAGGCGAGCATGGCGGGCGCATTTGCGTCCGCCATGCTTTTCGTGGTTCCGGTGTTCGCACAGGATTCGCGATTGAGCTTGGCTGACCGCGTCTCCCTGCTCGAGCAGCGGGCACAGAACAAGGACCAGGCCGCTGCTGCGCAGGTCAACCAGATGCAGCAGATGCAGTCGCAACTGCGCGATATGCAGGGCCAGATCGAGGAACTGCAGCATCAGCTGCAACTGCTCCAGGACAAGAGCAAGGATCAATACGTCGACCTCGACTCCCGCCTCGGGCGGCTCGAGGCTGGCAACCAGCAGGGTACGGCCCCGGCCTCAGCCAGTAGCGCGCCGGCAGCATCGGCCGTTGCGCCGGCTACGGGTGGCGCCACCGCCCCAGCGCAGGCCGCGGCGAGCGCCCCCAAGCCGCTGTCGGCGGGCGACAGGGCCGCCATGGAGGCGTCCTATGACGCTGCCTTCAAGACCCTGCGCGGGGGCGACTACGTGGCCGCCTCGCGGCAGTTCCGCACCTTCATCGAGAAGTACCCGGACCAGCCGCTGGCCTCGAACGCCTTTTACTGGCTGGGCGAGTCGTATTACGTCACCACCAATTACAAGGTTGCTCTGGAAGCGTTCCAGCAACTGTTGAGCCGTTTCCCGCAGAGCGAAAAGGCACCCGATGCGCTGCTCAAGGTCGGCTATTGCCAGTACGAGCTGAAGCAGGTGCCGGCGGCCGCAACCACGCTCAAGGCGGTGATCAGCAAGTACCCCGGCTCCAAGGCCGCCAGCTTGGCGAAGGAGCGGCTGGGCCGCATCCAGCGGGGCGATTGAGGTCGTGGCGGTGGGCGATGCAGGCCATAGCGCGGTGACCGCCGCGCCCGCGGTTGCCGCCGAGCGGTTGCGCATCACCGAGATCTTCCACTCGATCCAAGGCGAGGCCGACGCCATCGGCTGGCGCACGGTGTTCGTGCGCCTCACCGGGTGCCCTCTGCGCTGCGCCTGGTGCGACACCACCTACTCCTTCCACGGCGGCGAATGGCGTGCCATCGACGACATCCTTGACGAGGTCGCCGGTCATGGCGTGCGTCATGTCTGCGTTACTGGTGGCGAGCCGCTGGCGCAGAAGCGCTGTCTGCTGCTGCTGCAACGCCTGTGCGATGCCGGCTACGAAGTATCGCTCGAGACATCCGGTGCGTTGGATATCGCGCCGGTCGATCCGCGCGTGCGCAAGGTAGTCGACCTGAAGGCGCCGGATTCCGGCGAGTGTGCGCGCAACCTTTGGTCGAACCTGGCCCATCTCTTGCCGCATGACCAGGTCAAGATCGTGATCGCCAGCCGCGGCGACTTCGAATGGGCGCGCGGTGTGGTGGCCGAAAACGACCTTGCCAGCCGCTGCATGGTGTTGTTCTCTCCAGTATGGGGCGAGGTCGAGCCGCGCGAACTGGCTGAATGGATCATCGACGACAAGTTGTCCGTGCGCTTCCAGTTGCAGTTGCACAAGCTGCTATGGAACGACGCGAAGGGAAAGTGAAGTCGTGGCTGCCTTGCGGCGGTGCCTGAAAGATCCGCGCTGTGGCCTGTCTTGCCGCAAGCGCTCTCCGGCCGGTGACCGGCCGTTCTGCAATGGATGAAAATCATGCCAGAAGCTTCAACCCGCAAAGCCGTCGTGCTCGTCTCCGGCGGCATGGATTCGGCCGTTACCGTGGCCATCGCTCGCGAACAGGGGTTTCAGGTGCATGCCCTGAGCGTGGCCTACGGACAGCGCCATAGCTCTGAGCTGGAAGCGGCCGGGCGCGTGTCGCGCCTGACGGGGGCGGTGGAGCACAAGACCGTGCAGGTGGATCTGCGCAGCATCGGAGGTTCGGCGCTGACCGCCGACATCGCCGTACCGCTGGACAATGACGCGCACGACGGCGACGGGTACATCCCGGTCACCTACGTGCCTGCACGCAACACCATCATGTTGTCGATCGCGCTGGGTTGGGCCGAGGTGCTGGGTTCCAGCGACATCTGGTGCGGCGTCAATGCGGTGGACTATTCGGGTTATCCGGATTGCCGTCCGGCCTTCATTGAGGCGTTCGAAGCGCTGGCAAACGTTGCAACCAAGGCGGGCGTCGAAGGCGCCAGCATTCGCATCCATGCGCCGTTGATGCGCATGAGTAAGGCAGACATCTCGCGCGAAGGCCAGCGCCTTGGGGTAGATTTTTCGGCTACCGTAAGCTGTTATCAGGCAGATGCCGATGGGCGCGCGTGTGGTCACTGCGACGCCTGCCGCCTGCGTGCGCAAGGCTTTCGTGCAGCGGGTCTGCCCGATCCCACGCGCTACGTTTGAGGCGCTTTCGCTTGTGCGCTTGTAGTGCAAACTCTAAAATCGCTGATCCACTTGCATGACGGGTCGTTAGCTCAGCTGGTAGAGCACTGGACTTTTAATCCATTGGTCCCGGGTTCGAGTCCCGGACGACCCACCAAATAGCCGTCCAACGGCATCCAAAGAAGGCCGGAAACCCCTGGCAGTAGCAATGGTTCCGGCCTTTCTCGTTTCGAACGGCCCATGCCTTTTTGTTGAAAGCCATCGGCTGACACCAGTAGCCACGCCGATTGACTTTCACGGATCGGGTGCGAGGCCTGCTACCAAAGCGATTCCGATGGCGCAGGCACGACGATGCCCCGGTCATCTGCCTGCGCTAGGCTGGCATGTGCCGGTGCCCTTGAAGACGGGAGTACTGGCTCGGCGCTAGCATGCCGGCAACGCGTGCATGCCGTCCATGACCTGAGACCGTTGGAATGACCTCGACCGACCGACCGGCTGGCGCTGACCAGTTTTCCCACGGCCACCACACCGGCCACCTGCCGAAGCCTTCGCCGTCCGACCTGGACGGCGAGGCCACCGACTGCGCCGAGGAGCTGGCGCGCGAGGAGGCGCTGCGCGGGTCAACGCTTCGCGTGCCGCGCTGACGGCGGCCGCGCGCGGAAGTGGATGCAGTCTCGGCTGTCTCGCCGGCGAAGGCCCAGGAAATCGTTACAGAACAGGGCCTGCAGCCGGTGGTCCGGCAGCGGGGCGCTGCCGGGGCAAGGCGGCAATCACCGCCTTGCCGCATTCCACGGCGAGGTCACCAGAAAAACGTCAGCGCGGACCGACCACCAGCGCGGTGAAATCCTTCACCGCGGCGTGGCGCGGCCCGGGCGCGGCGGCAACCAGCCAGATGCGGTGGGTGGCCGGTTCCATCGCCATCGTTCGGGCACCGACCTGGGTGGGTACGTTCGCCACCACGCGGAAATGGTTCGCATCGTCTTCGTGCACGATGGTCAGAGTGCCGTCGTGGTTGGAGCTGTAGACCAGCCGGGTGGCCGGATCGAAGCGGAAGGCATCGGGGCCGTCGCCGATGGTCACGCTGGCCACCCGGCGGCCGCTGTCGGCATCGGTCACCGCCATCAGCCTGTTGTCGCAGTCCGAAAACAGGCGCCGGGACCGGGTGTCGATGGCCAGCCCGCTCGGCGATTTGCAGGGCGCGAGATTCCACGTGGCATCGACCTTGTTCGTTTTCGTGTCGATGCGCGCGAGCTCGCCCTTGGCTTCGATGTTGACGAACACATGGCCGCGGCCGTCGCTGACCGCGAACTCGGGCTTGCCGGGCAGTGCGATCTTGGCGACGACCTTGTCGCTGGCGGTGTCGATCACGCTGGCATTATCACTGTGGCCGCTCATGGTCAGCACGCGGCCGCTGGCTGGATCGAACACAATGGATGAGTCATGGACGACGAAGACCCCGCCTGCGTAGGGAGTCGAATCGGAGCGTGTCGCGCCGCGACCGGCAGGCAGCCACCCGGGCGATCGCGCCGAGCGAGGGGGACGTCCGGCGGCCCGTGGCCCGCATCTCGACCGCTGAGACGGTCGGGTTGCACGATAGGCGCTTCGTGCTATCGGTGAGGCCGTGAGTACCCCATCCCCCGTCACCCTCGAGCGCGCGTACCGCGTGCGGCTGCGCCCGA
>DAIDKO010000141.1 GCA_027450005.1 Rhodanobacter sp. | reverse complement strand
GTGAGCAGGCCGCCGTCGCGCTCCAGCGCCAGCGACACACCGAAGCCGAACAGGCCCGGACTCATCACGCCGAACACGCCGTAGCTGGCCAGCAGGTAACGGGCCGCGTCGGCGCCGTTCGCCTTCGCCATCAGGATGCCGAACACCAGGTAGAACAAGCCCGGGAACAACAGGATCGGCAGCATGAAACCCGGGTTGCGCAGATAGCGCAGGCACTCGCTGCGCGCCTCGGCGAGATAGGCGCCGAGCACGCGGCCGGCCGGCATGCGCCCCGCATCGGCGGGTGCGACGGAAAGGATCGCAGTGTTCATCAGGCAGCCTCCTGCAGGGTGGTGTCGCGGGTGAGTTCGGTAAAGGCTTCGGCGAGGCCGGCGCGCTGCACTTCCAGCTCGCCCAGCGCGGGATCGCCATCAAGCAGGCGACGCACTACCGTCTCGGCCTGCGCGGTGGCGATGCACAGGTGTGCGCCGTCGCGCGTGGCGGAAGCTACGCTGGGCCAAGCGGCAACCGCCGCCGCATCGAGGTCGCTGACGCAGCGGACGCGGGTGAGCGCGACGCGCTTGCGCAGGTCGTCCACGCTGCCCTCCCTGAGTACGCGGCCCTGGCCGAGCACCACCACGCGTTGCGCCAGCGCCTCGGCCTCCTCGAGATAATGCGTGGTAAGTATCACCGCACAGCCTTCGGCGACCAGCGCGCGCATCGCCGTCCAGAGCTTCTGGCGCGCGTCGATGTCCATGCCCACGGTAGGTTCGTCCAGGAACAGCAGCTCGGGCCGCCCGCACAGCGCCAGCGCGAACTGCACGCGCCGCTGCTGGCCGCCGGAGAGCTTGCCGTAGGGCCGCTTCAGCAGATCGGCGATACCGGCCAGCGCCGCGGTTTCGTCGTAGCCGCGCGGGGCCGGGTAGTAGCTCATTGTCAGGCGCAGCAATTCGCCCACGCGCAGGGTGGGCGGCAGGTTGGCGGACTGCAGCATCACGCCGATGCGGCGGCGTGCCTCGATGCGTTGCGGATCGAGGCCGAACAGTTCGGCGCGACCCGCATCCGGGCGGATCAGCCCCAGCAGCAGGCCGATGCTGGTGCTCTTGCCGGCGCCGTTGGGTCCGAGCAGGGCCAGCAGCTCGCCGCGCCGCACGGCAAGGTCCACGCCGTCCAGCGCGGTGAGCGGTCCGTAGCGTTTCGCGACGGCGGCGAGCCGGGCGACGGTGGCGTCGGTCATGGCGTGGTTCTCCCTCTGCGTTCGCCTTCCCCGCATGTGGGGGGAAGAGTTGGTGGGCCCGCGGCTTGCGGGACATGCCACGGAGCTTAGGCAAGGCGTCCCGAGCACCCCAGTCGCCACCGTCAGGTATCGCGTGTGACAAGCGTCATTCACGCGCAAGTTGCTGCAGTGCAAGGCGTTTCGATGCCGCCAGGGGGTACCGGGCAACCTGCCCCACGGGTTATCCTAGGCGTTCGTGGATGCGCGCCGCCCGCGAAGCCGGATGACCTGTCGCGCACACCACGCCCTATACGTCGGCCTGCTTCGCGCTGGGTGCGAGGCGCCGACGGATTTCGAGGAGAACACCATGGGTTTGATCGATCAGCTGCGCGAACTGCGCGAATTCGGCGGCAAGCCGCGCACCACCGGCCTGGATGACGCCAGCATCGAGCGCATGGCCGCCGCCGACGCCATGCTGGGCGAAGCCGTGGCCGCCGCGGTGGCGCGCCATCGCGAACTGCGCAGCGAGCTGGGCGAGTTCCTGAAGCTGGACGAGGCGGAGCAACTGGCGCAGGCGCAGGCCGGCTTCGTCAACTTCTACCCCGACGACGCGATCAACCCCTACCTGCCGGCTGCCGCGCGCGGTCCGTGGATCGTCACGCTGAAGGGCGCTGTGCTGCACGACAACGGCGGCTACGGCATGCTCGGCTTCGGCCACAACCACCCGGCCATCGACGCCGCGCTGGCGCGCGAGCAGGTGATGGCGAACGTGATGACGCCCAGCGTGTCGCAGCTACGCTTCACCCAGGCGCTAAACCGCGAGCTGGGCCGCAACCGCGGCGGCAACCCGTATGCGCGCTACCTGTGCCTGAACTCCGGCTCCGAGTCGGTGGGCCTGGCCTGCCGCATCGCCGACGTCAACGCCAAGCTGATGACCGACGCCGGCGGCCGCTACGCCGGGCGCACGATCAAGCGCCTGGTGGTGAAGGGCGCCTTCCATGGCCGCACCGACAAGCCGGCGCTGTATTCCGACTCCTCGCGCAAGACCTACCAGCAGTACCTCGCCAGCTACCGCCACGAGGACAGCGTGCTGGTGGTCGAGCCCTACAACGTGGCCCAGCTGGAGGCTGCGTTCGCCGATGCCGACAAGCACGGCTGGTTCATCGAGGCGATGTTCCTGGAACCGGTGATGGGCGAAGGCGATCCGGGCCGCGCGGTGACACCGGAGTTCTACGCGGCCGCGCGCCGGCTCACCGAATCGCACGGCAGCCTGCTGCTGGTCGACTCGATCCAGGCCGGCCTGCGTGCGCACGGCGTGCTCTCGCTCACCGACTACCCCGGCTTCGAGAAGCTGCCCGCGCCGGATATGGAAACCTTCTCCAAGGCGCTCAACGCCGGCCAGTACCCGCTGTCGGTGCTGGCGGTCAGCGAGCGTACCGCCGGCCTGTATCGCAAGGGCGTCTACGGCAACACCATGACCGCGAACCCGCGCGCGCTGGACGTGGCGCTGGCCACGCTGGGCGAACTCAGCGACGCCGTGCGCGCCAACATCCGCGAGCGCGGCAAGGAGTTCGTGGACAAGCTCAACGCGCTGAAGGACGAGCTGGGCGGCCTTATCACCAAGGTGCAGGGTACCGGCCTGCTGTTCTCCTGCGAGCTGGCCCCGCAGTTCAAGTGCTACGGCGCCGGCTCCACCGAGGAGTACCTGCGCGAGCGCGGCATCGGCGTGATCCACGGCGGCGTCAATTCGCTGCGCTTCACCCCGCACTTCAACGTCACCAGCGCGGAAGTGGACCTGGTGGTCTCGCACGTGCGCCACGCCTTGCTGGAAGGCCCACGCAAGAGCGAAAGCAAGGCGGCCTGAGCGGACCGCGGCCCAGCGCCCGCCGCCGACATCGCGGCGGGCGCCCGGCCTACACCACCCTCCTCCCGTTCAGCCTCGGTGCGTCCCCGGCGGCGATAGACTGCCTGCGCCGGCAGCCGCCGGTCACCTCGGGAGGAACCACCATGACTCTGCGTTTCAGCCAGCTCGTCGCCTGCGCCGTTCTCGCCTGCGCCACCACCGCCGCGTTTGCCGCCACGCCGCAGGCTGCCGCCAAGAAGGCGCTCACGCCGCAGCAGCAGCGCATGGCCGACTGCAGCCACCAGGCCACCGGCAAGAAGGGTGACGAACGCAAGGCCTTCATGAGCTCCTGCCTCAAGGGGCATGGCGCCGCCGCACCCGCCACCGCCAAGGCCACGCAGCAGGAAAAGATGAAGGCCTGCAGCGCCGAAGCCAAGGGCAAGTCGCTCAAGGGCGCCGATCGCAAGACTTTCATGAGCACCTGCCTCAAGGGTGGTGCCGCGGCTGCCGCCGTGCACTGAGCAATCCGGCACCGGTGTACCAAGGCGCCGCCGCAAGGTGGCGCCTTTTTTCGTGGCTCCCTCGCCACGGCAGACGCGATGCCGAAAGCCGCCCCCGGCGGTGTTCCGCGCCAGGTGTGGGGCTATGCTTGGCCGATGAAAACCGTCGAAGTCCGCCACCCGCTGATCCAGCACAAGCTCGGCCTGATGAGGCGCGCCGGGATCAGCACCAAGGAATTCCGCGAGCTGGCCGGCGAGGTCGCCGCCCTGCTCACCTACGAGGCCACCAAGGACCTAGAAACGGTCGAGGAACACATCGACGGCTGGGCCGGCCCGCTCACCGTGCAGCGGATCAAGGGCGCCAAGATCACCATCGTGCCGATCTTGCGCGCCGGCCTCGGCATGCTGCCCGGCGTGCTCGACCTGATCCCCGCCGCCAAGGTCAGCGTGGTGGGCCTGCAGCGCGACGAGCAGACCCTGCAGCCGATCGCCTACTACGAGAAGCTCACCGGTCGCATGGACGAGCGCATCGCACTGATCGTCGACCCGATGCTGGCCACCGCCGGCACCCTGGTCGCCACCGTGGATATGCTCAAGGCCGCCGGTTGCACGCGCATCAAGGGGCTGTTCCTGGTCGCCGCGCCGGAGGGGCTCAAGCGCATCGAGGCCGCGCATCCCGATATCGAGATCTACACCGCAGCCATCGACCAGCGGCTCAACGATCACGGCTACATCCTGCCGGGCCTCGGCGACGCCGGTGACAAGATCTTCGGCACCAAGCAGTTGCCGGGCTGACATGGACGCGCCACGCGGCAGCTTCGACTACATCATCGTCGGCGCCGGCCCGTCCGGTTGCGCCTGCGCCACGCGGCTGGCGCAGGCGCGGCCGGAGGCCTCCGTGCTGCTGCTCGAGACCGGCCCCGCGAAAAGCGGCATCCGCTCGGACGTGCCGCTGGGCATAGCCACCCTGGTGCCGTTCCGCAACGCGCGCAACTACAGCTATCGCACCGTGCCGCAGGCGGGCCTGGGCGGGCGCCGCGGCGTACAGCCGCGCGGGCGCGGGCTGGGCGGCTCCAGCCTGATCAACGCGATGATCTACATCCGCGGCCAGCGCGAGGACTACGACGACTGGGCACGTCTCGGCGCCAGCGGCTGGGCGTGGGGCGACGTGCTGCCATACTTCCTGCGCGGCGAGGACAACGCGCGCGGCGCCGACGCCTGGCACGCCATCGGCGGCCCGCTGGCGGTGAGCGACCTGGCCAGCCCCAGCGACTGCGCGCGCGCCTTCGTGGACGCCGCCGTGCAGTGCGGCCATCCACTCAATACCGACTTCAACGGCGCCAGCCAGGAAGGCGCAGGCCTGTACCAGGTATTCCAGCGCCGCGGCCAGCGCTGGAACGCGGCACGCGCCTACCTCGCCACGCTGGCGCCGAAGAACCTGACTGTGCTGGCAGACACGCCGGTGGCGCGCGTACTGCTCGAAGACGGCCGCGCCCGCGGTGTCGCCTGCGTCGATGGCAGCACGTACGCCGCGCGCGCGGAGGTGGTGCTGTCAGCCGGCGCCTTCGGCACGCCGCAGTTGCTGATGCTCTCGGGCATCGGCCCCGCCGGTCATTTGCGCGAACTGGGCATCCCGGTGCTGCACGACAGTCCCGGTGTGGGCGCGAACCTGCAGGACCACGTGGATTTCGTCATCAGTCGGAGGGTGAACGACCACGGCCTGTTCGGCACCGTGCCGTCCATCGTGCCGCAGGTGCTGCGGGCCATCGCGCCGTTCCGTCGCGGCACGGGCCTGCTCACCAGCAACGTCGCCGAGGCCGGCGGCTTCCTGCGCACGCGGCCCGATCTGGACCGTCCCGACGTGCAGATGCACCTGTGCATCGGCATCGTGGACAACCACAGCCGCCGCCTGCACGCCACCCGCGGACTGTCGCTGCATACCTGCGTGCTGCGCCCGCACAGCCGCGGCAGCGTGCGGCTGGCGAGCGCCGACGCCCGCCGCGCACCGCAGATCGACCCTGCCTTCCTCAGCGACGGGCGCGACGTGGAAACGCTGCTCGCCGGCACCGCACTGGCGCGCCGCATCCTCGCCGCGCCCGCCTTCGCGCGCTACGCGGGGCCGGCGCTGTACGACGCCGAGACGGATAACGAAGCCCGCCTGCGCGAGATCGTCCGCGCGCACGCCGACACCATCTACCATCCGGTAGGCACTTGCCGCATGGGCAGCGATGCCGACGCCGTGGTCGATCCCGAACTGCGGGTGCGCGGCGTCGCCGGCCTGCGCGTGGCCGATGCCTCAATCATGCCGACGCTGATCTCCGGCAACACCCAGGCCGCCTGCGCGATGATCGGCGAGCGGGCGGCGGCGTTCATCGCACGCGGCTGAGTCGCAAGCCGGCGAGACTTACACCTCGTGGTGCACAGCCTCCGCCGCCAGCGCCGCCGAACGGCGCGGCATCAACTCGACCAGGTACATCGCGCCCAGCACCAGCGCACCGCCGGCCAGCATGCGCCAGGTGAGCGCATCGCTGCCAAGCGCCACCGCGAAGGCGGCAGCGAACACCGGTTCGGTGGTCATCACGATGGCCGCACGCGTGGCGGGCATGTGCGCCTGCGCCCAGGTCTGCATCAGCATCGCACCGGCGCCGGCGATCAGCGCCATGTAGAGCACGGCCAGCCATGCGGCGCGGTCCAGCGGCTGCACGGGTCCGCCGTGCGGCAGCGTGGCGAACAGGCAGACCACCGCGATGGCGACCATCTGCACCGCCGACAGGCCGAACGCCTCGCCCGCACGCGACCACTGTCCCAGCAGGACGATGTGCAAGGCGTAGAGCGCCGCCGAGGCCAGCGTCAACCAAACGCCGGCGTCCACTGACAGGCCTTTGAGCGAGAGCAGCGCAAGGCCGGCGGTGGCCAGCGCCACCGCGATCCACACAACACCGGACATCCGTTGCCGGAATAGGGCGGTGGCGAGGATGGGCGTGAACACCACGTACATGCCGGTGGCGAATCCGCTGACACTGGGCGAGATCAGTGCCAGCCCCCAAGTCTGCAGCAACTGGCCGCAACCGTAGATCGCACCCAGCGCAAGGCCGCGCGCGAGACCGGCGCGGCCGAGCCGCCACACGTGGCGCGGGAACAGCGCCAGCATCGCCAGCGCGGCCACAGCGAAGCGCACGGCCAGGAAATCCGCCACCGGCATGCGCGCCACCACGTCCTTGATCAGCACGAAGGTGGAGCCCCACACGGCAGTCATGGTCACCAAGCCGAGGGTGGGGAGAAGCGTGTTGCGCGAACTCATACGCCTTTCGCCCTGCGTGCCAGCTGGCCGGGGACCTTAAGCATGAAATGCGCCCAGATGCCCAGCCATACCACAGCCGCCACCAGCGGATTGCGCGCGGATGGATCGAACTTGCGGAACCAGCGCCACATGCCGCGATGCTTGTGGCGGCTCACGAAGACCGGCCGATGCCGGCTGGAGCCGCCCTTGCCGTGCTCCACGCGCACGTCGCCGGCCAGCAACACGCGCCAGCCGGCGTCGCGCACGCGACGGCAGAGGTCGAGATCCTCGCAATGCAGGAAATAGCCTTCGTCGAACCCGCCCAGACGTTCGAACAGGTGGCGCGGTAGCAGCATCAGCGCGCCGGACACCGCCTCGGCCTCCACCAGGCTGACCGGCATCGGGCCACCGACCTCCACCCGCTCGCCCGCACTGCCGGACAGGCTGGCCAGCGCGCGGCGCAGCAGCGGATCGCGCCGGTGCGAGGCGGGATCGGGCAAGCCCCGTGCGTCGCACACGACGGCGCCGAGCAGGCCGACCTGCTTCTCCTCCGCGAACACCGCGAGCAGGCGCTCAAGGCCGGCCTGGTCGAGCAGGCAATCCGGGTTGAGCAGCAGCAGCCATTGGCCCTTGGCCTGCGCCGCCGCGCGATTCGCCGCCGGGCCGAAGCCGAGGTTCCGGTGATTCTGGATCAGGCGGAAGCGCGCGTCGTGCTCGTAGGAACGCGCCAGCGCCGCCGGCACGCCATCGCCCGAGGCGTTGTCGATCAGCAGCAGTTCCAGCGGCATGGTGCAGGCTAGCACCCGGCGCACGCACTCGCGCAGGCCCGGCCCGCTGTCGGCGGAGACCACGATCACGCTGAGCTGCAGGGATTGGAAAGGGGAACGCGTGCTCACGGTGCGGATGCTCGGGGCGTACGGTGGAAACGCGACGGGATTTTGCCGCCGGGCGGGTGAAGTTTGCGACAGCGGGCTTGCGCCCGGTGGATGCTCAATCATCCTCGTCGCGACCGAGCACGTGGCTGAGCGCCAGCGGCATGTGCTCCTCGTCGCGACTCAGCCAGGGTTGTCCCGCGTGCCAGCCGGCGAGTTGCCAGCCACGCAGGCGATGGCAACGGTCGCGCTGGCGATCGAGCAGGAACAGACCGCGCTGGTCCGCAAGCGGCAAGGCCAGCCAACGACCATCGACCGAAAAATCGGCGCGCGGTTCCACGCCGATGAGCAGGCCGCCTTGCGCGAGCTCCACCATTCCGTCGCGCCAACGCAGCTCGCCGCCCAGCGGATCGGCCGCACCCTGCCCCAGCACGCGCCACTTGGGCGATTGCAGCTCGACGATGGTGTCCACCGGTCCGACCGGCGCCATCGCCATTTCGGGCCACTCGGCGGTCGGTGCGTGTGTAGCCTCGCGCGGGCGTGCGCGATCCAGCCAGCTCTCCAGCAGCACCAGCAGCGAGTAGCCGGCCAGCGTGGCCAGCAAGCCCCACAGCCAACCGAGCGCACTGGCGCTGAAGGCATGCAGGATCGCCAGCAGCAGGCCGACCAGCCCCCAGCGAAGGCCGCGCCGCAGCAGCGCGCCAAGTGGCCCGACGCGCCACAGCAGTGAGAATGCGCACGCCAGCAGCAAGGGCAGCCCCAACCACCACGGCAGGCAGGCCAGCAACAGCAACCACGCCAGCACCGGCAGCCACGCTGGCCACCGGTGCCGCGGCACGGGTTCGCTCAGCCGCACCACACTCGCGCATTGCGGAACATGCGCATCCACGGTGAATCCTCGCCCCACGGCTCCGGGTGCCAGCTCATCTGCACGCTGCGGAATACACGCTCCGGGTGCGGCATCAGGATAGTCACGCGGCCGTCGGCGGCCGTGAAGCCGGCCAAGCCGCCGGGCGAACCGTTCGGATTGAGCGGGAAGTGCTCGGTGGGCTTGCCGCGGTTGTCGACGAAGCGCACCGCGGCCTGCGCCTTGGACGGGCTGCAGGTGCCGGGGAAATGCACGCGGCCTTCGCCATGCGCCACCGCCACCGGTATGCGCGAACCGGCCATGCCCTTGAAGAACAGGCTGGGCGAATCGAGCAGCTCCAGCGTGGCCACGCGTGCCTCGTACTGCTCGGACACGTTGCGCAGGAACTTCGGCCAGTGCTGCGCGCCGGGGATGATGTCCTTCAGCTGGCCCAGCATCTGGCAGCCGTTACACACGCCCAGCGCAAACTTCGTCGTATCGGCGAAGAACGCGGTGAACTCGGCGCGCAGGTAGTCGTTGTAGAGGATCGAGGTGGCCCAGCCACGGCCGGCCCCGAGCACGTCGCCATAGGAGAAGCCGCCGCACGCGGCAAGCCCGCGGAAGTCGGCCAGCCTCACCCGTCCGCTGGCGAGATCGGACATGTGCACGTCCACCGCCTCGAAGCCGGCTCGGTCGAACGCGGCGGCCATTTCCACCTGGCCGTTGACGCCCTGCTCGCGCAGGATCGCCACGCGCGGACGCGCGCCCTTTTTGTTTAGCGTCGCGGCGATGTCCTCGGCGGGATCGAAGGTGAGCCTGGGCGAGAGGCCCGGGTCGGCGTCGTCCAGTCGCCATTCAAGCTCCGCGTCGGCGCTGTGCGGGTTGTCGCGCAGGCGCTGCATGGCGTGGCTGGTCTCGTTCCAGGCACGGTACAACGTACCCCAGTTCCACTTGAACAGCGTTTCGCCGCCGGAGAAGAGCTTGATGCCGAGCTTTTCCTTGGGGCGGCCGATGCGGTAGGCCATGCCGGCGAGGTCGTGCTTCACCAGCAGTGCCTCGAAGGCTTCGCGGTTGGCCTTCGCCACCTGCAGCACCGCGCCGAGCTCCTCGTTGAACAGCGCGCGCAGCGCCGCATCGGCCCAGCCATCGAGGTGAATCTCCAGGCCGCAGTGGCCGGCGAAGGCCATTTCCAGCAGGGTGACGATGACGCCGCCGTCGGAACGGTCGTGGTAGGCCAGCAGCAATCCGCCGCGGTTTGCTTCCTGCACCAGTTCGAACAGCGCGCGCAGGCGCCGGGCGTCGTCCAGGTCCGGCGGCACGCCGCCACTGCGGTTGAACACCTGGGTCAGCGCGGACGCACCGAGGCGGTCGCGGCCGGCGCCGAGGTCGAGCAGCCACAGATCGGTGTCGCCGTGGTCGAGCCGCAGCTGCGGGGTGAGCGTGCAGCGCACGTCGTCCACGCGGGCGAAGCCGGTGATCACCAGCGATACCGGCGCCACCGTGCGTTGCGGCGTGTCGCCGTCCGTCCACACCGTCTGCATGGACAGCGAGTCCTTGCCCACCGGGATGGAGATATCGAGTTCGGGGCAAAGCTCCATGCCGACCGCCTTCACCGCGTCGAACAGCGCGGCATCCTCGCCGGGATGGTTCACCGCAGCCATCCAGTTGGCCGACAGGCGGATATCGCCCAGGCTCTCGATGGGCGCGGCGGCGAGGTTGGTGATCGCCTCGCCTACTGCCAGCCGTGCGGCGTCGGCGCTGCCAAGCAGCGCCACCGGGGCGCGCTCGGCCATCGCCATCGCCTCGCCGCGGTAGCCGTCGAAATCGGCCAGGGTGACTGCGCAGTCGGCCACCGGCACCTGCCACGGGCCGACCATCGGGTCACGATGGTTCAGCCCGCCCACGGTGCGGTCGCCGATGGTAATCAGGAAGCTCTTGCTGCCCACGGTGGGCAGACGCAGCACGCGCAGCAGCGCCTCGTCCATGCCGATGCCGGTGAGGTCGGGCACCAGGTCCACGCGCGGCTTGATGCGCCTGGCGTCGCGATGCATGCGCGGCGGCTTGCCGAACAGCACGTCCATCGGCAGGTCGATCACGGCGAGGTCGCGGCGCGGGTCGGTGACGCGCAGCACGCGCTCGGCCGTGGCAACGCCGACCACCGCATAGGGGCAGCGTTCGCGCGCGCAATAGGCCTCGAACTCCGGCAGGTTTTCCTGCGCGATGCCGAGCACGTAGCGCTCCTGCGACTCGTTGCTCCACACCTGCATCGGCGACAGCGAGGGATCGTCGCACGGCACCTTGGAGAGGTCGATCTCACCGCCCACGCCGGCATCGTTGAGCAGCTCGGGAATCGCGTTGGACAGGCCGCCCGCACCCACGTCGTGGATGCTGACGATGGGGTTGTGCTCGCCGCGCGCCCAGCAGGCGTCGATCACCTGCTGGCAGCGGCGCTCCATCTCGGCGTTGTCGCGCTGCACGGAGGCGAAATCCAGCTCGGCGCTGGAGGCGCCCGACGCCACCGAGGAGGCCGCGCCGCCGCCGAGGCCGATCAGCATCGCCGGGCCACCCAGCACGATCACCGCGTGGCCGGGCTGGATCTCCTGCTTCTGCACGTGGTCGTGGCGGATGTTGGCGAGGCCGCCGGCCAGCATGATGGGCTTGTCGTAGCCGCGGCGCAGACCCGTCTCGCAGGCCTCCATCTCGAAACTGCGGAAGTAGCCGCCGAGGCAGGGGCGGCCGAACTCGTTGTTGAACGCGGCGGCGCCCAGCGGACCGTCGCGCATGATCTCGAACGCGCTGGCCATGCGCGGCGGCAGCGGACGATCCACTTCCCACGGCTGCGGATGGCCGGGAATGCGCAGGTCGGATACCGAGAAGCCGGTGAGGCCAGCCTTGGGCTTGGCGCCGCGGCCGGTGGCGCCCTCGTCGCGGATCTCGCCGCCGGCGCCGGTGGCCGCGCCCGGCCAGGGCGCGATCGCGGTGGGATGGTTGTGCGTTTCCACCTTGATCGCGTAGTCGATCTGCTCCGCGCGCGCGCGCCACACGCCGTTTTCGTCGGCGTGGAAGCGCCTGCCCACGCTACCCTCGATCACCGCCGCGTTGTCCTTGTAGGCGGACAGCGTATGGGCGGGCGCATGCTGGTGGGTATTCTTGATCATTGCGAACAGGCTCTTGTCCTGTCCCTCGCCGTCCACCGTCCAGCTCGCGTTGAAGACTTTGTGGCGGCAGTGCTCGGAGTTCGCCTGGGCGAACATGAAGAGTTCGGCGTCGGTGGGATCGCGGCCCAGCTCGGCGTAGCGCGCGGCGAGGTAGTCGATCTCGTCGTCGGCCAGTGCCAGACCGAGGTCCCGATTGGCCCGCGCCAGCGCGGCCCCGGCGTCGCCACCCAGTGCGACATGCATCAGGTCGCCCGGCTGGCCGGCGAGGAACAGGCCCTGCGCCTGATCCAATGAACCCAGCACAGACTGCGTCATCGCGTCATGTAGCAGGGCCAGCACGGCCTCATAGGCAGGCGCATCTGCCGCGGGCAGGCCGGCGAGGTGCCACGCCGTACCGCGCTCCACGCGATACAGGTCGAAACCGGCGCCATGCAGTATGTCGGTAGCCTTGCTCGACCACGGCGAGATCGTGCCCAGTCGCGGCACCACCCACAGCGTAGCCGGCGCCGGCGCGGCATCCTTCGCCTCCAGCACTTCCAGCAGGCGCTGGCGCAGCGCGCCTTCCGGCGCGGCGGCGACATCGAGGAAATAGACGAACCAGGCGGCATGCACGTGCGCGCCGTGATGCAAGGCATCGAGGCGGGCATTAAGGCGTTCGAGGCGGAAGGAGGAAAGGGCGCTCTGCCCGTCGAGTGCGATCATGCGGGAAACGGCGCTGCACGAATGGAAACGCCCATTCTAGCCGATGGTGCAACACCGCATAACCGGGGTTCGGAATCTCAACCGCCCCCACCGCGTGTCGGTCCATCCCGGCGCACGGTGAGGATGGGCGGCGGAGCCGCCCGACAGTCGGGTTCGCGGTTCGTCGAGGTCGGCGGTCCGACCGGCGGTGCCTTGCCGGCCGCGCACGC